>CP115966.1:2440796-2745896 GCA_027941995.1 Erythrobacteraceae bacterium WH01K | reverse complement strand
CAATCCATCCGTGAAAGGCAAGGCTTCGCCTTAGACCGGAAACCAGGTTTCCGGACCTTCCCCCATTACTCGAATCTGCAAGAACCGATCCTGTCCCGTGGTCGGCTCGAACACCTTTAGAGAGGCAAGCGGCGTGAGTCGCAAGGCACGGGAGGTAAAAAATCTGAAATAAAGAAATTGACTCGGCGCAACCCCGCAGGCGTCCGTCTAAACAGCTGTTTACCAACAGTTTTGAGGATCCCGCCTATGCGAATCGCGGGAAACCCTGGAGTTTTGTGACAGTACTTGAAACATGACAGTAACAAGCGCGAAGGGGCCGCAAACCACAGGCTTGCGACCCCTTCGAATATCACCTGCAGCAAGGTGCCGCGGGCCCGGTTTTAGAGAGCGGCGACCCGCTTGCTCAGGCGGCTCATCTTCCGGGCGGCCGTGTTCTTGTGCAGGACGCCGCGTGCCACGCCGCGCATCAGTTCCGGCTGGGCGGTGTGCAGCGCATCGGCAGCCGCTTTCTTGTCGCCGCTTTCGAGCGCGGTTTCGACCTGCTTGAGGTACGAACGGATGCGGCTCATGCGCGCGCCGTTGATTTCGGCACGGCGATTGTTGCGACGGATGCGTTTGCGAGCTTGCGGCGTATTGGCCATGGTCGTCCTTGATCTCTGGCCGTCAAATGGTCGGCCCGATGAAACTGGTTCGTGAATACGAAAAAGGCGGCGCCGAAACGCCGTGAAGCGCGCCACATAAGTGGCAAGGGGCGCTGCGTCAATGAATCTTTGCGTGGTGCGCCCCGGCTGTGTTCGCACCATTTATGCCTATCGCTGGCAGCGGGGGCAATACCACGTGCTTCGCCCACCTTGCGCAAAGCGCCGTATGACGCCGCCATCCGCCCGGTGGCATGGCTGGCCCTCCCGTCCGTATACGTCGAAGCGCGTCGCGAAATAGCCGAGCTCCCCATCAGGCCGGGCATAGTCCCGCAGGGACGATCCTCCATCCCGAATCGACTGTTCGAGCACGGACCGGATTTCGGGCACCAGCCGCTCCAGCGCGGCCAGCGGCACGCGCCCACCTGCCTTCTTCGGATTGATCCGGGCGCGCCACAGGGCCTCGCACACATATATGTTGCCGAGCCCGGCCACGACCGACTGGTCGAGCAGCATCAGCTTTATCGCCTGCTTGCGTCCGGCAAGCGCGCTGCGCAGGTGCCGTGCGGTCAGCGCATCGCCCAGCGGTTCGGGGCCCATCCCTGCAAAGGAAGGCCATTGGTCGAGCGCCGCTGTATCCACCAGGTCGACCCAGCCGAATCGTCGCGGGTCGCACAGGGCGAAGCGGTGATCCTGCGTTTCCAGCACCAGGTGATCGTGCCTGTCCGGTTCCTCCGGATCGATTCGCCAGCGCCCGCTCATCCCGAGGTGGAAGATCATCGTCCGGTCCCGGTCGGTATGAAGCAGCCCGTATTTTGCCCGCCGACCCAGCGAATCGATGCGCGCGCCTGTCAGTGCCTGGACGAGATCGGGGGGGAAGGGGCGGCGCATGTCGGGCCGGTTGACCCGGACCTGCACGATCCGTTCGCCTTCGAGGAACCGCGCAAGACCGCGGACCGTTGTTTCTACTTCCGGAAGTTCGGGCATGTCCGCCCCTTACAGGCACGCATGCAAACCGGCAAAACACTATGACGCCACCGCATTCTCTCCTAAGGCGCTGCCCATGAGCCAAGCCCCGAAAGAAACCGTCTCGTTCGGCTATGAAGACATCGCCGCCGAGGAGAAGGCCGGCCGTGTCGGCGAAGTCTTCTCGAACGTCGCTGCCAAGTACGACATCATGAACGACGCCATGTCGGGCGGGATGCACCGGCTGTGGAAGGACCGCTTCGTGCGCCGCGTGAAGCCGCAGCCGGGCGAAGCCATCCTCGACATGGCGGGCGGGACGGGCGACATCGCCTTCCGAATGGCGGCGAAGGGGGCGGACATCACCGTCGCCGACATCAACCAGGAAATGCTGGACGTGGGGGTCGAGCGGGCGATGGACCGGGGTATCTCGGGCCTCGTCTGGTCGCGGCAGGATGCCGAGCAACTGGCCTATGGCGACCGGCAGTTCGATGCCTACACCATCGCCTTCGGCATCAGGAACGTGACCCGTATCGACCGTGCGCTGGCCGAGGCATACCGTGTCCTGAAGCATGGCGGGCGCTTCTATTGCCTCGAATTCAACGGCACGAAATGGCCGGGCTTCAAGGAAATCTACGATGCCTATTCGCATCGCCTGATGCCCAAGATCGGCAAGGTCATCGCCGATGACGAGGACAGTTACCGTTATCTCGCCGAATCGATCCGCCGTTTCCCCTCGATGGAGGCGTTCGAGGGCATGATCCGCGATGCCGGTTTCGCGCAAACGCGGGTGGAACCGATCCTGGGCGGGGCGGTCGCAATCCATTCCGGCTGGAAGATCTGACCGGGTGACACGGCCAGCGACCCATATTTGGCGGCTCCTGAAATGGGGCCGGACCGCCGCGCGGCACGGCGCCCTGCGCGGTATCGAGAGCGATCCCAACACGCCCGATCCGGTTCGCCGGCTGACCCGCATCGCGCGGCTCGGGACGATCCAACCCAAATCGCCCGACTATGCCGGGGCGTTCCGCGAGATCGGACCCGCCGCGATCAAGCTGGGCCAGTCCCTCGCGACGCGGCCCGACCTGGTGGGGGACGAGGCGGCGCAGAACCTGCTTTCGCTGCAGGACAATCTGCCACCTGTTCCCTTTTCCGAAATCGAGGCTGCCGTGGCAGCCACGTTCGAGCAGCCGCTGGACACGCTGTTTTCCGAGATCGATCCCGATCCCGTGGGCGCAGCCTCCATCGCGCAGGTCCACCGCGCGGTGACGAGCGACGGGCGGCAGGTCGCGCTCAAAGTGCTGCGGCCCGGCATCCGCGAGAAATTCGCCCGCGATATCGCGACCTACGAATGGGCGGCGGCGCATCTGGAGGCGATGGGCGGCGAAGCCGCGCGCCTGCGCCCGGCGCTGACCATCGCCAATTTCAAGCGCTGGACCAATTCGGAACTCGACCTGCGGCGCGAGGCTGCCTCCGCCAGCGAACTGGCCGAAGCGATGCACGGTTTCGAAGGCTTTCGCGTGCCCGCGATCGACTGGGATCGCACCAATGGCCGGGTGATGACGGTCGAGTGGATCGACGGTATCAAGATATCCCGGCGCGAAGACCTTATCGCCGCCGGTCACGATCCCGCCGAACTGGCAGAACGGCTGGTGCTGGCCTTCCTGACGCAGGCCATCAGCGGCGGTTTCTTCCACGCCGACATGCACCAGGGCAATCTGTTCGTGCAGGCCGACGGTACCATTGCTGCGATCGATTTCGGGATCATGGGCCGCATCGACCGGCGTGCCCGGCAATGGCTGGCGGAGATCCTCTATGGCCTGACGACGGGCAATTACCGCCGGGTCGCGGAAATCCATTTCGAGGCACAATACGTGCCCAGCCACCACGATGTCGGCGAATTTGCGACCGCCCTTCGCGCGGTGGGCGAACCGATGCGCGGCAAGCCGGTGAGCGAGTTGTCGGTTGGCCAGATGCTGGACGGACTGTTCGCCATCACCCGCGATTTCGACATGCAGACGCAGCCGCATCTGCTGCTCTTGCAGAAGACGATGGTGATGGTCGAAGGCATCGCGACCTCGCTCAACCCGCAGATCAACATGTGGGACGTCAGCGCGCCCTATGTCCGCAGCTGGATCCGCGACGAACTGGGGCCGGAGGCGGCGCTGGCCGATGCGGTGAAGGAAAACCTGTCGACCCTGCTGCGATTGCCGGACCTGGTGCGGCGGGTGGAAGATCGCTTCCCGCCCCGTGGCGGCGCGCCCGAGGCGGCGCCCCTGCCCGAGATCGAGCTCATCTGGGAACGGCGGCAACGTGAGGCCAGGTCGCGCGGCTGGGCCGGCTACATCGTATCAGCCGCGCTGGGCGCAGGCGCCGTTGCCGGCGCGCTGGCACTGGGCTGGGTCGGCTAGAACCCGGACCGGTCCTGACGCAGCAGGTCGCCCGCCGGTTTGCGATCGGGAAGGATCCACCACGCCGCCAGACAGACGACGACGGTCACCAGTTCGATCAGCATCGGTCCCGTCCATGCAGGGTAGGGTCCGTCCGCGAAATAGCTGACGAGGCGACCGATGAAGGCGATGGCGAACAGGGCCGCCGAAACCAGCAACGGGTCGCCGCGCCGTTTCCATGCGCCCCAGATCATGGCACCGCCCCCGACATAGAAGAAGGCGGTCATGTCGGCCCTCATGGTCGAGAGGCCTTTCGCGCCATCGCCGGTCAGTCCGAAATCGATGCCGGCCGCGACCGGATTGACGATGAATCCGGCGCCCACGAAAAGGTAGAACAGCCCCATCACGAACAGGACAGCGGACAGTATCAAACGCATCGTTCCCCCCTTTATCGCGGACTGTTCTAAAGCTTCGGATGGGACCATGCTAGGCAAATCGTAACCATTGGAAGGGCAGGCCTTCCCCCGAATGCGCGCTGCCGCTAGGCATGGACGGCAAGACTGACAAAGGGGGCGGTCCCGCCGTGGACCCGGACAATGACATTGGAATGGCGACCATGACCGGGGCGGGGCCCCGCATCCTGCTGGTGATCGGCGGAGGCATCGCGGCGTATAAATCGTGCGAGCTGGTGCGCCTGATCCGCAAGAATGGCGGCCATGTCACCTGCGTCCTGACAGAAGGCGGGGCGCAGTTCGTGACCCCGATGGCCCTCGCCGCCCTCAGCGAGAACGAGGTCCATACCACGCTGTGGGACCTCAAAAACGAAGTCGAGATGGGGCATATCCAGCTCAGTCGGGAAGCAGACCTGGTAGTGGTGTGCCCCGCCACCGCGAACATGCTTGCAAAGATGAGTGCCGGGATTGCCGACGATCTGGCCACCACGCTGATCCTTGCGACCGACAAGCCGGTGCTGGCCGTGCCGGCCATGAACGTGCGGATGTGGCAGCACGAGGCGACACAGCGCAATATCGGGTGGCTGCGCGAGGCGGGCGTGGCCGTGATGGAGCCGGACACGGGCGCCATGGCCTGCGGCGAATTCGGCCCCGGACGCCTGCCGGAACCGGTCGATGTCTGGCGGGAAATCGCGCGCCAGCTGGATATGGAGCCGGGCGATGGTCCGGCCCTGCAAGAGGTTTACGAAGTCGAGGCGCTGGAGCCGGAGCCGGAAGTCGAGCCACCGGCGCGGGGCGGCCTGGGCGGATTGCTGTCTTCCATCATCCCGCGCACGACCCGCAGGCGCTCTGCCGAGGAAATCGAGGCCGACTGGGAACAGCCGGCCGAGCACGAAGCGGCGGACGTGCCGGACCCCGACGAACAGGACGAGGGCGTGGTCGAAGAGCCGCCGGTTCCGGCCCCCGATCCGGTCCCGGCCCCCGATCAGGCCCCGGGAGCGCTGCTACTCGCGACCAAGGGCAAGGCGCTGTCCGCACCGCCGACGGACCGGCATGCCATCAATCACGAGGTCGCGACCGGCACCGGTGGCCAGGCACCGCAGCCATTTTCGGCGGAAGGTCCATCGCTCGAGGGGCCGCTGGTCGAGGAAACGCCGCTGGAAGCGGACCCGCTGGCCGGGCAACCCGATTTCGAGGCCGAACCGGATCATCGCCCGCTTTTCGGCCGGCATGTCCTCATCACGGCAGGCCCCACGCGCGAGGCCATCGATCCGGTCCGCTACATCGCCAACCGGTCGAGCGGGAAGCAGGGCTTTGCCATTGCAGCCGCCGCCGCCGCGGCAGGGGCCCGGGTCACTCTGGTGGCAGGCCCGGTGCATCTCGAGACGCCTCCTGGCGTCGACCGGATCGATGTCGAATCCGCGCGGGAAATGAACGACGCGGTGCGCAGCTCCCTGCCGTGCGATGTCGCGGTTATGGTTGCTGCCGTGGCCGACTGGCGCACGCGGGATGTCGCGGGGGAGAAGATGAAAAAGCGCGGATCCGCGCCGCCCGCCCTGCTGCTGGAAGAAAATCCCGACATCCTAGCCAACCTGGCCGCGCACAAGCAGCGCCCCGAATTGCTGATCGGCTTCGCCGCCGAAACCAACGACGTGATCCAGAACGCGAAGGCCAAGCGCAAGCGCAAGGGCGTGGACTGGATCGTGGCCAACGACGTGTCCGGTCCCGTCGGGAAAAGCGTCATGGGGGGGAGCCACAATGCCGTCCACATCGTGCGCGGGCAGGGGGTGGAGGCTCTGCCCGAAATGCCGAAGGACGAGGTCGCCCGGCAACTGGTCGATCGCATAGCTAAGACATTGGAAGGAGATGCGGGCAATGACTGACGCCGTACCTGTCCGGATCAAGCGCCTGCCCCACGGGGAAGGGTTGGACCTGCCCGCTTATGCCACGGACGGTGCAGCCGGCATGGACGTGGTGTCGGCCGAGACGGTCGCACTTGCCCCCGGCCACCGGCACGCCGTGGCAACCGGCCTGTCCATCGCCATCCCTGCCGGATACGAAATACAGGTTCGCCCACGTTCCGGCCTGGCTCTGAAACACGGTATCAGCGTGCCCAATGCGCCCGGCACGGTCGATTCCGATTACCGGGGGGAAGTGAAGGTCATCGTGATCAATCACGGGGAAGAGGTCTTCAATGTCGAGCGCGGCGACCGGATCGCGCAGCTCGTGCTGGCACCTGTCACGCGCGCCGCTTGGAAAGAGGTCGAAAGCCTGGACGATACGGCGCGGGGGACGGGCGGCTTCGGTTCGACCGGCGGTTCGTCAGCGCTCTGATCGCTACGGAACAGCCCGCCAGAAAGGGTAAGAGCGGGCCCATCTTGCGATGGACCCGCTCCCCCTAACGCTTAGGTGCGACCCGAAGCGCTCAAGTTCCGCCTTGTCTCAATCGACGCGGCGAACCTTTGTCTCTTCCGGCTTTATCGAAATACGAAGCGTTTCGCCAGAGCGGCCGGGAAAATCTGTGAACATCGCCTCGACGAGGTTCGGGACCAGGTATTGCAGGCGGTTGCTGGTCGACAGGGCCTGCGCTTTGCCTTCGAACAGGCGTTCGCCGCTGCCGGTATCGTCGATCTTCATGTCGATACCGCTGGTATAGACGGTGTAGCTGCGAACATCGTTCGCGCCGAACCACGGATCGTAATACCCGTAACCCCATGCTGCGGTCGGGCGATAGAAGCCGCGATGGCGATAGAGACGGGTGCGGTAATAGGGGCTGTACCCGTACCACGGATCGAAGAACGGATCGCGTGCGAAGCCGGTGGAGCGAACCCGCTCCCGCCCGTTATCGACACCGTAGTCGAACCGGACCAGAAGACTGGCGGTTTCCGGCGATGCTGCAGGGGTATAACCCAGTGCACTCATCTCCTCGCCCACGAGAGACGCGTATTGCGAGAACTCGAGGCCGCCGGCGAGCGACGGATCGTCCGCCACGACCGCATAGGTCTGTCCCTGCGGCGCGGGGAGCTGGGTGGCGAAGCGCGAAACATCGGCATTGAAGCCGGTCGCACAGGCGGACAGGCCGGCCAGCATCAGGGGTGCGGCGGCAAACTGCATCAGGCGTTTTCTGGATATCGAATTCATCACACGGCCCTCGAAAAAGAAACAGGCAGGACGCCTGGACTTCCCCCCGCCCGGCGTCGACTTACCCTTGAACTGGTAACGGTCTACGCGAAGCGGCCTGAACCCCCATTGAACCCGCCGCCTATCAAATGTTTCCCAAGGTCCCGGAAATACAAGCAATTTCAGTGACGTGAATCAGGGGCGAAGCAGACCCAGCGCATCATAGGCCGCCGACAGCGTAGGCGCAGCGGCCTCGCGGGCGCGGGCGGCACCGCGGGCGAGGATCGCATCGAGCGCTTCTCGGTCGTCCAGCAGGTCGTTGAGCCTGCCCGAAATGGGCTTCAGCGTCTCGACCATCAATTCGCCCAGGGCAGGCTTGAACTTGCCGAAACCTTCGCCGCCGAAATCCGCCAGGACACCTTCGGGCGTCGTATCGGCGAGTGCGGCGTAGATCGTGACGAGGTTCAGCGCCTCGGGCCGATCGGCAAGGCCACCCAGTTCGGACGGCAACGGTTCCGGATCGGTCTTGGCCTTCTTCACCTTCTTCATGACGGTGTCGGCATCGTCGACCAGCTCGATCCGGCTCATTTCCGAGACGTCGGACTTGCTCATCTTCTTCGAGCCGTCGCGCAGGCTCATGATCCGGGCGGCCTGCGGCGGGTTGATCGGTTCGGGTAGGGTAAAGACCGGGGCCTCGTTCCCGTCCGCATCGCGCGGTGCGAAGTCGTGATTGAACTTGGCCGCGATATCGCGCGCCAGTTCCAGATGCTGCTTCTGGTCCTCGCCCACCGGCACGTGGGTCGCCTGGTACAGCAGCACGTCGGCCGCCTGCAGCACCGGATAGGTGAACAGGGCCGCGCTCGCCCCTTCGCGGTTCTTGCCGCTCTTGTCCTTGAACTGCGTCATGCGGTTGAGCCAGCCCATCCGCGCGGTGCCGTTCAGCAGCCATTGCAGCTCTGCATGGGCAGGCACCTGCGCCTGGTTGAACAGGGTGGAGCGGGCCGGATCGATACCGCAGGCCACCAGCGCGGCGGCCATTTCCAGCGTGCCTCTTTTCAACTCTGCCGGGTCGTGCGGCATGCTGATGGCGTGCAGGTCGGCGAGGAAGAAAAAGCATTCCTGCCCGTCCTCCAGCTCGTCCTGCATCCGCACCCAGTTGCGGATCGCGCCGAGATAGTTTCCGAGATGCAGATTGCCGGTGGGCTGGATGCCGGAGACAACTCGCATTGTGGGGCGCATAAAAAATCCGTTCGAAGGGCTGTTTGGGGTCAGGTCTGCCGGCGCATTAGGCGCAGGACCGTCGCCTTGTCGAGAACGCGCAGGGCCGCAGCCGCCAGTACGAAGCTGACGAGGCCGACCAGCATGATGCCGATGATGGCGCCCGCACGTTCCAGCGCGGAGCCTGTGAACAGGCCTTCGCCATAGGGCATGGCGAACCAAAGGACGACGCCCATTGCCAGCGCCGACAGCGCGATGCGGGCCAGTCGCCAGAGGATCATCGGCTGGAGGCGGAAGAAGCCGCGCCTGGCGAGGATAGCGTAAAGCAGGGCGACGTTCACCCACGCCCCGATAGAGCCTGCGACGGCCAGCGCCAGCACGCCGATGCGGGGCACGAGATAGATGTTGAGGGCGATTGTCACGACCAGCGATGCAGCCGCCGTATAGACCGGTGTGCGCGTATCCTTGCGCGCGAAGAAATTCGGCGTCAGCACCTTTACCAGCACATAGGCCGGCAGCCCGATGACGAGGCCGGAGACGACCGTGCCCGTGACCAGTGCATCTTCCAGCGTGAAGGCGCCGCCGACGAAGAAAACGCGGGTAAACGCGCTGCCGGTGATGAACAGGGCGACTGCGCTCGGCAGGGTCAGCAGCATCGCCAGTTCGACCGCGTTGGATTGCAGGCGCTGCGCCTCGTCGCCTTCGTCGCGGCTGACATGGCGGCTGAGCGCAGGCAGGATCGCCGTGCCCAATGCAATGCCGATGATGCCGAGCGGCAACTGGTTCCATCTGTCGGCCATGGCGAGGTAGGTGATCGACCCTTCGGGCAACTGGCCCAGGAAGAACAGGTCGATGAAGCGGCTGATCTGGTAGACCCCGGCGCCGAACACGGCCGGCAGGATCAGGATCCCCAGCTGTTTCACATCGCCGGTTATGCGGGGACGGGCAAGGCGGATATGGAAGCCCGCCTTCCTCATCCAGTAACCCAACCACAGCAATTGCAGCAGGCCGGAAACGGACACCGCCACGCTCAGGAAAAGACCCGTGGACTGGCGCGTTGCTTCGCTGTCCGATTGCAAGGCGCCCCATGCAAGCGCGCTGATCAGGCAGATGTTGAGGAGGATCGGTGCTGCCGCCGCTGCGCCGAACCGCGACAGGGAATTGAGCGTGGCGCCCACCAGCGTCGCAAGGCTCATGAACAGCAAATACGGGAAAGCGATCCGGCCCATCGTGACGGCCAGTTCCCAGTTCTGCCCGTCGGCTCTCAGCTCGTCGCTGGCAAAGGCCTGCAGCACCCACGGCATGGCCAGCATCATGAGCGCGCCGAACACGACCAGGATCGGCAACAGCACGGCGAGCACCTGGCTGGCGAACCGTTCCGCGTCGGACCAGTCGTCGCCTTCCTTCATGTGCCTGTTGAACAGCGGTACGAATGCGCTGGCAAAGGCGCCTTCCGCGAACAGGCGGCGGAAGATGTTGGGCAGCTGGAACGCCAGCTGCCATGCATCGGCCACGCCGCCCGCGCCCAGCACGCGGGCCAGCATGACGTCGCGCACGAAACCGAAGATGCGGCTGACCATGGTCAGGCCGCCGATGGTTCCGACATTCTTGAGCAGGCTCATGGCCTTACGCCTCTCGCGGTGGGCGGTTGGGAAAGCGGGGGCGCGTCAGGCGGCCCGGATCAGGCCTGTCCGGCCGGCGGGGCGGTATCGCCGCCCGCAGCCGCTTCCTCGCGCGCCTTTTCGTCCAGACGCTGCATGTAGAGCGCGTTGAAATCGATGGGGTCCAGCATCAGCGGCTGGAAACCGGCATCGCGCGAGGCGTCGGAAATGATGGCGCGGGCGAAGGGGAACAGGATGCGCGGCGCCTCTGCATAGAGGAAGGCGTGGGCCTGTTCGTCGGGAACGTTGCGGATGGCGACGAGGCCGGCATAGACCAGTTCGATCGCGTACAGGACGCCGCTGTTGGACCGCGCGCTGGCATTCAGCTTCAGTTCGACTTCGTGGACGCCATCGCCCGCTTCGTTCGCGCCGATATTGAGCTGCAGGTCGATCTGCGGCTGCTCGTTCCACTGGAAAGATGCCGGCGCGTTCGGATTCTCGACCGAGAAGTCCTTGATATACTGGGTCAGGAACCCGACCGAAGGCTGGTTGTCGGCGCCGTTGCCGGTCGCTGCGGGATCGAGATCGAGATCGGTGAGGACGTCGCCTTGGTCGGCCATGGCTTGTTCGCTTTCTTCTGGGTGTTCTGGTGATCTGGAATGGCCTGCGCGCCTAGCACCATGCAGCGGGGGCGGCAACAATTCGCGCTGGCCGGTCGGTGCGCCGTCGGCCCGCCCATCCGGCGCGCGCCACGCCCCGTCCGCACGGCCAATAGTTCACGTTGTGGAATTGTCGCCATTTCCTATGTATGGAGGGTCTGAGGGCAAAGGCCCGGATGGCTGCCGCCCGGCCTGCGATTGGGCGATGAAAGTTAAGGGTAAACAGTGATTGTCGAGATCGTAATCCTTGCCATGATTGCCGCCTTCCTGGGATTGCGGCTCTATTCCGTGCTGGGCAACCGTGCCGAGCACGAGGAAGAGGCGATCCCGCGCCGGTTCGATGCCGGTGACGAGCCTGCGAAAGACAATCCCCCCGTGGTCCAGCTGAAGCCTGCGGCGGCCGACGAACAACCTGCCACGGCGATGCTGCCGGTCGTCGAACAGGGCGTGCGCGCGATTTCCGCAGCAGACCGCAATTTCGATGTGTTCGGCTTCATCGAGGGGGCCAAGGGCGCCTATGGCATGATCCTCGAGGCGTTCTGGAACGGCGACAAGGAAACGCTGCGCGAGCTGTGCGACGACGACGTCTATGCAGGCTTCGCAGGCGCGATCGACGCGCGGACCGACGCGGGCGAAACGATGGACAATACGCTGATCCGGATCGAAGACGCGACCATTCGCGACGCCGAGCTGGATGGCCGCGAGGCGCGCGTTACCATGCGTTTCGTCTCGGATATTGCCGCCGTCACGCGCGATCGCGACGGCAATGTGGTGGCCGGCTCGCTCGACGATGCGATCGAAAGCCGCGACATCTGGACCTTCGCCCGCAATGTCGATGCCGCCGGTCCCGACTGGCAGCTCGTCGAAACCGACGAGGGCTGAGGCAAGGCCAGGCTCCATCGGAGCCGGAATTCAACGAGGGGCCCCTGGGACTATGCGTCACGCGCTGAATGGTCTGGCACTGGCAGCGCTGGCGGGGCTAGTCAGCTGCGTCGGTGCCGGGACCGATCCGAAACCGCCAAGTCCGGTCATCGCGCCGCCACCTGTCCCCGAAGTGCAGAGCGCCGCGTTTCTTGGCGTAGAGCGCGGGCCGCCTGTGTCGAGCCTGCCGGTCACCGATGCCGACGCCAATGCCGCACTGGCGGCATTCCTCGAAAGCTGTAGCTGGGCAACGGGCAAGGACGACAAGAGCGGGCTGACGCGGCCTGCCGACTGGCAGGCTGCCTGCACAGCGGCGCGGACGGCCCGATACGACCGGGGCCGCGCATTCTTCGCAGAACATTTCGAAACCGTGCGTATCGGCAATGGCGAGGCATTCGCCACCGGATATTTCGAGCCGGAACTGCGCGGCAGCCGCACCCGTGCGCCGGGCTATGACGTGCCGGTCTACCGCGTGCCGGACGACCTGACGCGCGCATGGCCAGCGGACATGGCGGCAACCGAGCGAACGGGCACCCCTCCGCGGGGCCGCTATGACGAGACCGGCGCCTTCGTTCCCTATTGGGACCGCGAGGCGATCGAACTGGGCGCTCTCGCCGGACGGGGGCTGGAGATAGCCTGGGCTGCTGATGCGATCGAGTTCTTCTTCCTGCAGATACAGGGCTCCGGCCTGCTGCGCCTGCCGGACGGATCGTTGATGCGTATCGGTTATGCCGACCAGAACGGACGTGGATACACGGCCATCGGGCGTACACTGAAGGATCGGGGCGAGATCGGCGAAGGCACGGACTATGCCGTCAGCATGCAGGGCATCATCGACTGGCTGCGCGATCATCCCGCACAGGCGGCCGGTGTCATGCGCGAGAACCAGAGCTGGATATTCTTCCGCGAACTGGTGACGGACGGTCCGCTCGGCTCCATCGCGGTTCCTGTGCGGGGCCGCGACAGCGTGGCGGTCGACCCCCGGTTCGTGCCTTACGGCGCGCCGGTCTTCCTCGACATGGACACCGATGTGGCCGACGGCCTGTGGGTAGCGCAGGACACGGGCGGAGCGATCAAGGGCGCGAACCGGTTCGACACCTTCTGGGGCAATGGTGACGATGCGCGCCGCATCGCCGGCGGTATGTCGAGCGGCGGGCAGGCGCTGATCCTGCTGCCCAAGGGCTCGGTCGCACGCCTGCTGGCACGCTGAGGCGCTCGGCGTGACCCATCCGGGAGGCCTGAGCCAATCCGAGGCGGAAGCGTGGGAGAAGCTGGCGAAGACAGTGGTTCCCCTGCACCCCCGCATTTCGCACAAGCCCACGGCGACAGAAGGCGGCGGGACACCGGGCAGTATCGTCAAGACGCCGCCAAAATTCGTGAAGCCGACCCGCCGCCTGCCATCGTCCGGCAAGTCAGCGAATACGCCGATGTCTTCACCTCCCTCCGCTGCGGCGCGGAGCCCGCGCGGCAATCTGGACTCGCACTGGGACCGAAAGCTCAAGAGCGGCGACATCGTGCCGGATTTCTCCCTCGACCTGCACGGGCACGGCCTCGATGCTGCATACAGGCGCCTGATGGACGGTATGTTCCAGGCACGCGCGACCGGGGCGCGGGTCGTCATGATCGTGACCGGCAAGCCGCGTCCCGTCGATGCGGCCGACAGGGGCACCAGCCGCGGCGCAATCCGGGCGAAGATCCTCGACTGGCTCGCGGCGAGCGAACATGGCGCGTCCATCGCCGCCATACGAAAGGCGCACCGCCGCCACGGGGGCGACGGTGCGCTCTACATCGTTTTCAAGCGCGGAAGCTGAGGGTCTACTCGGCGGCTTCCTTCATTGCCGCGCCTTCACCGGAGATGGATAGTGCGCTTGCCATGCCGGGCGCTTCAGATTTTCCGCCGATCATGTCGCGGACCGTCTTCTCGATCCGCTCGCCGATGTCGGCATCGACGTTCTTCCAGTAGTCGAACGCCCGGACCAGCACCTTCTCCGACACGCCGTCAGCAAGGTGTCCGGAGACGTTGGAGACGAAACGGTCGCGCTGTTCGTCGTCCATGACCTCGCGCACCAGCGTGCCTGCCTGCGACCAGTCATCGTCCTTCGGGCGCAGCTTGTAGGCCGTGCGGACCATGTCGCCATCGGCGTGCCACAGTCCCGCGTCCGGCCCGAAATCGGGCTGGGCAGCCGGTCCGCCGTATGAGTTGGGGGAATAGACAGGGTCTACCGAGTTCTCGACGCGCATTGCACCGGCGCGGGAATAGGAATTCACCTGCGCGTTCTTCGCCGAGTTTACCGGGATCTGCTTGTAATTGACGCCCAGACGATGGCGATGTGCGTCGGCATAGCTGAAACCGCGTGCTAGCAGCATCTTGTCGGGCGACAGGCCGATGCCGGGAACCATGTTGTTGGGTTCAAAGGCAAGCTGTTCGATCTGCGTGTCCCAATCGACCGGGTTTTCGTCCAGCACGAGCTTGCCGACCTCGATCAGCGGGTAATCCTTGTGCGGCCAGGTTTTGGTCAGGTCGAACGGATTGATATCGTAGGTCTTGGCGTCCTCGTAAGGCATGATCTGCCATTTCAGCGTCCAGCTGGGATAATTCCCTTCATGGATGGCGTCGAACAGGTCGCGGCGGTGATAATCGCTGTCTTCGCCCGCTTTCTTGACCGCCTCGTCCTGCGTCAGGTGGGCATTACCCGACTGATCGCCGACATCGGTGTGGAAGTGGAACTTGACCCAGAATTTCTCGCCTTCGGCATTCACCAGGCTGTAGGTGTGGCTGCCATAGCCGTTCATCTCGCGCCAGTTCTTCGGCACGCCGCGATCGCCCATCAGATAGGTAACCTGGTGCGCGCTTTCCGGGCTGAGCGTCCAGAAATCCCACATCATGTCGTGATCCCGCAGGCCGTTATCGGCGCGCCGTTTCTGGCTGCGGATGAAATTCTGGAACTTCAACGGGTCGCGGATGAAGAAGATCGGCGTGTTGTTGCCGACCATGTCGAAATTTCCGTCCTCGGTATAGAACTTGACCGAAAAGCCGCGCGGGTCGCGCCAGGTATCGGGGCTGCCGCGTTCCCCGGCGACGGTCGAGAAGCGCATCGCGACATCGGTCTTCACGCCCTTCTGGAAAAGTGCGGCCTTGGTGTATTTCGACACGTCCTGCGTGGTTTCGAAATAGCCGAACGCGCCTGAACCTTTCGCATGGGGCTGGCGCTCGGGAATGCGTTCCCGATTGAAATTCGCCATCTGCTCCAGCAGGTAATGGTCGTTCAGGACGATGGGGCCATCGCTTCCGACGGTCAGGGAATGCTCTTCGCTCTGGACCCGGATTCCGGCATCCGTGGTGGTGGGCGGGACGGTCTTTTTGCTCATGATTTGAACCTTTTATCGCGAGTACCGGGATTAACGCGGCAAGGCCTCTTTGGGTCCGTCCGGCGCATAAAAAAGCCCCCGGCGTAAACGCCGAGGGCTTTCTGCGACCCGAGGGTTTTCCCTTCAGGAAGGTCCATCACGCAATGTCGAAACGATCGGCATCCATGACCTTTGTCCAGGCACTAACGAAGTCGCGCACGAAGCGTTCCTCGCCGCCGGTTTCGGCATAGGTTTCCGCAACCGCGCGCAGCTGGGAATTCGAACCGAAGACGAGATCGGTCCGCGTGGCGCGGAACTTCTCCTCGCCCGACGCACGTTCCTTGCCGACGAATTCCTCGTCGCCGCTCTCGTCGACGACTTCCCAGACCGTGCCCATGGAGAGCAGGTTGACGAAGAAGTCGTTGCTGAGCGTGCCGACGCGGTCGGTCAGGACACCGAGCTTGGAGCCGTGTACGGAGTGGGTGCTGTTTGCACCAAGCACGCGCATACCGCCGAGAAGCGCGGTCATCTCCGGGATGCTGAGGCCGAGCAGGTGCGCCCGGTCGATCAGCATGTCCTCGGTCTTCACGTTCGCCTTGGTCTTCAGGTAATTGCGGAACCCGTCGGCGAAGGGTTCGAGCGGCTCGAAACTTTCCGCGTCAGTGTGCTCGTCGGTCGCATCGCCGCGGCCGGTCGTCACATCGACGCTGACCGAATGGCCGCCATCCTTGGCCGCCTTCTCGATTGCCGCTGCACCGGCCAGCACGATGGCGTCAGCCATCGACAGGTCGCCGCGGATTTCGTCGAGCTTCGAGAGGACCTTCGACAGTTCCTCAGGGTCGTTGACCTTCCAGTCTTTCTGCGGAGCGAGGCGGACGCGGGCACCGTTGGCACCGCCGCGGTGGTCCGAATTGCGATAGGTCGAGGCCGAGGCCCATGCCGCCTTCACGAGTTCCGAAACGGTCAGGCCGCTATCTATCACCTTCGACTTGAAGTCGGAAACGGCGCTGTCGGACGGCTTCGTGCCGGCCGGGACCGGATCCTGCCAGATCAGGTCTTCTTCCGGCACTTCGGGACCGTGGTAGCGGACCTTGGGGCCCATGTCGCGGTGGGTCAGCTTGAACCACGCGCGGGCGAAGGCATCGTCCAGCGCCGCCTGGTCGTCGCGGAAACGCTCGGAAATCTTGCGATATTCCGGGTCGCGCTTCAGCGCCATGTCGGCCGTCGTCATGATTGTCGGGACCTTCTTGGACGGGTCACGCGCATCGGGAGCCATGTCGGCTTCTTCCGGGTCGACCGGGGTCCATTGGTTGGCCCCGGCGGGCGACTGGGTCAGCTCGTATTCGTACTTGAACAGCAGGCGGAAATAGTCGTTGCCCCACTCGGTAGGATTGGGCGTCCAGGCGCCTTCGATGCCCGACGTGGTAATGTGGCCCTTGCCGATTTCCTCGGGGTCGGTCAGCCAGCCGAAGCCCATGGTGTGCAGCTTCTCGCCCTCGGGCGCCTTGCCGAACGTGTCGGACGGGGCCGCGCCGTGACACTTGCCGAAGGCGTGGCCGCCGGCGGTCAGGGCCACGGTTTCCTCGTCGTTCATGGCCATGCGGGCGAAGGTTTCGCGCATGTCGCGGGCCATGCCTTCGGGATCGTGCGGATTGCCGCCCGGACCTTCGGGGTTGACGTAGATGAGGCCCATCTGGATCGCCGCGAGCGGGTTTTCCAACGCCTTGCCTTCGTCGGGGATGATGCGGGTTTCGACGCCTTCGTCGACCCATTCCTCTTCCGTGCCCCAATAGGTGGTTTCAGGCTCGAATACGTCGGCGCGGCCGCCGCCGAAGCCGAAGACCGGGCCGCCCATGCTTTCGATGGCGACATTGCCGGTCAGGATGAAGAGGTCGGCCCAGCTGATATGCTTGCCGTATTTCTGCTTGATCGGCCACAGCAGGCGGCGCGCCTTGTCGAGGTTGCCGTTATCCGGCCAGCTGTTGAGCGGGGCGAAACGCTGCTGCCCGCTCGACGAGCCGCCGCGCCCGTCGCCTGTGCGATAGGTGCCGGCTGCGTGCCATGCCATGCGGATGAAGAATGGGCCGTAGTGGCCGTAATCCGCCGGCCACCAATCCTGGCTGTCGGTCATCAGCGCCTTCAGGTCGGCCTTCAGCGCATCGTAGTCGAGGGCATTGAAGGCCTCGACGTAATTGAAGTCTTCGCCCATCGGGTCGATGCCCTTGCCACCCTGCGTGAGGATGTCGAGCTGCAGCGAGTCCGGCCACCAGTCGCGGTTGGTCCGGCCCAGAAGGTCGCGCACTCCGCCATTGCCGGTGAAGGGGCATCCACCGCTGATATCGCCTGTCTTAGCATCCATTATCGTTCTCCATTCGCTCGGAATCGTATCTGTGATGGAGACGGTATGCGACTCGCGTTATGATTAGTCCAATCGATTAAACTGGCGAATATCATCGGATTGCTGATTGTACGGACATGAAAAAGGGCGCGAATGGCCGAACCATCCGCGCCCCTGTTTTCGTACCGCGGGTAAAATCAGGCTGCCTGCGCAATCTCTTCGGCTGGCTCCGTGCGGATCAGGTAGTCGAAGGCGGACAGGGCCGCCGTCGATCCGCCGCCCATGGCGACCACGATCTGCTTGTAGGGAACGGTGGTGCAATCGCCCGAGGCGAAGACGCCGGGTACATTTGTCGCCCCGCGTTCGTCGACCACGATCTCGCCATGCGGCGAGAGCTGCAACGCGCCGTCCTTCAGCCATTCGGTATTGGGAACGAGACCGATCTGGATGAACGCACCTGCCAGGTCCAGCGTGTGCATTTCGCCGGTTTCGCGGTTTTCGTAGGTCAGGCCGCTCATCCGCGTACCGTCGCCCGTGATTTCGGTCGTGCGAGCGGAGGTCAGGATGGTGACATTGTCGAATTCACGCAATTTGCGTTGCAGCACTTCGTCCGCGCGAAGCTGGCTGTCATATTCGATCAGGGTCACGCTGCCCACGATATTGGCTAGGTCGATGGCCGCCTCGACACCGGAATTGCCGCCGCCGACGACTGCGATGTCCTTGCCCTTGAACAGCGGGCCGTCGCAGTGGGGGCAATAGGCAACGCCCTTGTTCCGATACTCGTCCTCGCCCGGCACGCCGAGCGAGCGCCAGCGGGCACCGGTTGCAAGGATGATCGAGCGCGCTTCGAGCGCAGCGCCATTTTCCAGTTCGACCCGGTGCATTCCGCCATCATTGGTCGCGGGCACGATCTTTTTAGCCCCGGCCATTTCCAGCAGTTCGATGCTGTTGTCGCCGACCTGCCGGCGCAGTTCGTCGGCAAGCTTGGGCCCCTCCGTGTAAATCGTGCCGGGAAGGTTCTCGATGCCCAGCGTATCGTTCAGCTGACCGCCGAAACGCTCTGCTGCGATGCCGGTGCGAAAACCCTTGCGCGCCGTGTAGACGGAAGCGGCAACGCCCGACGGACCGCCGCCGATGACGAGCACTTCATACGGATCGAGCGCGTCGAGCTTCGCCGCTGCGCGGTCCGCCGCGCCGGTGTCCACCTTGGCGAGGATCTCGGCCAGCGTCATCTTGCCATTGAAGAAAGTTTCGCCGTTCAGGTAGGTCGCGGGCACGGCCATCACGTCGCGTGCATCGACTTCGTCCTGGAACGTGCCGCCTTCGATCAGCGTGGCCGTAACACCCGGATTTTCCAGCGCCATCAGGGTCAGCGCCTGCACGACATCCGGACAGTTGTGACAGCTGAGCGAGAAATACATCTCGAAATCGAAGCGACCTTCCAGTGCGCGCGCCTGGTCGATCAGGTCCTGCTCCACCTTCGGCGGGTGGCCGCCGGCCCATAGCAGGGCGAGCACCAGCGAGGTAAATTCATGCCCCATCGGCAGACCGGCAAAGCGCACCTGCCGGTCCGCATCCTTGCCGCGCCGGATCAGGAAGCTGGGAACCCGCGCATCGTCACCATCGAACTTCGCCTCCACCAAATCGTGCAGGGCCGCGATCTCTTCGAGCAATTCGCGCGTCTGCTGCGACTTCGCATCGTCGCCGAGAGTGGCGATCAGTGTTACCGGCTCGCGCAGATTGGCGAGATAGGTCTTGAGCTGCTGGGTCATCGTCTGGTCGAGCATGGGAACTCCTGGAGGAATGGCGGGGAACGGGAGGGGGCGGGCAAGAAAAAGGGGCGGCGCGACACCATGCGCGCCGCCCCTTTCCTTCAGCGTTTACCGGTTAGATCTTGCCGACGAGGTCGAGCGAGGGTGACAGCGTGTCGCTGCCTTCTTCCCACGCGGCCGGGCAGACCTGGCCGGGGTTGGCGCGCACATACTGTGCAGCCTTGATCTTGCGGGCGAGTTCGTTGGCATTGCGGCCCACGCCTTCGCAGGTCTGTTCCATGATCTGGATCACGCCGTCGGGATCGACGACGAAGGTTGCACGGTCGGCAAGGCCGACGCCTTCGCGCAGAACGTCGAAATTACGGGCGAGAACGTGGTTCTGGTCGCCGAGGAACGGGAATTCCAGCTTGCCGATCTTTTCGGACGTGTCGTGCCATGCCTTGTGGCTGAAGTGCGTATCGGTCGACACGCCGTAGACTTCGACGTCCATCTTCTGGAGCATGGCATACTGCTCGCCGAGATTTTCCAGCTCGGTCGGGCAGACGAAGGTGAAGTCGGCCGGATAGAAGAAGAAAACGGCCCACTTGCCCTTCACGTCCTCGTCCGTGACGTCGAAGAAGTCCTTGCCCTTCTGGAAGGCGGAGGCGGTGAACGGTTTGATCTGGCTTCCGATGATACCCATGGGTGTTCTCCAATAGTCGGGTTGAAACTTGTCAGAGCCAGATAGGGGCTGTTGCAGCGCACAAAAGTGAGATGTTGCGATTGCGAACATCGAAATTTTCAATCTAGAATTTGGAACTTTCGGAAAGCGCAACCAACGCGCCGTTTCGTTGCGTTTGACGCAATCGTGGCGCGGCGAGATGGGCTCGTCAGGGTTCGCCTGCTAGCCGCACTGCGCCCGGTGCAGCAGTTTGTGATCGGCCAGGACAAGGGCCATCATCGCTTCCACGACCGGAGTGCCGCGGATGCCGACACAAGGATCGTGCCGGCCCTTCGTGCGGACATGTGTCGCATTGCCTTCGCGGTCGATGCTGGGAGTGGGCGTCAGGATCGAACTGGTCGGCTTGAACGCGACGCGGCACACGACCGGCTGGCCGGTAGAGATTCCGCCCGCGACCCCGCCTGCATGGTTGGCGGCGAATTCCACGCCGTTGGCGCCCGGCGACATGGCGTCCGCGTTTTCCTCGCCGGTCAGCCGTGCCGCGTCGAAGCCATCGCCGATTTCCACGCCCTTGACCGCGTTGATGCTCATCATTCCTGAGGCAAGATCGCTGTCGAGTTTCGCATAGATCGGGGCGCCCCATCCGGCGGGTACACCCGTGGCCACGCATTCGACCACCGCGCCGAGAGAGGATCCGGCCTTGCGCGCGTCGTCCACCAAAGCCTCCCATCGCTTGGCCGCGTCCGCATCGGGGCACCAGAAGGGATTGCGGCCAATTTCCCCAGCGTCGAAATTGGCGGGGTCGATCCGGTCGCCGCCGATCTCGCTGACATAGGCCAAGATCGACACGTCACCGATCACCTTGCGCGCAACCGCACCGGCCGCCACCCGCATGGCGGTTTCGCGCGCGCTCGACCGCCCGCCGCCGCGGTAGTCGCGAAATCCGTATTTCGCGTCATAGGCATAGTCGGCATGGCCGGGGCGGTAGGTGTTCGCGATTTCGGAATAGTCCTTGCTGCGCTGGTCGGTATTCTCGATCAGCAGCGACAGCGACGTGCCCGTGGTGCGCTGTGTTCCGTCCTGCCCCTCGAACACGCCGGACAGGATGCGGACCGCGTCCGGTTCCTGTCGCTGGGTCGTGAACTTGTTCTGGCCCGGCTTGCGTGCGTCGAGGAACGGCTGGATGTCGTCTTCCGACAAGGCGATACCCGGGGGGCATCCGTCCAGTACGACACCGATTGCCGGCCCGTGGCTTTCCCCCCAGGTGGTGAAGCGCAGGACGCGTCCGAATGTATTCCAGCTCATGCCAGCTCCCTGAAACCAGCGCCTCTTGCCCACAATTGTGGGAGCCTGTCCATTCCTGCTGGACCAAACTTCTCTTGTGCCCCAAGAACAAACCATGCCCGGAAAGACGACATGATTGCAAAGCTGAAAGGCCTGCTGGACGAAACCGGAACCGACTGGGCCGTCATCGATGTCGGCGGCGTGGGCTATCTCGTCCATTGTTCCGCTCGCACGCTGAGTGCGCTGGGCGAAACCGGGGAAGCGTGCACGGTCTACACCGACCTGCAGGTGAGCGAGAACGATATGCGCCTGCTGGGTTTTGCCGAAGGGAGCGAGCGGGACTGGTTCCGCCTGCTGACCAGCGTGCAAGGCGTGGGCAGCAAGGTGGCCCTGGCCATCCTTTCCGCCTTGTCCACGGCCGAAGTGCAGCAGGCCTGCGCAGGCGGCGATGCAGCGATGGTTGCGCGGGCAAATGGCGTGGGCCCGAAACTGGCCGGCCGCATCGTGAACGAATTGAAGGACAAGGCCGGCGGATTGCCCGCAGGCGAAGGGGGCGTCGCTTTGGCTCCCAAAGGCGGGGCGAGCGCGGATGCCGTTTCGGCGCTGGAAAATCTGGGCTTCAAACCGGCTGTGGCGGCGCAGGCCGTCGCTGCAGCGCAAGGCGAATTGGGTGAAGGCGCGGGCGAGGGTGAACTCATTCGCATCGCGCTCAAAAAGGCAGCAGGATAGGGCGATGGCGATGAAGCTGTTCATGGCAATTACGGCACTGGCCGCATCGGGTGCCGCGCTGGCGCAAACGCCGGATGCGAGCCGCTTCGGTTATGGCCCGGTGTTTTCAGAGCATGGACCGCATGCGTCGGTCGAGGCGGATGTCGTCATCCCCGAAGGAACGGTGTTCAGGCACAGCTTCGACTCTGCGGAGCGGGCGGAAGACGGCCAGAACCGCACACTGATTTCCGCCGCGCGCTTCCTCAACATGCACGCTGCTGCCGGTGTCCCGCGGGAGAACATGGCATTGGCGGTGGTGGTCCACGGGCAGGCAGCGCAGGACCTGTTGACTGCTGAAGCCTATGCCTCCCGCTTCGAAGGCGCGGCCAACCCAAACGCGCCGCTGATCGCTGCGCTTGTGGGCGAGGGCGTGCGCATCATCCTGTGCGGCCAGAGCGCCGCGGGCCTCGGCCTCGACGAAACCGCCGACCTGCTGCCCGGCGTCGAAGTCGCATTGAGCGCCATGACCGCCCACGCCCTCCTCCAACAGGACGGCTACACGGTGAACCCGTTTTAGTGACCGACCCCGTACCCCTCCACACACCAGACCGCCAGCCGGAGGACCCGGACGCGGCACTGCGGCCGAAATCGCTCGGCGAGTTCGTCGGCCAGCAGGGCGCGCGGGAGAACCTGCGGGTCTTCATCGAGGCCGCCAGGAAGCGCGGCGAGGCGATGGACCATACGCTGTTCTTCGGGCCGCCGGGGCTCGGCAAGACGACGCTGGCGCAGATCGTGGCGAAGGAACTGGGCGTCGGCTTTCGTGCCACCTCGGGTCCGGTGGTGGCCAAGGCGGGCGACCTGGCCGCCCTGCTGACCAATCTCGAACCGCACGATGTCCTGTTCATCGACGAGATCCACCGCCTCAATCCCGTGGTCGAGGAAGTGCTCTATCCGGCGATGGAGGACCGCGCGCTCGACATCATCATCGGCGAGGGACCGGCGGCGCGCAGCGTGCGGATCGACCTGCCGCCCTTCACGCTGATAGGCGCCACCACGCGGCAGGGCCTGCTGACCACGCCGCTGCGCGACCGCTTCGGCATCCCGGTGCGGCTCAGCTTCTATACCGAGGAAGAGCTGGAACGCGTCGTTACCAGGGGGGCGGGATTGATGGGCCTGCCGATCGAACCTGCAGGCGCGCGCGAAATCGCCCGCCGCAGCCGCGGCACACCCCGCGTGGCAGGTCGCCTGCTGCGCCGGGTGCGCGATTTTGCGGAAGTCGCCAGCGCCGATATCGTGACCGCCCGGATAGCCGACGAGGCGCTGACCCGGCTGGAAGTGGATTCGCTCGGCCTCGATGCCATGGACCGCCGCTATCTCACCATGATCGCAGACATCTACGAGGGCGGTCCCGTGGGGGTGGAGACGCTGGCAGCCGGCCTTGCAGAGCCGCGCGACACGATCGAGGAAGTGGTCGAACCGTTCCTGATCCAGCTGGGCCTGGTCGCACGCACGGCGCGGGGGCGCTGCCTCAACGACCGTGGGTGGACGCATCTGGACAGAACGCCGCCAGCACCGACTCAGCGCGCCGCAGGGCCGTCGCAAACAGGCCTGTTCGACAAGGAAGGTTAACCGCCTGGGCAAGATTCGCCGCCTGAACGGTTCCAGAACGGGACATGTTGGCCCAGCATGCGGTTTTCAGGTCATTTATTTCGCCTGCCACGAGGATATTCATAGTTAACCGCATTGCCGCTCAGGCGAGTGGGCTGTTCCTAGAAGAGGACGGGGATACACCCAAGGCCGGACCCGCCGGCTGATGGGAAAGCCCCAGTTGGAACAGAGAGTTTGCCCATGTCGGTAAAAATGGCCCTGGCGAAATTGTCCGCGACTGCCGCGGGCGGTGCCCTTCTCGCAGGCGGTGCAGTGCACGTCGCGGAGAAGCCCATCACGGACAATCCGCAGTACAAGTCTTCGACGAAGTCCGTGAGGGCCCAGCCCGTCAAGTACGTCAAGGAACGCACCACGGTGGAGCGCCGTGTGCCCAAGACCGTAAAGCGCAAGCGCCGGATCGTGAAGCGCGTGGTCGAATGCGAACCCGTCGGCAGGCTCGGCGGCGCAGGCATGGCTCATCATGGCGCGGCAGCGGGTGCCCAGCATGGTGCGCCGATTGCCGGCGGGGCCTATGGCTACGGCGCGCATGGCGGCCAGATCGGCTACGACGAAAACGGCTGTGCCTACGCGACTTCGGTTGCCGTCGTTCCGACTGCGATCCCCCTTCCTGCAGCGCCTCCGTTCGTTGGCGGCAGCGGCGGTGATGGCGGTGTGACGGTCATCGGCGGAAGCGGCGGCTTCGGCGGCGGTTTCGGCGGCGGCTTCTTCGGTGGCTTTTTCGGTGGCGGCGGGTCGAGCGGCGGCAGCGTCGTCGTCAGCTCCACGACCACGACCTCGGGCGGCGGCACGTCCGGCAGCTCGTCCAGCAGTTCGGGCGGGACCAGCTCGTCGAGCGGGAATGGCGGCGATGGTATCAATATCGATATCGATATCGACAACACCTCCGGCGGAAGCACCACGACCACCGGCGGCGTCAGCACGTCGACCGGCGGGGTAAGCACCTCGACCGGCGGAATCTCCAGCACATCGACGTCGGGGAACGTCTCCAGCTCGTCCGGTAACGTGTCCAGTTCTTCCGGTAATGTTTCCAGTTCTTCGGGCAACGTTTCGTCCAGCTCGGGCAACGTCTCCAGCTCGTCGGGCAACGTCTCCAGCTCGTCGGGGAATGTCAGTTCCTCGTCGTCGTCTTCCAGCTCGTCGTCGTCCTCGTCTTCGTCGTCGTCCAGCTCGAGCTCGTCGAGCTCCGGTGGTGGTACGTCCGGCACGACAACCAGCGGCGGCATGGACCCGCATCCGCCGACCACGAGCGGCGGCGGTTCGGGTTCGTCCTCCGGCGGCTCCGGCTCCTCCTCGAGCTCTTCCTCGTCCTCATCGTCCTCCTCTTCCAGCGGCAGTTCCGGTGGCAGCGGCGGCTCGGGCGGAAGTGGCAGCTCCGGCAGCAGCTCGTCCTCGAGCAGTTCTTCCTCGTCCTCCTCGAGCAGCAGCTCGGGCGGTACGAGCGGCGGCGCGACGTCGAGCGGCAGCAGCGGTTCGTCCTCCAGTAGCTCGTCTTCCTCGGGCTCCAGCTCCAGCTCCGGCGGCACGACGGGCGGCGCGACGTCCAGCGGCAGCAGTTCGTCGTCCGGCAGCAGCTCCGGCTCTTCCTCGTCGAGCGGCGGTACGTCCGGCGTGCTGACGTCGAGCACGAGCTCCTCGAGCAGTTCGAGCAGTTCCAGTTCGTCCTCGAGCAGTTCGAGCGGCAGCACGAGCGGTACCCCGGTCCCCGCTCCACCGATGACGATCCTGTTCGGCGCTGCGGCTGCCGCAATCCTCGGTCGCCGGAAATGGGCCGTGAAGAAGGCCGCGAAAACCGCTTAAGGCCTCGGCCTCACGTCACAAAGCAAAGGGCGGCTCCTCCAAGCGGAGGGGCCGCCCTTTTGCTGTCCGGTCGGGAATGATCCGGCTGCCGTGCATAGGAGCGCCCGGAACCAGGCTGCCTTATCGCTCTTGTGGAACGACTACCGGAAGCCCCGCATCCTTCCATGCGACAATACCGCCCTCCAGATGCCGGATGGATAGCCCGGTCGCCTCACCATACTGCCTCGCCGCTTCGCCGGAACGCGCGCTCGACCGGCAGTAGAGAATTACCTCGCCCTCATCGGGATCGGGCAGGGCGAAGGGATCGAAACCGGCGAGCGGCCGGTTGACCGCGCCGGTGATATGTCCGGAGGCATATTCCAACGGCGTGCGGACATCGACAAGCACGATAGTGCCAGCGCTTACCAAGGGCGCAAGTTCGGCCGCGGTCAGCGTGGTGACCTCGCCCGGTATCAGAGCGCCTATGACTTGCGACGTGTCGCCTGTTCCATGCGCAGCGGGGGCTGCGCCATAACCGGCGCAGCCCCCAACACTTGCTGCCAATGGCAGCGCAAGAAGTGCAGTCAGCCTCAATCGGCAGCCAGCTTGCGGATCACGTACTGGAGGATGCCGCCATTGCGGTAATAATCCAGCTCGTTCTCGGTATCGATGCGGCACAGCGCGGTGAAGGTGGCGGTGGACCCGTCTTCGTGCGTGACTTCGACCTCGACGTCCTGACGCGGATTGAGGCTGGTGAGCCCCTTGATCGAGAACGTGTCGTTCGCGCCCAGCTTCAGCGTTTCGCGCGTATCGCCATCCTTGAACTGCAGGGGCAGCACGCCCATGCCGATCAGGTTGGAGCGGTGGATACGCTCGAAGCTTTCGACGATCACGGCGCGCACACCCAGCAGGATCGTGCCCTTGGCCGCCCAGTCGCGGCTGGAGCCGGTGCCGTATTCCTTGCCAGCGACGACCACCAGCGGCGTGCCGTCTTCCTTGTGCTTCATCGCCGCGTCGTAGATCGGCATCTGCTCGCCGTTATAGACGGTGTAGCCGCCTTCGACGCCCGGGACCATTTCGTTGCGGATGCGGATATTGGCGAAGGTGCCGCGCATCATCACGTCGTGGTTTCCGCGGCGCGAGCCGTAGGAGTTGAAGTCCGCCTTCGCCACCTGGTGATCGCGCAGATATTCACCTGCGGGCGAGTCTTCCTTGATCGAACCGGCGGGCGAGATGTGGTCGGTCGTCGTCGAATCCCCAAGGATCGCCAGCGGCTTCGCGTCGGTGATGTCGGTGATCGGCGCCGGGGTCATCTCCATGCCTTCGAAGAAAGGCGGGCTGGCGATGTAGGTGCTGCCAGGGTTCCAGCGATAGGTGTCGGACGCCTCGACCTTCACCGCCTGCCAGTGCTCGTCACCCTTGTAGACGTCAGCGTAGCGCTTCTCGAACATTTCGCGATCGATATTGGCCGCGCGGTGTTCGGCGATTTCCTGGTTGGAAGGCCAGACATCGGCCAGCATCACGTCATTGCCGTCCTGGTCCTGCCCCAGCGGGGTGGTCGTGATGTCTTCCGTCACCGTGCCGAGGACAGAATATGCGACGACCAGCGGCGGGCTGGCGAGGAAGTTGGCGCGCACGTCGGGCGATACGCGGCCTTCGAAGTTGCGGTTGCCCGACAGGACGGAAGCGGCGACGATGTCATTGCCGTTGATCGCCTTGCTGATCTGCGGGGCCAGCGGGCCGGAATTGCCGATGCAGGTCGTACAACCATAGCCGACGAGATCGAAGCCCATGGCGTCCAGGTCGTCCTGAAGACCGGACTTCACGAGGTAGTCCGTGACCACCTGCGAACCGGGCGCGAGACTGGTTTTCACCCAGGGCTTGGGCAGCAGGCCCTTCTCGCGTGCCTTCTTGGCGACGAGGCCTGCGGCAATCAGCACGTCGGGGTTAGAGGTGTTGGTGCAGCTGGTGATGGCCGCGATCACCACGTCGCCGTCACCGATGTCGTGATCGGTATCCGACACGTCGACGCGGTGCGGCGTGTCCTTGCCGTACAGCTTCTTGAGGTCGGAATTGAACAGTTCGTCCACTTCCGGCAGCGCGACCTTGTCCTGCGGACGCTTCGGTCCGGCGAGGCTGGGGACGACGCTGTTCATGTCGAGGCTGAGCGTTTCGCTGAACACCGGCTCGTTGTCGGGTTCGATCCACATGCCCTGTTCGCGGCAATAGGCTTCGACGAGGGCAATCTGGTGCTCGTCGCGGCCCGTCAGGCGCAGATAGTCGAGCGTCTTGTCGTCGACGCCGAAGAAGCCGCAGGTCGCGCCGTATTCCGGCGCCATGTTGGCGATGGTCGCACGGTCGGCGAGGCTGAGATTGCCGACGCCGGGGCCGTAGAACTCGACGAAGCTGCCTACCACGCCGACTTCGCGCAGCATCTGCACGCAGGTCAGCACGAGGTCGGTCGCGGTGACGCCTTCGGCGAGCGCGCCTTCAAGCTTGAAGCCGACCACCTTGGGGATCAGCATCGAGATCGGCTGGCCGAGCATGGCTGCCTCTGCCTCGATCCCGCCAACGCCCCAGCCAAGGACGCCAAGGCCGTTGATCATCGTGGTATGGCTGTCCGTGCCGACGCAGGTGTCGGGATAGGCAACCATTGTGCCATCCTTGTCCGCGCTCGACCACACGGTCTTGCCGATATGCTCCAGGTTCACCTGGTGGCAGATGCCGGTGCCCGGAGGCACGGCGGAGAAATTCTCGAAGCTCTTGGAGCCCCATTTGAGGAAGTCGTAGCGCTCCGCATTACGGGCATATTCCAGTTCGACGTTCTTCTCGAACGCCTTCGGGTGGCCGAATTCGTCGACCATGACGGAGTGGTCGATCACGAGGTTCACGGGAACCTGCGGATTGATCTTGTTGGTGTCGCCGCCGAGCGCGGAGATGGCATCGCGCATGGCAGCGAGGTCGACCACGCAGGGAACGCCGGTGAAATCCTGCAGCAGGACGCGGGCAGGCCGGTACTGGATTTCATCGCCGGTGGTCGGGTTCTTCATCCAGTCGACGATCGCCTGCGCGTGATCGGTCGACACGGTGTGGCCGCCGTCTTCGAAGCGGAGCATGTTTTCCAGCAGGACCTTCAGGCTGAACGGCAGGCGCGATACGTCGCCCAGTTTCTCCGACGCCTTCTTGAAGGAGTAGTAGGCGTATTCCTTGCCATCTACGTTGAGCGTGCTGCGGGTGCCGAGCGTGTCCTTGCCGACCTGGGTCATATGCGTCCTTTCGAAAAGCGAATCTTCCGGGGCCTCTCACCCGTAACGGACGGGCGCACCGAATGTGCCGCGCACCTGCGACACGAAGCCCGTTTCGTCAAGGGTCGCAGGCGGTAGAAAGCCCTTCAAACAGCCCTTTTTCGCCGCCCTGCGATGAAACTGCCGATGACGATCAGGCCGGTTCCCAGCAGAGTCGTGACCGTGACCTCCTCCGCGAAAAACAGCCACCCGAACAGGACGGCCCACAGGAAGCCCGAATACTCTATCGGGACCAGCACCTGCGCCTCTGCCCGGGCATAGGCCCAGGCAAGCAGCATGGCGCCAGCCACCGTCAGGACAGCGGCGCCTGCAATATCCGCCATGGCGGGCCAGCCGGGCATCACGAACAGCCACGGTGCGGCCAGCGCAATGAGGATGGCGGAGACGCCGCCGTGGAACGTCGCGACCTCCGCCGGGCCTGCGGCCTGCGACTGCAGGCGGATGATGATGAAATTGACCGCGTACAGGATCGCGGACACCAGTATGGCGGCGATCCCGAGAACGGTATCGTCGCCCGCATCGCCCTGTCCAAGCCTGCCGGACACGATCACGATGGTCCCGGCAAATCCCAGTATCGATGCGTAGACGGCCTCGCGCCGGACGGTTTCCTTCAGCACCAGCGCGGCAAGATAGAGCGCGATGAGCGGCGCGACGAAGGAGATCGCGATAGCCTCTGCAATGGGCAGGACGGTGATCGCGTAGAAGAACGTGAGCGCCATGCACGCCGATACGCCGCCGCGCACCAGGTGGAGGCGCAGCGCCCGCTTCCCGGGCCAGCGACCGCCCGTGCCAAGCCAGATGGGCGCGGCCATGGCGGCGGACAGCGCCGCGCGCATCAGGGTGGCGCTGTAAACGCCCGCTGCCAGCGCCGCGCCTTTCATCAGCGCATCCATAAGGGCCAGGGAGCCCACCGCCGCAAAGGTCGCCAGTACGGGCAGCAGGGCCAGGTTTCTCGTCATCTCCCGCCTGCCCTAGCGATGGATGAGGCGCAGGTCACCGATGCAAACCGGGCGCAGGTGGCGATAATTCAGCTTGCGCTAAGCGCAGGTGCTTGATGGCAGCACGACGACGCGGCAAAATGGCCGCAACAGGTGGGACCAACCATGCGAACGATGACGATGAAAACACACCTCCTCCTTGCAAGCGCGGCTCTCGCGCTTCCTTTCACTGCCGCCGCGCAGGGCTCGCCGGCCAATCTGCTACCGGAAGAAAAACCGAAGACGGTCGCGGAATCCTTCGCCGGTGATCCCGATTACGATACGCCGACCACGGGCACGGCGCTCGCGGCTCCCGCCGCGCAGCCCGCCGCTGCGGACGAGATGCGGACCGTTCAGCAGGTGACATCCGACGTTCAGGAATGGCCCGTCGAACATGCGATGGCTCTCGCCGATCTGCTCGACGGCATCGACGCGGAAGGTCTCGATCCCGCCGACTACGACATTGCCGGTTTGCGGGCGATTGCGCTGCAGGGGCCGGGGGCGCAGCTCAATGCCGAGGCAAGCAAGCGTTTTGCCTGGCTGGTCGAGGACATGCGCGACGGCCGCACGCCGATGGCCGCGCGCAAGCAATGGTTCGTGATGGACCCCGATGCCGACCGCTACCGCACGGGCGATATCATGGCGCAGGCGCTTTCCTCCGGCGACCTTGAGGCGGCGCTTCAGTCGATCGCGCCGGAGCATCCCGATTACGCCCGCCTGCGAGAGGAACTGGCGAAGGTCGATGCCGGCTCTGCCCGTGGCAAGCTGATCCGCGCGAACATGGATCGCTGGCGCTGGCTTCCGCGCGATCTGGGCAGCCAGTACCTGATTACGAATGTCCCGGAATACCAGCTGCGGCTGACGGTGAACGACAACATCGTGCGCACCTATCGCACGATCGTCGGCAAGCCGGGGCGCACGGCGACCCCGCAGCTTGCCGAAAGCGTGGAGGGCGTGATCCTCAACCCCACCTGGACCGTGCCGCAGAGCATCGTGAAGGGCGAAGGGCTGGGTGCGCGCGTGTTGGGCAATCCTGCGTGGGCCAAGGCCAAGGGCTATACCGCGACCAAGGGTGCGAATGGCTGGGTATCGGTCGTCCAGCAGCCGGGGCCGACCAATTCGCTCGGCAAGATGAAGCTCGACATGCCGAACAAGCATGCGATCTTCTTCCACGACACGCCTTCGCGCGGCCTGTTCAAGAACGCACAGCGTGCGCTCAGCCACGGCTGCATCCGCACCGAACGGGCAGACGAGCTGGCATTGACGCTGGCCATCCTGCAGGCGGGCCTGACAGCGGAAGAAGGCGTGGAGAAGCTGGCGAGCGGGAAATACACCCGCGTCGGCTTCGAGAAGAAGATGCCCGCCTACATCACCTATTTCACGATGGCGCAGGACATCGACGGCAAGCTGACGACGTTCAACGACATCTACGGGCGCGACCAGGCGGTGCTCGATTCGCTCGATGCACCCCGCGTCGCCAATCGCAGCCGCGTTACCGACGAACAGATCATCGTGATAGAGGACGATCCGAGGGCTACCTGACGCACCAGCCGATCGCGCACGAAAGCGGGTAACCTGCGGGCCTGTCGTTCAGGTCCGCAGGCTCCTTACGCCATATCGGAACCGGATATTCCGGCGCGCCGGTATCCTAAAATTGCACGGATGGCTGCGAGGCAGGCGCGGCAATCGTGCTGCCATCCTCGCCCAGGCCCAGGCTGTCGGCGTATAGCAGGCGTCCGCCCGACAGGTTCAGCAGCGCGATGCGGAACTGTTCCTCGCCCATGGCGAAGCAGCCATTGCTGCGGCCGAGACGTCCCCAGCGTTCGAGGTGGGACTGTTCCGCATAGGCGGCGCGGTGCATCACGATATAGCGTCGCAGCGCGTTGTCGTTCGTGCTGTCGAGACCGCCGAGGCGGACCGACGTGCCGTAGCGCCCCTTGTACCATTCCCACGTGACATAGGCCCCCTTGCTGGTCGCATTGGAGCCCTCCACATTCGAATAGGAATTGAGCCAGCCGTCATGTTCCGGATCGGACCCGGTGCCGTGGCTGACGTGATAGGATTGCACTTCGCCAAGGCCCAGATTGACGAAATGGAAGCGCGGTTCGCTGGAGCGAAGGCCGTAATCGGCAATGCCGACGATGTCCTTCTTCCAGATGACGCTTCCGGCCTTGTCCAGCTCGCGCTTGGCGATGTCGAACAGGGCGCGGTCGCGCAGGCTGCCGGTCTTCGGTTGGGCGAAGGTCGTCGCCAGCGCGCGGCCGGGTACCGCGGCCAGGGCGCCTGCCGCAAGAGTGCCCTTGATAAGATCGCGTCTGTTCATTCTTGCTGCCTATCATAGCCAAGCTTAATCGCGGCTTGAAGCGGGAAACCGCCGGAATCGACGAAGGAGCCCACCATGCGTCTTATTGCTGCCTCCATCTGCCTCCTGCTGACCGCCGCCTGTGTGTCCGCGCAAGGGGAGGGAGCCGATGCGACCCAAGTCCCGTCGCCGCCCGATCACGCGGAAGAGGGTGCTGCCGAGGCCAGCGAGATTCACGACGGAAAACCGGTCCCAACGACCGTCCTGAGCGCGGCGGACGCGATCAGGCTGCGGCAGAACTCCGGCATCACGCTGCAATGGATCGGCTGGGACGAACGCGGCGATGCCACCGTCGGCGTCGATGCGTTCGGCACCTATCGCCTGTATGGGCGGCAGGAGGGGCCGAAGGGCGAATTGCTGATCGTGCTGGGGCGGATCACGGAAATCGGGCCCGACTATTTCCTTTTCGACGGCCTGATCCAGATCGCCTATGCGCCGGACCCGGACCGCGAATGCTACGGCAACAGGACCTGGCGGTTCGAGGCGACGCAGGGGCGCAAATATTACCGCCTGCGCGAATTCGAATGGTGCGACGGTCTGACCGATTACATCGACATCTATTTCTGAAGGACCAGAGCCGCCGACCGCCCTATGCGCGAACCGGGCTATTGTACGCTCAGCACCATCCGGTCTTCGGCAATCGCGACATTTCCGACCGAGGAAAGGTAGGACTGGCCGAGCAATGACACATCGAGGCCCTCTGGCACGATGACCGCCTGCACGCCGCGTGCGGTGATGCCGCCTACATCCACTTCTGTCAGCATGGCCGGCACGCCCATCACTTCTCCGCTCGCGCCCCTTCCGATGACGCGCACATCGGCGGGCGACCAGTCGAGCCCTGCGGCCAGCGCGTCCGGCGCGGTCAGGGCGATGACGCTGGCACCGGTATCGACCATCATCCGCAGCGGTGCGCCGGACACGGTGACGTCGGCATAGAAATGGCCGTCGCTTTCGCGGTTCAGCGAATGGTCGCCCTGGTACCACGATGCGGACTCGGCGTCGGCACCCTGCGCATCCGGCATGTTCGCAGCCGGCAGGTCGTTTTCCCCGGCATCCCCACCCGGCTCGTCGGCAGAGGGAATGAGCGCGGCCGTCACCGCGCAGACCCCGAAAACCAGCAGGAGCGAACGTCCGATCATCCGGCGACCCTAGCGCCGGGGTGCTTAAGCGGACCTAAAGAGGACCGAAGCACGTATTCTCGTCAGCCATGGCCAGCATGGACCGGGCATGGCGTCCCGCGACCTCTGCGGGATCCTGTCCGTATCCGCCGCCAAGGGCGCTGGCGATCGGCAAGCCGCGCTGCCGGACCTGCGCCACCACATAGCGATCCCGCGCCTCCAGTCCCTCCCCCGTGAGGGAAAGTCGCCCGAGCCGGTCACCTTCGTGCGGGTCGACCCCGGCCTGGTACAGCACGATGTCGGGTTGCACGCTGGTGAGCAGGTGCGGGAGATGCTGCGCCAGCACTTCCAGATAAGCCGCATCATCCGTTCCGTCGGGCAGGCCGACGTCGAGGTCGGAGCGCGCCTTGCGGACGGGGAAGTTCTTCTGCGCGTGCATGGAGAAGGTGACGATATCCTCACGCCCCGCAGTCAGGCTGGCCGTGCCATCGCCCTGGTGGACGTCGAGATCCACGATCAGGACGCGCGCGGCGTCCCCTTGCGCGATGAGCCTGTTCGCCGTCACCGCCAGGTCGTTGAACACGCAATATCCCGCGCCGGTATCGTACACCGCGTGATGGCTGCCCGCTGCGCTGTTGGCGGCATAGCCATGCTGCATAGCGAGGCGCGCGGCGAGCCATGTGCCGCCATTCGTATGCTGCACCCTTTGCGAGATATGCGCGGTGACCGGGAAGCCGATGCGCCGCTCCTTCTCTCGCGGGACGGTCTGGGTCAGGACCTGTTCGACATAGTCCGGGTCGTGCACCGCCTCCAGCCATTCGCGCGGGCACGGCTCGGGCGCGTGTTCGGTGATCGCCGCCCCGCTTTCCCGCAAAAGGCGCATGACGAGCTGGTACTTGTCGAACCGGAACGTCCCGCGTGTCGGCGGCGGGGCCATGTAATCGACATGGTGGACGACGTGGAGCAGGAGTTACAGTCCCGCTTGTGCGAAGCGGAACAACTCCATGTAGACAGCGTCCGGATTGCGGCTCGCAGCATCGCGCCACAGTTTCGCGGTTGCTACGTTCAGAGTCGCGCCTCTCCGGCCGATCACGATGACTGTCGGCGTGCCCTCTATACCCTCGACGCCCAGTTCGGCGCCAAGTTCGAGATTACGGCCCTTACCATTCTGAGGGGTGCCGACATCGACGAACACCATCTCGTAATGCGCGTCTGTCAGCGCGCGAAAGCGTTCGGTTTCGAGGAGACCGGCGAGGGCCCGGCTGTCGTGACACCAGTTTGCACCAAAGACCGCCAGCGTCAGCTTTCCATCAGCTTTCGCACGTTCGAGCGCCGTTTCCAGTTCGGGTCGAGCCGCTGCAGCAGCTTCGAACGGGCGTGCCTCGTACGGATGAGCGCTGTGCGGGTGAGAGGTCGTGGCGCAGCCAGCGACCGCTATCGCCAACATACCGGCGAGCAAGGCGCGCATCACTCGGCAGCTTCGGCCGTATGCGGATCGAACGCCTGTGCTTCGCCTGCCTCGATGGCAGCGGCCTTTTCCTCCACCAGCTTCACGATGTGGCTAAGCATATCTTCGCTCTCGATATGGTGGTCCTTCACGCCCGACAGATAGACCATGTGCTTGCCGTTACCGCCGCCGGTCAGGCCGATATCGGTTTCGCGCGCCTCGCCCGGGCCGTTGACCACGCAGCCGAGGACCGAAAGGCTCATCGGCGTCTTGATGTGCTCCAGCCGGGCCTCCAGCGCCTCGACCGTGCGGATGACGTCGAACCCCTGGCGCGAGCAACTGGGGCACGACACCACGCGAACGCCGCGCGTACGCAGCCCCAGCGCCTTCAGCATCTCGAAACCGACTTTCACTTCCTGCTCCGGCTCAGCGGAGAGGGACACGCGGATCGTGTCGCCGATGCCTGCCCACAGCAGGCTGCCGATGCCGATGGAGGACTTGACCGTCCCGCCGATCAGGCCGCCCGCCTCGGTAATGCCGAGATGGAGCGGACAGTCCACCGTCTCTGCCAGCGCGTGATAGGCAGCGACGGCAAGGAACACGTCGGACGCTTTCACCGCGACCTTGAACTCGTGGAAATCGTGGTCCTGCAACAGCTTGATATGGTCGAGCGCGCTTTCCACAAGAGCTTCCGGGCAGGGCTCGCCGTATTTTTCCAGCAGGTCGCGTTCCAGCGACCCTGCATTGACCCCGATGCGGATCGCGCAGCCATTGGCCTTCGCCGCGCGGACGACTTCGGCCACGCGTTCGCTGCTGCCGATATTGCCGGGATTGATCCGCAGGCAGGCAGCGCCCTTGTCCGCTGCTTCCAGCGCGCGCTTGTAATGGAAATGGATGTCGGCGACGATCGGGACCTGGGCCGCCTTCGTGATTTGGTCGAAATGCTCGGTCGATTCCTCGGTCGGGCAGGACACGCGGATGATGTCCGCGCCCACATCCTCGCAACGGCGAATCTGGTCGATGGTCGCGCCGACATCCTCTGTCGGCGTATTGGTCATCGTCTGGACCGAAATGGGTGCATCGCCGCCCACGGGCACGCTGCCGACCATGATCTGGCGGGACTGGCGACGCTCGATGGAGCGCCAGGGGCGGATGGTGTTCGTGCTCATGCAGCGTCCCTTAGCACTGCCGGGCAGGCGTAGGAACAGCCCAAGGGTCAGGGAAAGGCGGCGCCGGTCAACTTTGGCTGTCGTCCCGGTCCGCGCTTTCGCCGGGCGTTGGCTTGGATGAGGAAGTGTTCATGTCCTCTTCGAATTCGATGATGGCCATCGCTACGGGCAGGGTCCTGCTCAATTCTTCCAGCATGTCGCGGCACTGGGCGATATCGCCGTCATAGACATGCTGCAGCGCCTCGGCGAGCTTGCGATCCACCGCGGCCAGCATCTGGCGGCAATTGTTCGCCGAATGGAGAAGCTGCACGATGCGCTGCTCGTCGGACATTGGCTGCGTCATGCGAATCCCCCGATTGCACCTGTCGTATCAGGAGCTTGCACCAAGTCGGCAGCGGTGACAAATCCTCACCACCTGATGATACGCGGTAGCGAGATCCGTCCCAGAAAACCGCCCAGCAGGGCCGGCGCGACGTGCCAGATGCTAAGATGGGTCAGGGTGTCGACAGGGCAGGAAAGGCCGTAGCGGAAACTGCCGGCCGCACCTGCCGCGATCCCGGCGCTGGTTCCCGCCAGCGCGATCGATACGGGCGCCGAGCGCCTGAGCCAGATGGCGAGACAGGCAAAAACGAGCAGGCCCGCAGCAAGGGCGGACGCGAGGCACGACAGGGCATGCGGATCGACAATGGATGTCATTCCCGCCCCCGGCACCGTTGCGGCGACCAGCGCTGAAACCGGCAGGACGCACAGCATCGCCAGCGTCCAGCGCGGGCCATCCTGCCGGTTTCCGACCGACGGGGTCGCAAGGGCGATGGTCGCACCGACGCTGGCAAGGGCGACCAGCAGCAGCAAGCCATTGGCGATGATGTAGAAGGGGGACGCCTCTCCGGTGATTACGCCGTCCCACAGGCCGGCGGCGACCCAGACGCACAGGAAGGTCACGAGAGCAGCCAGTCCGATCAGCAGGTAACCGCCGCGCGCGCGCATCTGACGCACCGGCTCCAGTTCATCCGACAGCTGCGCGATCAGCGCGGCATGGCTACGGTTCATCGTCATTCTGCCTTTTCGACCATGGCGGACAGCTTCTTCAGGCCGCGATGGATGTTGACCTTCACCAGGCTCTCGCTCTGGCCCGTCCTGCGCGGCGCCTCTGCGATGGACAGGCCCTCGATCGTGACCAGTTCGATGACATCGGCCTGTTTTTCGGGGAGTTGGACGAACAGGCGGTCCAGGCTCATGCGCGCCATGACGGCTTCTTCCTCGCTGTCATGGGGAGCGTCGGCATCGCGCAGCTCGTCTTCCGCCGAGCGATAGACCCGGCGCAGGTGATCGACCCAGCGATAACGTGCAATCGCGGCCAGCCACGGCATGAAAGCCCGGTCGGGATCCCAGCTTGCACGCTTGCGGTGGAGCGAGACGAGCACGTCCTGCACCAGGTCGTCGAGCTGGTGCCGCGGAACCCGCTTTGGGAAATTCCGCTGAAGCCACGCCGCGCATTCGTCCAGCAGGACGGCGTAGGCTCGCTTGTCGCCGAGCTGCGACTTGCGCATCAGGTGCGACATCGTATTCTCGTCGGCAATCATGGCGTGCGCATGTCCCTCGGGCAGGTTCCGTGGATGCAGTTCGCACGAACCGGCCCGAAGGTTACACGTATTTTCTCAACCAGCGCCGCTACCGGCAGGAAAGGCTGGCGGGCGAATTCAGGCCTGCGCGACCAGCGTTTCGGACAATTGCCAGAGCTGTTCGGCTTTGCCTTCGTCCACCGCATAGCTGCGAACACCGCCTACCGCGTTCTCGTCATCGACTTCGGCGACATGGCAATTCTCGGCATAGAGGCCGCCGCGGCCTTCCAGTTCGTCGCTGGTGGCGACCCAGCAGGTAGTGGCTGCGCCCTGCGGGATCGTCTTGAAGCCTTCCGGTTCCTCGCCCGCTTCCTCGGCGCGTTTCTGGATCCGTTTGCGCAGGGCGGTCATGTCGTCCTGCGTCAGGTGGCGGCCAAGATTGGTCATGATCCCGCCGGGGTGGACGGCATAGGCGTGGATGCCCTTGTCCGACAGGCGCTTTTCCAGGCCGACGGCGTGAAGGATATTGGCCGTCTTGGCATGGCCGTATGCCTGCCATTTCTCGTAATCGCGGTTGTCGAAATTGGGATCGTCCATGTTCACCGGCGCGAAGTGATGGCCGCGGCTGGACAGGTTGACGATACGCGGATGGCTGTCGCCGCCCGCGGCGTTCTCGACCAGCGGCAGCAATTCGTTGGTCAGAGTGAAATGGCCGAGATGATTGGTGCCGAACTGCATTTCGAACCCGTCGGCGGTTTCGGCATAGGGGCACGCCATCACCCCGGCATTGTTGATCAGCAGGTCGATCTTGCCCAGCCGCTCGCGCGCCTCGGCCCCGCAAGCCTTGAGCTGCTGCTGCGAGCCGAGGTCGCATTCGATTGTCTCGATGCTCTCATTGCCGGTCGCCTCGCGGATTTTCGCGGCTGCCGCATTCGCCTTGTCCATGTCGCGCCCGGCAATGATGACGTGGGCGCCGCGCGCCGCCATGGCGCGCGCGGTTTCCTTCCCCAGCCCGGAATATCCGCCAGTGATGAACGCCGTTTTGCCGCTGAGGTCGATGTCCGACAGGACCTCGTCTGCCGTGCTTTCGAAACCGTAGGTGCTCATCGTGACGTCTCCCAATCCTTGTTCTTAAAATCTCGCCTCGTACAGGAACTCGTGGTCGACATGGTCGCCGACATGAAAGTCAATATCCGCGATCTTGCCGAAGCCGTAGCGGTGGTAGAAACGCTGCGCGCCGTAGTTCTCGCTCCAGACCGATAGCTGGATGGCATCGTGCCCGCGCTGGCGCGCCTCGGCAATGGCCCAGTCCATCAGGGCAGCGCCAATGCCCCGTCCGGTGGCGTCCGGCTGGGTGTAGAGCTGGCCGAGCGCGATAGGATCGGCCGCGTCGCTGTGCTCGGCATACCAGCTGGGATGGCGCAGCTTGACGAAGCCCAGCAGGCGGCCGCGCTGTCCGGCAGTCTCCGTGCCTTCGTCGCCCCTCTGCTCCCACGCGAGGCGGTGAATGCAGTGATTGTCCACGATTTCCTCCGCCACGGCATCTTCGGAATAGACCTGCTGGAGGAAGGCATCGAGATCGGCCTGGCGGTAAAGATGCGCGAACGCGGCGCAGAAGCTTTCGCGGCCAAGGCGGGCGAGGGCGGAGGCGTCCTCCAAGGAAGCGGGGCGCAGGATCATATCGACCCTGCGCCCCGTATCGTGTTCACCCGTGAAGGTGAAGCCTTGGCCTGTCGGATTACACCTTGGGCGGCGTCTTGGACTTGGCGTCCCACTCTTCCAGCTTGCGGCCGGCCCATTCGCGGCCACCCAGGCCGAAAGCCAGCGCACCTGCCACGGCCAGGCCGATGACGATGGCGCTGAAGGCGGTTTCGGTGATGATATCGCCGACACCGGTGTAGCTCAGGCCCATGAAGGTGAAGATCACGATCGTGGCATAGCGCACGATGGTGCCCGCCGTGCCGCCGATCAGCTTGCCCAGCATGTTGGCGATCAGGAAGCCTGCGCCGATGACGACCGCGCCGAACACCACGCGTCCGGCCAGTTCCAGCACCTCGTTCAGGATATTGGTCAGTTCCGGGAAACCCAGCATGCGCGTCGCCGCGATGGCGAAGAACACCAGGATGGCGATCTGGACGACGCGGGCGATGATGCCGCTCGCGCTGGTGCCTTCGCGGACGAGGCCAGTGGCTGCGATCGAGCGATCGACGCCGAAGCCGGTCAGAAGCTGGGTCAGGATGTTCACCACGAACTTGCTGATGACATAGCCGATGCCGAGCAGCAGCGCGGCAGCGATGATGCGCGGGATCGCGTCGAAGATCATGCCGAGCATTTCACTAGCAGGCTGCGAGATCGACTCGATGTTCAGCACGTTCAGCGCCGCAATCGCGACCGGGATGGCAATGAGGATGTAGACCACGGTGCCCAGCGTCTTGCTGATCGCGCTGTTGCCGGTGACATTGTCTGCCCCCGCCTTGTTCATCCACTTGTCGAGGTCGATCGTCAGCATGGCGGTGACGACGATGTCGCGCACGATGCCGGCAATCATCAGGCCCACGAACAGCAGGATGCCCGCGCCGATCAGGTTCGGGATGAACGCGACGACGTTTTCGAGCAGCGCATTGATCGGACCGGCCACGGCGTTGAGGCCGAGGACCTGCAGGATGGCGAGGAGGCCGAACAGCCAGATGAAGAGCGAGACGATCTTGCCCAGTGCCATGCCCACGCTCTGGCCGCCGCCCGTGCCGCGCTGGAGCAGGGGAACCGCATCGACGAGCTTGGCGAAGGCCCATTTGGCCGCCTTGGCGAGGATCCATGTGACGATCAGGATGCCGATCGCTAGCAGCGCCTTCTCGAGAAGTTCCATCGCCAGGCCCTGATCGAACCTGTAATTTCCTATTGGCATGTGCATACCCCCTTTTTTGGCAATTCTACTGCATACACTTCGGGGCATAGCACGCTTGGCTGTCATGCCAAAGGGTGTAGGTACCGGATGCACACGGTGTTCTGTCGAGGGACGCATCACGACGAAGGAATGAGGCCATGACCCGATTTGCCCCCCTGGTCTGCGCGCTCGCGCTGGCGATCACGCAAGGCGCCGCTGCGCAGGAGATCGTCACCGGCGGCAGCGGTGCGGGCGAGGACCGTGACGCGGGCTGGTCGTTCGCCATCCATGGCGGGGCGGGCGTGATCGAACGGGAAAACCTGACCGACGAACAGGAAGCGGCCTACCGCGCCTCGCTGGGTGCGGCGCTCGACGCTGGGGCCGGGATCCTGGCGGCTGGCGGGACGGCCATGGATGCGATCAAGGCGGCCATCGTGCTGATGGAGGACGATCCGCTGTTCAACGCCGGGCGCGGCGCGGTCTATACCTGGGACGGCCAGATTGAACACGATGCCGCGATCATGGACGGATCGGACCGCAGTGCCGGGGCGACCACGGGCACGACGACGATCCGTCATCCGATCCTGCTGGCCGATGCCGTGCGGCGGGACGGGCGCCATGTTTTCCTGTCGGGCGAGGGCGCGGAAACCTTTGCCGACGAATTGCCGGAAGGCGAACAGCTGGAAACCGTCCTGCCCGACTGGTTCGGAACCGAGCGGCGCCTGGAATCGCTGGAGCGGCTGAAGGCGGAAAACCTCTCGGCCATCGATGTCGACGTGAAGTTCGGCACCGTCGGCGCCGTGGCGCGCGACATGGCCGGAAACCTCGCGGCAGGCACTTCGACCGGCGGGATGACCGGCAAGCGCTGGGGCCGCATCGGCGATGCCCCGATCATCGGCGCGGGCACCTATGCCGACAACCGGTCCTGCGCCGTCAGCGCGACCGGGCACGGCGAATATTTCATCCGGGTCGGCGTGGCGCGCGAAATATGTTCGCGGCTGCGGCTGGTGCGGCCACAGGCTTCACTGGCCGGTGCGGACGATGCGGCGCATCTCGAATGGCTGCGGAGCACCAACTACGTCCGCAAGACTGCCGATGCCGTCCTGGCAGAAGTTGCCGAGATGGGCGGGGATGGCGGCGTGATCCTGGTGACGTCTGACGGGGAGGAAGTCTTCAGCTTCAACACGCCCGGCATGTATCGCGGCCGCGCGGACAGCGACGGCTTGCGGGAAATCGCGATCTTCGAAGAACCGGGCAGCGAAGCCGGCGAATAGCGGCAGGTGTTACCGGGCCTGGCCGGTCAGCCCCTCTCGCGCGCGACCGCGTAGCTGCCCAGAACGCGAAGTTCGCGGCAGTGGAAGGCCAGTTCCTCCATCGCGCGATCGACTGCGGGGTCGCCGGGTACGCCCAGAATATCGGCGTAGAACATGCTGGCGGAAAAGCTCGTGCCCTTCTGGTAGCTTTCCAGCTTCGTCATGTTGACGCCGTTCGTGGCGAAACCGCCCAGAGCCTTGTACAAGGCGGCGGGAATGTTCTTCACTTCGAAGATGAAAGTGGTCATCGTATTGTCGGGGTCCAGCGTCGCAGGATCGAGCTGTTCCTGCGCCAGCGCGACAAAGCGAGTCATGTTATCGGACGCATCCTCCACCCGGCTCTCGGCAATCTCCAGCCCGTACAGCTCGGCAGCAATGGCCGGGGCAATCGCGGCAAAGCGCTTCTCTCCCATTTCCGCGACATAGGCCGCCGCGCCCGCCGTGTCGGCATGGGCAAGGGGCACGAGACCGCGCTCGGCAAGGAAGTGACGCGATTGCCCGAGTGCCTGCGGATGACTGTAGACCGCTTCCAGTTCGCCCATGTCCGTCCCCGGCAGCACCATCAGCGCGTGATGGATCGGGAGGAAATGTTCCGCCACGATGGCGAGACCGCTCTCGGGAAGCATGAAATGGATGTCCGCCACCCGGCCGTGCTGCGAATTCTCGATCGGGATCAGCGTGCGCCCGGCAATGCCCGTCTTCACCGCCTCGATCGCATCGTTAAAGCCGTAACAGGGGAGGGGCAGGCCATCCGGCGCGTACTGGCCCATTGCGCGGTGCGAATTGGACCCGGGCGCGCCCCCGAACGACACGGCGTCGGCGGGCGACGCCTTGGCGGCAAGGCGCATGGTTTCGACAAGCTCTCGGGCGGGGGCTGCAAATTTACGCATGACTGCCATGCCGGGTATACCCGCGCCCTGAACGGGGCAAGCGCACTTGCGATATGGCACGGTGAAGGCACGGTTGGCGCTCGCGCGGATTTGGGGCAGCCTTTGGTCCGTCGCTATCGCCCTTGCGAAACGGGGGCAGGCTGACTAGAGCGCAGGCGATATTCTTTGACCGCATCCACCGGACATAGCCTTACCCATGCAAGACAACCGCAACACCGCCTTTGGATGGATCCTCTTCGCAGGGATCATCGCGCTCGGTTCTTCCTATCTCAGCAGCAAGGTGTTCCACGCGGACAGCCCCGAATCGCCTGAGCAGCCCGGCTATTTCATCGACGCCCCTGAAGAGGGTGCGGGCGCCGAATCCGGTCCGACTATCGCGCAGGCGCTCGCCGCCGGTTCGGCCGAAGCGGGCGAGAAGGTGTTCGCGAAATGCACCGCCTGCCACACGATCAACCAGGGCGGTGCGGCCGGTATCGGTCCCAACCTCTACGGCATCATGGGCAAGCCCATCGGTAAGCACGCGGCCGGGTTCGCCTACAGCTCCGCACTCTCCGAAAAGGGCGGTGTCTGGGACTTCGACGCCATGAACGAATGGCTTAAGAGCCCGCGCGGTTTTGCAGCCGGCACGAAGATGAGCTTCGCCGGTCTCGGCAGCATCGAAGATCGTGCGAACGTCATACTCTACATGCTGGCCAACGGTGGCGGTCCGCCGTTGCCCGAACCCGAAGCCGAAGAAGCAGCCGTCGAAGGCGAAATCGATGGCGCGGGTGAAGGACCCGGCCCGGCGGAAGGTGCAGAGGCAAGCGCCGTCGAGGCAGCCGGCGCGATGGGCGACGAACAGCCTGTCGTCGACCAGAGCCCCGTGACCGAGGCCGACGGCTCCCAGTAAGACGGATCGTTAAATCCAAGGTTGGATCACGGGGCGCCTAGCTGCGTCCTTTGAACCCTTGCGCCACGACATACCATTCCGAAGAGCCCTTGCGGCTCGCAGGCGGCTTCGCGTGCTTGACGCTGGTGAAATGCTTCTTGAGCAGGGATAGCAGCTCGGTATCCGTGCCGCCTGCCAGAACCTTGGCCAGGAAGGTCCCGCCTTCGTCCAGCGTCTCGATCGCGAACCATGCCGCGGCCTCGACAAGACCCATCGTGCGCAGATGGTCGGTCTGCTTGTGGCCCACGGTATTGGCGGCCATGTCCGACATGACGAGATCCGGCGGTCCGTCCAGCGCCGCTTCCAGCCGCTGGGGCGCAGCATCGTCCATGAAGTCCATCTGGAAAATCGTGACGCCGTCCAGCGGCTCCGTTTCCAGCAGGTCGATACCGACGATACCGGCCTTGGGCCGTTTCTTGCGCACCACTTGCGCCCAGCCGCCCGGAGCAATGCCGAGGTCGACGACCCGGTTTGCGCGCGAGAGAATGGCGAAACGCTCGTCCAGTTCCAGCAGCTTGTAGGCGGCCCGGCTGCGATAGCCGTCGGCCTTCGCCTGTTTGACGTAAGGGTCGTTCAACTGCCGCTCCAGCCAGCGGCGGCTCGATTCGGTGCGGCCCCTGGTCTTGCGAACGCGCTTGTCGGGATCCCTGCCGGACCGGCTCATTTTGCGGACCCCTGGTCGGCTGTTTGCGGCGGCGTCAAATCGGCGGCCATCAGGCTGCGCAGGATGCCTTCGCGAATGCCCCTGTCGGCAACGCCGAGTTCCGCCGTGGGCCACAGGTCGAGGATGGCCTCCAGAATGGCGCAGCCTGCAACGACCAGTTCGGCGCGGTCGTGACCAATGCAGGGCAGGTCCGACCGCTCGGCCCATGTCATCCCGGCAAGGCGCTGGCATATCTCGCGCATCGAATCCGATGGCACGATCAGCCCGTCCACCGCCTGCCGGTCGTATTGCGGCAATTCCAGGTGCAGGCTCGCCAGTGTCGTGACGGTTCCGCTGGTTCCCAGAAGCCGCGGATCGGCCTTGCGCCTCCACGGGGCGACGCGCTCTGCGAACGGTGCGAAGCTGTCGCTGACCAGCTGGCGCATCTGTGCGTAGCGGCCCAGCCGGCTGGCATCGTCGTCTCCGCGCCGGGGGACGGTGTCGCTGAGAGAGACGACGCCCCATGGCACGCTCTGCCAGTCGAGGATGCGCGGCACGTTCTCGCCCGGTTCGATCAGCACCAGTTCGGTCGAGCCCCCGCCGATGTCGAAGATGACCGCGGGTCCGTGACCCTGTTCCAGCAGGACGTGGCAGCCCAGCACGGCAAGGCGCGCTTCTTCCTGAGCGCTGATGATGTCGAGGACGATGCCGGTTTCTTTCCGGACCCGGTCGATGAAATCCTGTCCGTTGCTGGCCCGCCGGCACGCCTCTGTCGCGACCGACCTGGCGAGGAAGACGTTGCGGCGCCGAAGCTTGTCGGCGCAAATCGTCAAGGCACCCAGTGCGCGATCCATGGCCTTGTCGGATAGCTGCCCCGACACGGCCAGTCCCTCGCCCAGCTTCACCACGCGGCTGAAGGCGTCGATGACCGTGAAGTTCTCGCCAGAGGGGCGCGCGATCAGCAGCCGGCAATTGTTCGTGCCAAGGTCCAGCGCCGCGTAGGCCTGCCTGCCGCGATGCCGACCGGTGCGGCCGTTCGCCTGCCGTGGAGGCAGGGGTGGAGGGCCGCCTTGAACTTTTGCCGCAGCGCGAGTGCGCGCGCCGGTGCCGGGCGCACCTGTCACAGGTGGTTCTGGTGGCTTCTGGTCGGGCGGCGGGGAAGGCTTGTAGCGAAAATCGGCTACGCTGCCGGACTGTATCTTCCCACCTGCGCTCGCCCTGCTGGCTTTGTCCGGCGGAATATTGTCCGCCATCTAGGCATGTCTCTTTCAATTTTCCTCTCGCCGGGCAGTCGCCCTGCGAGGACCTGTCGACGATGCTAGCGTGGCAAGGCCCTTTCGGCAAGCGTGCCACCCTGCGCATGATGGTGACGGGTGGCGACAGGACTTGACCTATGCTGCGACCGCTCATAGATGCCGCGCCTCGCAACAAGGTCTGCGAATGCAGTGATTCTGATCCTGCATACCGGTAATGCCCCGTCGTCTAATGGTAAGACTACGGACTCTGACTCCGTCAATTGAGGTTCGAATCCTCACGGGGCATCCATTCTCTCCAGCCGATCGAACAGCTCTACCTGGTCCCGCACCAGGCGTATCAGCTTGGCCAGGCGCGGGATGTGCGTCCGCCCTTTCAAACAGATTGCCTGCAGCGGGAGGCTGCACGGAAGCGGCATGGTGGGCACGAACAGCCGGTCGGCACGGGGAAAGGTAACCACACCGCTGCGTGGCAGGATGGTGTAGGCCAGCCCCGATGCGACGGCCTCCGGTATCTGCCCGATCTGGTTGATGGCAGTACGAACGGCGATGGCCTCGGACCCTGCATAGTCGACCGGAAAATTCGCGTCGAACACGATGTCGGCTAAAGCCTTCCCGTCGGGGTGATCGACGAAACCCAGCGACTGGAGTCCGGCGAAGTCCGGCGATCTCCCTTGCCAGGCTGCGGGCAGCAGCAGGTCCAGTGGCTCGTGACCGAGCACGGTGGTTTCGATACGGGGGTGCCGGAAGGACCCGGTGACGACGCCAAGGTCGAACTCTCCATCCACCACGCCGGAGCAGATCCGGTCGACCGGGGCGGCGGTAAGCTCCGCGCGAAGGTCCGGCGCTTCGCCCATCCATTGGATCAGCAACGGATAGAGGAGCATGGCGAAGCTGCCGGACGATGCCACGCGAACAATTCCTGCGTCCTCGTGCCCCGCAGCCATCGTTTCCCGCAGCGCCTGCTCCTCGCGCCAGCGTCTATCCGCAAGCTCGCGCAGGGCCGCGCCGGTATCGGTCAGGGTGAAGGAAGGGGCGTCCCGGTCAACCAGTTGCTGGCCGACCTGTCCCTCCAGCTTGGCAAGATGCTGCGATACACCGGGCTGCGTCATGTTCAGACGCTTGGCCGCCCGCGTGAAATGGTCTTCTTCGCAAAGAACGCGAAACGTGTTCAGCCAACGGGAATCGAGCGGGATCATAAGCAAATGTGATGTCTAGCATCGGTATTGATAATTTTCAACAATCGGATGCGCGGACCATGTCGGAGGGCATCGAGACACGAAACGGAGAATACGATGACTACTCCCCCCAAGTCCTTTTCGCATATCGGCCTGTCAGTGCCCGATCTTGACGCCGCCGTGAAATTCTACACCGAGGTTCTCGGTCTTTACGTCATCATGGAACCGACCGAGATTACCGAGGACGACAGCCCGGTCGGCATCATGTGCACCGACGTGTTCGGCCCCGACTGGAAGCGGCTGAAAATCGCGCATCTTGCCACGGCTGACCGGATCGGGATCGAGATCTTCGAATTTCCGGACAATTACGCGCCTGACGAGAACCTCGACCACAAGCGCCATGGCACGTTCCATTTCTGCGTGCAGGATCCCGACGTGGAAGGCCTGGTCGAGAAGATCGTGGCGGCCGGCGGCAAGCAGCGCATGCCGATCCGGGAATATTTCCCGGGCGAGAAGCCTTATCGCATGGTTTATGTCGAAGACCCGTTCGGCATCGTCTTCGAAATCTACAGCCACAGTTACGAGCTGACCTATTCGGCCGGCGCCTATTCCTGAGGTCGCCGTCGCACCGGAAGGGGTGGCAGCCATTGCGGCTGCCCCTTTATTGCTGCCTTACCGAGACCTGGAAGGCTCCCCGGCAAATTTCCGAAACGGTTCATCGACCGGCGTTTCGGCGAGGTGGTTGGTGCTATTGCTGGTCACCTCAGCGAGAGGCCGGGCGCGATGTCGATTGCAGCCTAGCGCCGCCGCAGAGTGAGGGCGATCCCGCCGAAGATTATCGCGCCCCCCGCAGCAAGCCGCCAGCCGATGGGTTCGGCAAGGAACGCCGCAGCGCCCAGTGCCGCGACCGCGGGGGTGGCGAGCTGGACCGCGCCGGTGGTGGCATGGCTCAGATAGGGAACGGTGCGATACCAGATCGTGTACCCGATGCCCGAGGCCAGCGCGCCGGACGAGATCGCAAGCACCAGTCCCTCTGCGCTGACGCTTCCCATACTTCCCGACACAAACGCCCAAGCGAATATCGGCAGGCCAAGAAGCAGCGCCGCCCATGCGAAATTGGCGGCAGTCGCCAGTGCGGGAGCCTGCGATTTGCGCCCCCGGACGGTGTAGAGCCCCCATGCCACACCGGCGAGGGCCATGGTCAGGACCGCCCCTGTAGAGCCAGCCTGCAACCCATCTCCGCCGACCAGCACGAACAGTCCCGACATGGCAAGACCGACGCCTGCCACATCGAGCGCGCGCAGGCGCCGCTCCTCTAAAAACCCGTGTGCCAGTATCGTGGCCTGCACGGCGGCAAACAGGATGAGCGCTCCTGTCCCCGTGCCCAGCATGACGTATGCGAGCGCGAATGCGCCCGCATAAACGGCGAGCGATGCCACGCCCACCGGATCGGGGTTGCGCAAGGCGGCCAGGCCCTGCACCCGCATGACGAGGGGCAACAGGATGAGCGCCCCCGAACCGAGCCGGAGCGCGGTGAAGACCAGTGCATCCATTCCGGCGCCTTCGATCGCAGCGCGCGCCAGAACCGAATTCGCGGCAAAGGCGAGGAGGGAAAGCGCGACGAGCGCTGCGAGGGTTGTCGGTTTCGGGGGCAAGGTGCCGTTCGCTCCGTTCGACGGGCAGGCGGGAGTGGCCTCACGCTCCGCTATACAGTCGGGCGCTTGTCGCCAAGGATTGCGTTGCGGGTCGGATATGGTTCGCAAATAAGGCGGCTCGGCACATCACGTCCAGCGGCTTGCCCACCGCCCCGGCGCGCCCTAGTGGAGCCCCATGACCGAGAAAGACCTGAAAGACCGCCGCTTCTACCGTGCCGAACAGGAAGCGAAGTTTTCCGAATCGTGCCCCGACGATACGCCGCAGACGCGCCATCCGGCCTATCGCCTCGCCTTCCAGGACACCGAGTTCCTCCTGCGCGAGGAATTGCGGCCGGTGCGTTTCCAGCTCGAGCTGCTGAAGCCGGAAATGCTGCTGGACGAGGCCGGGGTCGGGTCGACGATGGTCATGTATGGCTCTGCGCGCATTCCCTCTCCGGAACAGGCCGAAGCCCGGCTGGAGGCGGCAAAGGATGGCGACGAATTCGAGCAGAAGGTCGCCCAGCGGCTGGCCGACAAGGCGAAATATTATGCCGAGGCGCACAAGCTGGCCAAGCTGGTGAGCGAGAAGTCCATCGTGGAAGACGGCAAGCGCCAGTTCGTCGTCTGCACAGGGGGCGGGCCGTCGATCATGGAGGCCGGCAATCGCGGCGCCAGCGATGCCGGAGCGGAGAGCATCGGGCTGAACATCGTCCTGCCGCACGAACAGGCGCCTAACCCCTATGTCACGCCGTATCTGTCGCTCAATTTCCATTATTTCGCGCTGCGCAAGATGCATTTCCTCCTGCGTGCGCGCGCGGTCGCGGTCTTCCCCGGCGGCTTCGGCACGTTCGACGAGTTTTTCGAGCTCCTGACGCTGATTCAGACCGGCAAGATGAAACCGATGCCGATCCTGCTGTTCGGCAAGGATTTCTGGACGCGTGTCGTCGATTTCGAGGCGATTGCCGAGGAAGGGACAATTTCAAGGAAGGACCTCGATCTCATTACCTGGGTCGAGACCGCCGACGAGGCGTGGGCGCATATCTCGCAGTTCTACGACCTGAACCGCTGACGCCCTTACTTTGAAGGAAAGCCTTTAAAGGAACGCCGCTCCCCGGGCGGCTCAGTCCTCTCCGGCCAGCCGCACTGCCTGATGCCCCAGCGGGCCGGCCCCGGTACCGAAATCGGGCGCCTTCCAGATTGCCTCGCGGACGAATTGCCGGGCGAGCCGGACGCTGTGTTCCACGTTCTGGCCGTGGCCCAGCAGGGTGGCGATGGCAGCCGACAGCGTGCAGCCCGTGCCATGCGTATTGCGGCTGTAAATCCGCGCATCGGTGAAGCTGGCCATGGACCCGTCCGCCATCTGGAGCAGGTCGATTACCTGCGACCCCTCGTTCTCCTCGTCTCCGGTATGACCACCCTTGGCGAGCACGGCGCAGCCATGGGCTGTGGCCAGCTCCTGTGCCGCTTCCCGGGCCAGAGAGGTGTCGCGCAGCTTGCGGCCTGACAGCAGCTCCAATTCCGGCAAATTGGGTGTCAGCATCGTGGCGAGCGGGAAGAGGCGGGTGCGCATCACGTCGATCGCATCGCTTTCCAGCAGGCGCGCACCGGATGTGGCGACCATTACAGGGTCGAGGATGACGGGGAGGTCGCCGGATAGCCCCTCCAGAACGGCGGCGACGTGACCGATGATATCGGCGTTCTGCAACATCCCGATCTTGATTGCATCGACCCCGATATCGTCGATGCAGGACCGGATCTGCGCGGCGACGAATTCGCCTTCCAGCGGCGTGATGCCCTGTACTCCGATCGAGTTCTGGGCGGTGACCGCAGTGATCGCGGTCATGGCATAACCGCCGAGCATCGTGATCGTTTTCACGTCCGCCTGAATGCCCGCGCCGCCCGAGCTGTCCGATCCGGCGATGCTCAGGATGCGGGGCGGGGGAAGACCTTGCGCCTTCATGCCCCGTGCTTTCTCTCAGTGCTGGCGGGGTAGTCGGCCAGCAGGGCACGGCTGCGGATGGGGCGATCGGTCAACTCGCCCCCGCAATTGGGGCACAAGTCGTCGAGCGTATCGGCGCACGGCGCGCAGAACGTGCATTCGAAGCTGCAGATGAACGCGCCCGGGCCGTCTGCCGGAAGGTCCGTTCCGCAGCGTTCGCAATCGGGGCGCATCTGCAGCATCAGGCGGCGTCCTTCACCGCGTCGCAGATTCGGTCGACGACGCTTTCGATCTGCGCTGCATCGTCGCCTTCCGCCATAACGCGGATCAGCGGTTCCGTTCCCGATGCGCGAATGACGAGACGTCCTGCGCCGGCGAGTTCCCCCTCGGCATCGGCGATGCATTCCTTGACTGCCGCGTCGTCCAGCGGAGAACCGCCGGAATAGCGCACGTTCTTCAGCAGCTGCGGCACCGGTTCGAACTGGTGCAGCAATTCGCTCGCCCGCTTGCCGGAACGCACGAGGCTGGCAAGGACGCGCAGGGCGGCGACCGATCCGTCGCCGGTGGTCGCATGGTCGAGCAGGATCATATGGCCCGACTGTTCGCCGCCGACATTGAAGCCGCCGCTGCGCATGCGTTCCAGCACGTAGCGGTCGCCGACCTTGGTCCGCTCCAGCGTCAGCCCTCTGCCTTCGAGATATCGTTCCAGGCCCAGATTGCTCATCACGGTGGCGACCAGGCCGCCGCCCTTCAGATTGCCGCGTTCGGCCATGCGGGTGGTGATGAGGGCCATCAACTGGTCGCCATCGACTTCCTTGCCCTTCTCGTCGATCACGATGAGGCGGTCGGCATCCCCGTCGAGCGCGATGCCGATATCCGCGCCCACTTCCACCACCTTCGCCTTGATCGCGTCGAGCGATGTGGAGCCGACGCCGTCATTAATGTTCGTGCCGTTGGGCGACACGCCCAGCGTGACGACATCCGCGCCCAGTTCCCAGATGGCGGACGGTGCAACCTGGTAGGATGCGCCATTGGCGCAGTCGATCACGACCTTCAGATCATCGAACCGGATATCGTCGGCCACCGATTGCTTGATCGCGTGGATGTAGCGGCCGCGGGCGTCGTCGATGCGGCGCGCCCGTCCGATTTCGCCGGCGGGAACCAGGTCCGGCTGTTCGTCGATCAGCGCCTCGATCGCCATCTCGGTATTGTCGTCCAGCTTGAACCCGGTGGGGCCGAACAGCTTGATGCCGTTGTCCTGATAGGGATTGTGGCTGGCGGAGATCATGACTCCCAGGTCGGCCCGCATTTCCCGTGTCAGCAGGGCAACCGCCGGGGTCGGCAGGGGGCCGGTCATGATGACATCCACCCCGACGCTGGTGAAGCCTGCGACCAGCGCGCTTTCCATCATGTATCCCGACAGGCGGGTGTCCTTGCCGATCACGACGCGGTGCCGGTGATCGCCGCGGCGGAAATGGTTGCCCGCAGCCTGCGCCACGCGCATGGCCGTGGTCGCGGTCATCGCGCCTTTGTTGGTTTCCCCGCGAATGCCGTCGGTACCGAAATATTTGCGTGTCATGCGTTCCCCTGCAAAGGCCCGTTCCAGATGCGCCATTGGCTTTGCTGTGCTGTGACGCGGGCGGGGCGCAAAGGAAAGAGGGAAGGGGCAGTTTTGGCAAGCACGAACGACAGGCAGGGCCATGCGCAGGCTGCCCCGACCGGTGCCATCCCCGCTGCTGCCGGAACCGGCGGAGATGGCGGCCTTGTCCGTATTACGCTGCCCGTCTGGTGGACGTTCGGCGGACTGGTCGCCGGCCTGGTGCTGGGCGGGCTGGTGCAGGGAAGCGGGATAAAGAATGCGGCCTCGTCCGTAGCCGCGCCTGTCGGAACGCTCTGGCTGCGCGGCCTGCAGATGACCATCATCCCGCTCGTCGCCTCGCTGCTGGTCATGGGGATCGCCCAGATGATCGCGGCGGCACGCGCCGGGGCGACCGCGCGGCGAATGCTCGGCTGGGTTTTCGTGATGCTGGTGTTCAGCGGCCTTGCCAGCGCCGTTTTCATGCCGCTGCTCCTGAATGTCTTCCCGATCCCCGAAGCCGCGACGGCGCTGCTGGCCAACGGCGCAGCCATGGAAGCTCAGGAAGTTCCAGGCCTCGGCGATTTCGTTTCCTCGCTCGTCGCACCCAACCTTTTCGCCGCCGCGGCAGAGACGGCGATGCTGCCACTGACGTTGTTTTTCGCGGTACTGGCGATTGCCATCACTCGCTTGCCGGACGGGCAGGGCGAAGTGTTGCTGCAATTCTTCCGGGCGCTCGGCAACGCCATGCTGGTCATCATCGGCTGGGTCCTGTGGCTCGCCCCGCTGGGCGTGTTTGCCCTGGCATTCGGCGTTGCCCTGCGTGCAGGCGGGGACGGTGCCTTCGCCACGCTGATCCATTACATCCTGACCGTTTCGGCCATGGGCGGGATCGTGCTGCTGGCGGCCTATGGTCTCGCGGTGACGATCGGACGCATCGGGCCTGTGCGATTTGCCCGCGCCGTGCTGCCCGCGCAGGCCGTCGCCATCAGCACGCAAAGCTCTCTCGCCAGCCTGCCCGCCATGCTCGACAGTGCGCGGCGGCTGCGTCTCAGGGAAGACACGGCCGATTTCGTCCTTCCTCTGGCGGTCGCCATTTTCCGTGCGACGAGCCCGGCGATGAACATGGCGGTCGCGATCTACGTCGCGACGCTGGTGGGTATCGAACTGACCCCGCTGACCCTGGCCACCGGCATCGCGGTAGCCTTCATCATCAGCGTCGGTTCGGTCAGCCTGCCTGGCTCCATCAGCTTCGTCATCTCGATCGGCCCCATCGCGCTGGCCATGGGCGTGCCGATCGAACCGCTGGCGCTGCTGGTCGCGGTGGAAATGCTGCCCGACATCATGCGAACACTGGCCAATGTAACCATGAATGTCGCAGTGACGGCGGCAACCGATCGCGGCGCTGGCGAGACCGGCGTATCGGAACAGGAAAATTGAGACCACCTGCAACCACCGGCCTTCCGGAGCGTTGCTATCCCGAACCTTTCATCCCCGTTCAGTCCACGGGCCCATCAAACCAAGGGAGAACCATCCATGGCTTTCGAAGTAACTCCGCTGCCTTATGAAGATAACGCACTGGCTCCGGCCGTATCGGCCGAAACGCTGAGCTATCATCATGGCAAGCATCACAAGGCCTATATCGACAAGACCAATGCCGCGATCGAGGGCACGGACCACGCGGACAAGAGCCTGATCGAAGTGATCTCCGCCGCACGCGGCAGCGACCAGGGCCTGTTCAACAATAGTGCGCAGAGCTGGAACCACGGCTTCTACTGGCACTCCATGGCTGCCGACGGCGGCGAGCCGACCGACGAGTTGAAGTCGATGATCGACGACAGCTTCGGCTCGGTCGACGAACTCAAGAGCCAGCTGCAGGAACGCGGTGCCGGTCACTTCGCCAGTGGTTGGGTCTGGCTCGCGGAGAAGGGCGGCAAGCTTACCATCGAGGAAACGCATGACGGCGACACGCTGGCCGACAAGGACGGTGTCAATCCGCTGCTCGTGATCGACCTGTGGGAACACGCCTATTATCTCGACCATCAGAACGCGCGTCCGGCCTATCTGAAGGCAGTGACCGAGAACAAGCTCAACTGGAGCTTCGCCTCGGAGAACCTGGCGCGCGGCTCGACCTGGAGCTACAACAGCTAAATCCCGACAATTGATCGAGAAAAGCCCGCCCGGAGACGATCCGGGCGGGCTTTTTCATGCGCGTAGCAGGTAGGGGTCTGGCACCGCCAGCCCGGCCGTGCGGTAGCGGTCAGGCGGGTTTATCCTTTACCGGCTTTTCCTCGCCCAATGTCATGATGTCGTGATTGAACAGCGGTTCCCCGAACACGAAACCGACCAGGTTGGGTCTGCCGACATGGTCGAAGAACGCGGTCAGCATCAGCAGGATCGGCACGGACAGCAGCGCACCGAACACCCCCCAGATCCAGCTGAAATAGGAAAAAGCGATCAGGATCATCACCGGGTTCATGGTAAAGCGCGCGCCCAGGATCGATGGCGTTACGATGTTTGCCTCGATCGTATGAAGGACGAGATAGGCAGCGGCCGGAATGATTCCCAGCAGGACGGTGTCGCTCGTCCCGACGCCGAACAGGGTCAGCACCATCGTCATGGCGAGTGGCCCGATATAGGGAATGAAATTGCACAGCGTCGCCAGCCCGCCCCACATCAGTGGCGCTTCCACACCGAGCGCCCATGCGCCGCCGGCCACGATCACACCGACGCCGATGTTGATCCAGGCGACCGTCAGGATGTAACTTGCCACCTTGTCCTGCACTTCGCGAAGGACGCGCGCGGCCTTGAGGCTGGTGCCGAAGCTCGCGCGCCCGAACAGCAGGTTGCGGCGCAGGCGAATGCGGGCCTCGACCATGAAATAGGCCATCAGGAAGGTCAGCAGAACCTTCAGCACCACGTTCGGTGCGCCGACGGCGAGCTGCTCGAAAATACTGGGTCCGGCCAGCGTGACCTCGTTCGTACCGGTATAGCCGACCGCTTCCGCGAACCGGTCGTTCGCGGCGGCAAGCCAGGCAAACCGGTCGCGCAGTTCGGTAAATCGCGCGGCAACCTGGTCGGCAAGGCGGGGCAATTCGTCGAACAGGGCAATGGCAGGTTGCAGGATGACCGCAAATGCCAGCAGCACGATGGCGAAGAACACCAGCAGCGACAGAAGCGATGCCAGCGTGTTCGGCACGCCCCATCCCGCCAGCTTGTCGGCGAGGGGGGCCAGCAGGATCGACAGGATGATCGCCGTGGTCAGCGGGAGGAACACGACCGACCCAATCGACAGGACGAAGGGCAGGGCGAGGAACAGCCCCATGCCGATCAGCAGGACGAGCGTGCTGATCAGGCGCAGTTCCTGCTGCGCAAACCCCATCCGCCGCCGCGTCGGCGGTGCGTCGTCGCTGCCGGATACGGGCGGGGAAGGTTGGACTGGCGTGCTCATGCAGACGGGAATAGCACGGGCCGGCCTTTCAGCGCGAACCCCGCCTTGTCAGTTGTTCGCCGCCGCGATGCCATTGCCCGCAGCCACATCGTCCAGCTCTTCCAGAATTGCGCGATGCGCGGTGTCGTCGTCGATCGAGCGATTGGGAATGTTGCCCTCGGTCAGCATCGTGTTCAATGCCGACCGCGCGCGGCCAACCCGGCTCTTGATCGTACCGACGGCGCAGCCACAGATATTGGCCGCTTCTTCATAGGAGAAACCACCCGCACCGACCAGCAACAGCGCCTCGCGCCGTTCCGGAGGCAGGGTCAGCAGCGCGCGGTGCATGTCCGAAAGGTGCACCGGCTCTTCCTGCCCGGCTGGTGCGGTCAGGATGCGTTCTGCCACCCCTTCGTCATACTCGCCGCGGAACCGGTTGCGCCGCATGTCCGTCAGATAGGCATTGCGCAGGATGACGAAGGTCCAGGCACGCATGGACGTGCCGGGTTCGAACCGTTCCTGCGCGGCCCAGGCCTTCATCAGGGCTTCCTGAACGAGATCGTCGGCCATGTCCGGCCGCCCGCACAGACCGCGAGCAAAGGCGCGCAGGTGCGGGACCACTTCCTCCAGCTCGCGCTTGAAATCGGCCTTCTCGGAAGCCGTGCGCTTCGTTTCGCTCATTTGGAATCGTCCAGCTTCGAGAGAAGATCCTTGAAGCTGTCCGGAAGCGGCTCGTCGACCACTGAATCGTAAAGCTGCCTCAATCCGTTGGCCCATTGCGGGTCCTTGGCCTGCCGTGCCGTAGTTTTCGTGGCAGCAGGTTCTGTAGTTTTCTTGTCGTTCACCAACACGCCCTTCGGTGCGGGGCCTCGTACCAATCCCGTTGCGGGAGACCCTGTTTCAAACTGTCCGAGCCTTCGGAACGAATGCCCTGATGCATGGTTCCCCGTTGCATGCGCGAGGAAATCATACCACTCTCGCGCCCGGTTACAGCGTCGACCTGCGAATAACAACGAGCACCTACTTGTCCCAGCACAATGCAACTCAAAACCGCAGGACCAGGCGTTGGTTGGTTCAATACCCTCGCGCATTGCCGGTAGCGATCTTCCTGCTGATCCTAGCTATTACGGCGGTCAGTGTTTGGGCGATCGAACGCGGCGACAGGGCGAGCGAAAGGGCGCGCCTCGCGCGCTCGGCCGAGGCGATATCGTCCGCCCTTGATCGGCGAGGCAACACTACGACATCTTACCTGCGGGCCGGTGCAGCCCTCTTTTCCACCGTGGAGGGTGTTCCCGCACCCCTGTTCCGGCGGTTCGTTGCCGAACTGCGGCTCGATGCGGACTACAGGGGTGCCGAAGGCATCGGATGGGCGCAGCGGGTCGACGCCGGCAACGTCGGTGAATTCGAGGAGCGTCTCAGGGCGGAGCAGCCCGGCTTTCGCGGCGTTACTCCTTATCCCTTGCAGAACCCTGACAATATTGTCGCAGTAACCTATTTGCAGCCCGATACGCAGCGGAACCGGCGCGCCCTGGGCTATGATATGTGGTCCGAGCCGGTACGCCGGGTTGCCATGCAGGAAGCATTGCGAAATGTGCGACCGACGGCGAGCGGCAAGGTTGTGCTGAAGCAGGAAGGCGGTGGAGACGGCCCCGGCTTTCTTGTCTACATGCCCGTTTTCGAAGCTGGCTCGCGCGATTTGAAGGGCTTTATCTACAGCCCCTTTTCGGCTCAGGATTTCCTGCAATCAGTAGCTTCGTCAGAGGGGATCGACGGGCGCGGCGTCCAACTGTTCGACGGTAATCCCGAACCGCAGAACTTGCTGGCATCCCTCTCGCCGGAAAAGTCGACCGGATGGTTTGCAACGCGCGAGTTTCGCCTCGCCAACCGGCCGATGACGCTGCAAGTGGAATCGACCCGGGGCAATTCCCTGTCTCTTCTCTCGATGCTGACTTTCCTGTTCGGACTGTCGGTTGCCAGCCTTTCGATGCTGGTCGCCCGCCTGTTGACCCAGCAGGCACATGAGGACCAGGCATCCCTGGATTATTTCGCCGAGCAGAATTCGATCCGCAATTCCCTGACCCGGGAGCTGAACCACCGGGTGAAGAATACGCTGGCGAACGTTCTGTCGATCGTTTCGCTGACCCGCCGCCGGGCCACCGACCTGGAAGATTTCGCCGACGGCCTCGACGGACGTATCCGGGCGCTGTCGGCCACGCACGACCTCCTGACGAAGTCGCAATGGGGCACGACCCCCATCTGCGACGTGGTCCAGACCGAAATGGCGCCATATGCGGATTCGGACGAGGTCGGGCTCTATCTCGAAGGTCCCGACGTGGAACTGGCACCAAACGATGCGCTATCCTTTGGTCTGGCCATCCATGAACTGGCGACCAATGCGTCGAAATACGGCGCGCTCAGCCAGCCTGGCGGGGATGTCTCCGTCACGTGGTCGCTTGTCGAGGACAAGCTCGCCCGGATCGACTGGGTAGAGACCGGAGGGCCACCCGTATCTCAGGATCGCAAGCGCGGCTTCGGGACCGAACTCATCGAAAAGATCGTGGCCCACGAACTCAAGCATCCGGTGAAGCTGGAATTCCACCCCGAGGGGGTGCGTTGCCAATTGCACGTGCCGGTACGCAAACTGTCCGCCTTCGCAATGCGGGCGCGTGGGAAGAATAGCGCGGATACGCGCGCGCACGAGGTCGTCGACGAAATATTGTCGGGCCGAAAGAAGGACTAGGTTTAGGGTCGGTCCATCCTTCGGTCCTGCTCATACAAAAAGCCCGCCGGACGTATCCACGTCCGGCGGGCTTTTGGGTTGAATACGAAGCGTTGGCCGGTCAGTCGAGTGGCTTGCTCGAATTGAAGAACAGCGCCTGGCTGATGGCGGCGCGAACCGTGGCTTCCTGAAACGGTTTCGTGACCAGATAGGTCGGCTCGGGGCGATCGCCGGTAAGCAGGCGCTCCGGATAGGCCGTGATGAAGATCACCGGTACATTGCTGATGGCCAGGATGTCATCGACCGCGTCGAGGCCGCTGGAACCGTCGGCCAACTGGATGTCCGCAAGGACAAGACCGGGAGTTTCCTTCGCCACGACTTCCTGAGCCTGCGTGCGCGTCGCCGCAGTGCCGCAGATGTCGTGACCGAGGCCCCGCACGAGGTCTTCGAGCTGCATGGAGATAAGCGGTTCGTCTTCGATAATGAGGACGTTGGTGCTCGATTCCCGGTCGATTTCGGCAACCGCGTCCTGCACCATCGTCTCGACCTCTTCCTCGCTCAGGTCCATCACCTGCGCGGCTTCCTCGATAGAAAAATCTTCCAGAGTGGTCAGCAGCAGGGCCTGGCGGTTCAACGGCGTGACCGAGGCGAGCCTTTCATGCGCCGCGACTTCGTGGTCGCCAGTCGCCCCGCCGGTACCAGCCGTGTCGATGTCGGTTTCGACCGATGCGCTGGACCAGATCTTGTTGAAGGCACGGTATAGTGCCACGCGGCCTTCACCCAGCGAAGACTTGAGCTCGTCATCGGCCAGCGCCGCTTCGAGCGTCTGGCGGACGAAGGCATCGCCCGTCGACTGTGCCCCGGTCAGCGCGCGCGCATAGCGGCGCAGGTAAGGCAGGTTGGCAGCAACATTTTCACCGAGCGACATATATTTCCTTCCCTAATTCGGCTGGCAATTCGCAGCCGACAGATTGCGCGCGTTCAACGTGCCGACAACCGGTCGGTTCCTTCAGGCGTCCGGGTCCTTACAGATTGTTTGCCCGATTTGACAATCGGTTCGCTTTCGGGGCTAAAGGGCGGACACTGGTTGGCCGCAATTCCCGCGCAAGAACGGGAACTGCGGGGGGTGAACAGGATCGTGATGGATACGGAAATCATTCGGTGCAGGGAATGCCCACTACTGGGCTGCGATACATTTCGTCCGCTGTCCGAGGACAAACTGGAATATCTCGAGAGCTTCAAGCAGGGCGAAGCCGTATTCAGCAAGGGTGAGATGATCATGTCGCAGGGCGGCAAGGCCCCGCACCTGCACACCGTACTTTCAGGCATGCTCATACGGTACCGTTCGCTGGACGACGGACGCCGGCAGATCTTGAACTTCATGTTCCCCGGCGACCTCCTCGGCTTGCAGGGTGCGTTCGACGACGATCTCTCGCATTCGGTGGAGGCCCTGATCGACGCCCGTCTTTGCGTATTTCCGCGCAACGATTTCCATCGCCTGATGGGCGCGCATCCGCGGCTGGGATACGATCTGGTATGGCTGGCGGCAAAAGAGGAAACCGCACTCGAGGGGCACCTGGTATCGGTCGGGCAGCGAACCGCGCGGGAGCGGGTGACCTATCTCGCGGTCTGGCTTCTTGACCGTGCGTTGGCGACCGGGGTGGCCGATAACAGCAACCGCCTCGAACTCCCCATCACGCAGGCGCAGATCGCCGACATGCTTGGCCTGTCGCTGGTCCACACCAACCGGACCCTGAAATCACTCAGGGAAGAGGGGCTGGTGGACTGGGCGCCTGGGAATTTGTCGGTTCCCGACATGGAAAAAGCCTGCAAGTTTGCGCAATACACCCAGATAGACAGCAAAAGACCGTTTATTTAGCTGTAATATCAGTGCCTTTTGAATTTTTTCGCCTTCTGCGCATCGTGCCCGGGAACCCCATCAGGGGCCGCGCATTCTCTTAATATCACCGCCGAGACCCCCCTCCCGTCCAAGCGGCAGTGATACGATCCCGAGGCCTCCACCCGATTGAATTCGAGTGGAGGCCTCCTTTTTATCCGGCGTCCTGACAGGCGAGCGCGATAAGTGCGCGAGTGTCTTCGCGCCAACCCGAAAATCGGAATTTCATAGTGCAATCGACCCGATGACCGGGATCGAGCCCGCATTTTCCTCAGCGGCGAAGGCGGCTGAGCAGGCCGGCTTTCTTGCGCTTCGCGGTTTCTTCGCCAGCCGCCAGGCCGAGCAATTGCTCCGGGGCGTAGGGCTTGGTCAGGACCGCGCCCATTTCCGCAATCGCGGGCGGGATGTCTTCCGGCGACCCGGTCGAGAAGATGATGCGCGGCGGGTTCGGTCCGATCGTGTCGACCAGCTCCGCAATTGCCCAGCCATCGTGCCTGTCGGCAAGATGAACATCGAGGATGATGACATCGGGCTTGTGCCTGCGCAGCGCATCGAGTGCCTGCGCCGTAGAGGACACGACGGTCACGCTTTTCGCTCCGGCATCTTCCAGCGTCGTCTCGATCGACAGGGCCAGCAAAGCGTCATCCTCGACCACGAGGACGTGGCCGGGCGAGCTGTACTTTGCTGGGCCGGACATGTCCGTCATGACGCGAGAAATTCCCATCGTCCCGCGTGGATCGCAGGCTCTATGATGTCGAACAGGATTCGTCCCGTTTTGTTCCCTCTCCGGCCTGTCAGAAGAAAGAGATTCGCTCCTGCTCAGAGAGCCTTGCTGAAAATCACGTATTCGCGGTTGATGTCGGATTCGATGGCATCGGCAATGGCGATCATGCCCTGGTTGTCGTCCAGCACCCAGCCCACTTCCCCGCGGGTCGATCCGTACAGGCCGGTCGCCTGTTCGCGAATATCCTCGATCATCATGAAGGCGAGCTGGCTGGCCGTGCGCGAATTGTGCAGGTCGCTCGACACACCCATCAGCGGCACGCGCATTCCGGCACCCTGCGGGTTCCTCAACCAGCGAAGAAGATGGAACCAGCCGAAGGGGAACAATTTCCCGTCGATCTTGGCCATGATGTCGTTCATGTTCGGGAATGTCAGCATGAACGCGACCGGCTTCCCATCGATTTCGGCAATGCGGTTGAGCGGCGCCTTGATGATCGGTTTCAGTTTCTTGCCGGCATAGTCCACTTCGGCCGGGGTGAAGGGCACGAAACCCCAGTTTGCGGACCAGGCATCGTTCAGGATGCCGAGGATCGTTTCGATCTCCTTGTCGTAGGAATCGAGATCGACCGGACGCACGGTGATCTTCTCGCTGCGCTTGCCGGACTTGATGATGCGCTGGATCAAAGGAGAGAACGGCCGATCGATATCCAGGCTGTAGGTCAGCAGGCTCTTCTCGTGGGTGTAGCCTGCGTCCTCCACCCAAGCCCGGTAATGGGCCGGGTGGTGGCCCATCATGATCATCGGCGAATGGTCCTGTCCCTTGACCAGCAGGCCGGGCTCTTCCCAGATCGAGAGCGAGATCGGCCCCAATACGCGGGTCATGCCCTGTTCGCGCAGCCAGTTCTCTGCCGCATGGAGGAGCGCGTGGGCCGTTTTTTCGTCCTCTGCATCGAAATAGCCGAACATGCCGGTTCCCGGGCCAAGCCCCTGTTCAGGCGAAATTTCCAGCGCGAGGTGGTCGATCTGTGCGCTGATCCGTCCGACCGGCTTGCTGCCGCGCATGGCCAGGAACAGCTGTACACTCGCGTGTTCGAAGAAGGGGTTGCGCTCCGGATCGACCAGTTCGATCTGCTCGGACCGCAGCTGGGGGACGGAATGGGGCAGCCGTGCTGCAAAGGCGCGGCCCAGGTCGACAAACGCCGCGCGGTCCCGCTTCCCGGCCTTGCCCTTGTCCGCAAGGGCGCGAATGCTTATTTCATTGCCGTCCATTGTGGCAGGCCTCTTATGGGTGTTCAGCTTGAGTTAGGCCCTGTTCCGGCAGGGAAGCTCTTGTCAAGCAGCCGGCGGTCTGCGGACCTTCGTAACGGACCTTTCGGCCCATGGTCCTTAGCCGACATGACCGGGCCGCCCGATTGCTGTAAGGCAGCCCCCCCATAGAACCGGACGTAACGCATGAGTTTGCAACAAAGCCTAGATCCTGTCGCATCCGCCTCCGCTCCTGCCGGAGGAGCGACCGTGCGCACGCTGATCGCCGATGACAAGGCGATGCTGCGCGCCGCCCGCGACCTGACGAAGGATCTGTACGAGGCGAAGGGCGCGATCTACTGGCCCGACATGCTGCTGTCGGCAGGCACGGGCTACGCCGCGATTGCCGGGGCGATCCTGACGCAGAACGCCGCGCTCGCCGTCGTCCTCGGGGTGATCGGTGCGCTGGCGCTCTACCGCGCCCTGATGTTCATTCACGAATTGACCCACGTCCGGAAGGGTTCACTGCCCGGCTTTCGGCTGGGCTGGAACCTCGTCGTCGGCATCCCCCTCCTGACGCCATCCTTCATGTATGAAGGCGTCCACGTCATCCATCACAAGCGCACGCAATACGGCACGGTGGAAGATCCCGAATATCTCCCGCTGGCCTTGATGAAGCCGTGGACCCTGCCGGTCTTCGTCATCGTCGCCTCGCTGGCACCCATCGCCCTGATGTTCCGCTTCGCTGTCCTGGTTCCGCTGGGGGCGATCCTGCCGCCGGTGCGCCGCGTCGTCTGGCAGCGCTTTTCCGCGCTGTCGATCAATCCGGAATTCCGCCGTCGCCCGCCCGAAGGCGAACTGACCCGCCGGGTGTTCTGGCAGGAACTGGGCGGTTTCGTGTGGAGCTGGGTTCTCATTGGCAGCGTCTTCGTGCTGGGCTGGAAGCCATTGCTGGTCGCGCTGGCCATCCTGTCGCTGACAGCAGTTCTGAACCAGCTGCGAACGCTGGTCGCCCATCTGTGGGAGAACGAAGGCGAGCCGATGACGGTGACGGCCCAGTTCCTCGACAGCGTGAATGTCCCCCCGCCGGGCCGCATTGCCGAGATCTGGGCGCCCGTGGGCCTGCGCTATCACGCGCTGCACCATTTGATGCCGTCCATGCCGTACCACTCCCTGCCAGAGGCGCATCGCCGTCTTCACGGCGAACTGGGAGCGGAATCGAGCTACCGTCAGGCCAACCATCCCGGCATGGTGTTCCTCGTCGGCAAGATTGCCCGCAGCACGATGAGCCGGGGGCGGGTGCCGCGCTGAAACCTGCGTGGCGTCTCGGGTTATTCCCTCAGTCCAGGAACCGTATCATAGCCACGCGCCGCTCGCCCGCCGGTGCTGTGATGCCTTCCTCTTCGAGGAGGCCGTGCAGGCGGGTGTGATTCCCACTGTCCTCGACAATCACGAAACCCAGCCTCGCATAGAATGGCGCGTTCCACGGTACGTCGCGAAACGTCGTGAGCGTGAGGGCATCGAAACCTTCATTGCGCGCGTCGATGGTGGTTGCCTTGACCAGTCTTTCCCCCAGACCCTGCCGCTGGAAACGGGGATGGACCGACATCTCCCGGATGTGAAGTTCGCGGCGAAAGGGTTCGCAGGCAATGAAGCCCGCAATCCGCTCGCCATCTGCAGCGACCAGGCAATGGCGCTTTGCAATAAGGCTGGCATATAGCTGCGCGGTGAGCGGGGGATGGTCCACGATATTTTCATAGCCGGACAGGCAGGCGAACAGCGCACCAGCCGCTTTCTCGATTTCGGGGAGCGCGTCGGCATCGGCGGGCCGGGCCAGTCGGATGGCGGGCGTGCCGGGGCCGTTCATTCCTCTGTCCGGATGAGCACGGTCTCCCCGACGAGGAAGAACAGGGCGAAGGGTGCCCATGCAGCCAGGAACGGCGGATAGCCGCCGAAGCTGCCCATGGCGAGCGCGGCATTGTCGACCACGAAGTAGGCGAAGCCCAGAGCCATGCCGATAATCGCGCGCACGAACAGCTGACCCGACCGGGCGAGGCCGAACGCCGCTACAGCGCCCAGCAGCGGCATGAGGAAGGCGGACAGCGGGCCCGACAACTTGTGCCACCATTTCGCTTCCAGTTCCGCCGTAGGGCGGCCGCTGGCCTTGTATGCCTGTATGGAGTCGCGCAGTTCCATGAAGCCCAGCGCATCGGCATCCGCGCTTTCGAGCTCGATCTGGGATGGGGTAATGCCGGGCGCGACGACAATGTCCGCCGCCTCACCCGTTTCGGCCGTGCCGACATCGAAGATGACCGCATCTTCCAGCCGCCAGCCCGGGCCGGCGAAGACTGCGCTGTCGGCGCGCACCTGCCGGACGATCTGCCCCGTTTCCGTACGGCTGTACCAGGTCACGCCCTGCAGACGGAGCCGGTCGCCGCGGCCCGTCGTCGTCGTCGCGCTCAAGATGTCGCTTCCGTCGGTCAGGTAGAGCCCGCGCCGGGCATCCTCCTCCATCGGCAGCGCGCCGTACTCCGTTGCTTCCCACGCCTTGAGCGAGGCGGTTGCTCGGGTCACGACGCGTTCGTTGAAGGCAAAGCTGATGGCAGACACCAGCAGCGCGGTGAGCAGCAGCGGAGCCAGAACCTGGTGGGCCGAGAGGCCGGACGCCTTCATGGCGATGACCTCGCTGTTCTGGTTCAGCGTGATCAGCGCGATGATGGTTGCCAAGAGGACGGAGTAGGGCAGGAAACGCTGGATCAGCTGCGGTATCCGGTAACCGGCATAGGTTAGCAGTTCGCCCTGGCCATTGCCTTCCACGGCGAGAATTTCCCCGCTGGTCGAAAGCAGGTCCAGCATGAGCAGGACGAGCACCAGCATCACCAGCACCGCCAGGATGCGGGCCACGAACATTTTCGCCAGGTACCGGGTCAGCGTCCACGAAGGGAAGAAATCGAGCTGCATGCCGCCGCGCCCGCCTATTCGGCCGGTGCCGCTGGCGCGGCAATATTCATCGGCGGGGAGGCGAATTCATCGGACCGGCGCCCGCGCCTGCGGAACAGCTTGCCCACGCGCTTCGACAGCTTCCCGAACGCCGTTTCCAGCGCTCCGATCGGTTGGCCGCCCGGAACGTAAGCCACTTGGTAGAACATCCAGAGGATAAGCGCAGCGAACACCGCGAACGGCCCCCACAGCGCAATGATCGGGTCGATCCGGCCCAGCGTCGCGATGTCTTCGCCATACTGGTTTATCTTGTGATAGCTGACGACCATCACGATGGAGACGAAGACGCCCAGAGCGCTGGTCGATCGCTTCGGCGGGATGGCGAGGGCGACCGCGAGCATCGGCATCAGCAGCATCATGACCACCTCGACCAGCCGGAAATTGAAACTGGCCTGGCTCGCATCGCGCGCCTGTTCCGTCTCACCGCTGTCCCAGCCGATGCGCAGCAATTCGGGCAGGATATATTCCCGTTCCGCATCGCCGCGCTGCCGGAACTGCTCGATCGCCGGCAGGTCGATGGGGAGATCGTGCCGCGTGAAGCTGAGGACGCGGGGCGTTGCATCGGCCTCGTCCTGCACGATGGTGCCATCGGTCAGGCGCAGGATGATCGTGTCCGGGCTGTCCGTCGTGGCGAGAAAGGCGCCTTCCTTGGCCGAAATGGACAGGACCTGGCCCTCTTCGTCGGAAATCCGGGCGAAGATGCCCTGCAGGCGGCGTCCCTCGTCCTCGCTCGCCTCGATACGCAGCGCCATGCGGTCGGCCAGCGTCGTGAACTCGCCGACCTTGATCGAGGCACCCAGCGCGCCCGAGCGCAGGTCGTATTCGAGCTGTTCGTAATAATAGCGGCTGATCGGCTGGATGTAGAACACCAGCGCGATGTTCACCGCGACCAGGACGGCGGTGATGAAATAGGGCACGCGTAGAAGGCGCATGTAACTGAGGCCGGTCGCGCGGAAGATGTCCAGCTCGCTCGACGTGGCGAGCTTGCGGAAAGCCAGCAATATCCCCAGCAGCAGGCCGAGCGGGATGGCGAGGCTGGCATATTCGGGGATCAGCGCGCCCAGCATCTTGAACACGATGCCGATCGGACCGCCTTCGACCGCAACGAAATCGAACAGGCGCAGCATCTTGTCGAGGAGCAGCAGGGATGCTGCCAGCACGAACACGCCTGCCATAGGCACGACGACGAGCCGCAGGATATAGCGGTCGAGCGCGGGCAGGATCTTCAACATGTCGGGTGGTTTCTTTCCGGCATCACTGGCGCGCTCTAGCGGCAAAATCGCGCCGGGTCATGTCCCATGACGCCCGAGGGATGAGGCCGATGCATTCACGGCAGGCAGACAGGCTACCAGAAACGGCTGCCCGGCACGCCCTTGAACGGTCCGGCTTCGCGGCTGGTGATCCATCCGCCATAGAATTGCCTGGGCTGCGGCATCGCAATTTCGCCATCCACCAGGCACCTGTCGAAGGGCTCGGGGTAGAAAGCGAGATGGTCGCGAATGCCCGCGAAGCTTTCGGTCGGGCTGGCATAGCTCCATGCCGCCGCTTCCAGCCGTTCGCCACCAAGGACAATGTCCCAATAGCGCGCCTGCCCCTTCCATTCGCACAGCGAACGACGGGGATTTGGTTCGAAGAACTGCGTCGCCACGTCGGCGGGCGGGACGTAATAGGTTGGGGGATGGCTGGTTTCCAGCGTGCGCCAGGCCACGCGCGTTTCGGCGATGACTTCGCCGCGATGTTCGATCCTGATATGCCGATCGGTCGGCTCCGCAATCGCGGGGCGCGGGTAGTCCCAGACGCTCTCCTGTCCGGGGCCGGGCGCTTCGGGTTCGGGATGATGGGGCTCTCTCAGGCGATCAGGCCTTTTCCAGCGTGCATTGCAGGGGGTGCTGGTTCTGCTTTGCGAAATCCATCACCTGGTTCACCTTCGTCTCGGCGACTTCGTATGGGTATATGCCGCAAACGCCGACGCCCTTCTGGTGGACGTGCAGCATGACCTGCGTCGCCTCGTCGATGTCCATGCGGAAAAAACGCTTCAGCACGATCACCACGAACTCCATCGGCGTGTAATCGTCGTTCAGAAGCAGCACCTTGTACTGGCTGGGCTTCTTCGGTTTGGCCTTGGTCTTGGTTGCGATGCCGATTTCGGTCCCTTCGTCGGGACCGCCGGGGGCATCGTCTTCACCGGCAAGGCGCGGAGCATCGATGGATTGGGAAAGGGTCTGGATCATTTCGCCCGGCAATATCGTCAATGGCACGCCATGTTGCAAGGTGGCCTCCCGCCGGAAATGTACTGCAACCGCGCCGGAATGGTGGCGCACCGGGATGGGGCGGGGCGGTCTGGTCGGCGCAGGGATGCGAAAAGGGCCGGATGCGCGTGATGCACATCCGGCCCTTTCATGTCTTTCGAAATTGCCGGGACTGACCCGGCAATCGCCAGGACGAACTCAGGCAGCCGTCTTGAACTTTTCTGCCGCTTCGCTGGCGCGGCTGGTGAGCGGAGCCATCGTCTCGTTGGCAAGCTTCAGCCATGCTTCGGTGCTCTTCGAACCATAGGCGATGGCAGCGTCGAGGTTACGGCGCGTCAGGTCGCCCTGCAGCTTGAACAGCTCGGTCGGCGACTTGACGGCGGCCATCAGGCGTACGTCTTCGGTGACCTGTTCGGCGACCTTCTTGGTGTCGGTCACGGCTTCGCGGCCCATGTCCTGCATGCCCGAGGTCAGGACCTTGCCCGACTCGACCATGGCTTCGAGGTTTTTCTTGTGGAACTCGACGACTTCGCCGGCGACTTCGCTGCCCTTGGCATAGACGCCCTTCAGGCGGGTCTGCGCGTCGGCGGCAACAGTCTTGGCGGTGTCGACGAAATCGGTCTTCCTTGCGTTCTGGGCGGTAGCCATAATGGTATCCTTTGCTTTGCTGATAGCGGCGGCAGGCTTCGCCGCCTTCGTTTTCGGTTGGGTGGTCTTCGCAGGGGCAGCCTTGCGTGCGGCAACCTTGCGCGGAGGAGATTTCTTGGCGACCGGCTTCTTCGCGGTCGCTTTCCTGACAGCCGGCTTGCGCTTTGCGACAGCCTTCTTTGGCTCCGCCTTTTCAGCGGGTGCGTCCACGGCCTTCGCAATGGCATCGACCTTCGGTTCAGGCTTGGCGTCCTGTTCCACCGCGGCCTCTACCTTTTCCATATCGACCTTCAGAGCATCGACCTTCTTCGCGGCAGCGTCGGCATAGGCCTTCTCTGCAGCGATATCGATCTTGCTGGTCTTGGCATCTGCCATGGTCTCAATCCTTGCGCTTCATCGTTTTGTTGCACTGCACAATATACATACTGCAGATGCGAATACAAGGTTTTTGTGCGCTGCACAATAAACCGGGCGCACATGCGCCACGGTTCGTCGCAACTTTTTGAAACAAGGCCGTCTTCGACGCAGTCAGCGCGTCATGACATATCGTCCGGGCGCATCTTCGATGACCGGGTCTCTCTTCCCCTTCCCCGGCACGCGCTTCCCGCTCGCCTTGACCGTGGCGGGGGCCTGTCCACGCAGCCAGTCCACCCAGTGGGGCCACCAGCTTCCCGGATGCTCCGTCGCGCCTTCCACGAAGCCTTCCAGCGTGGTCACATCGGGGTCGTCATTCGTCCAGTACTGGTATTTCCCGCTTTCGGGCGGATTGACGACGCCCGCAATATGTCCTGAACCGGCAAGGATGAAGCGCAGCGGCCCGCTGAAATGGTCGCGCAGGCGCCACACGCTGGCGGCAGGCGCGATATGGTCTTCCTTGCCTGCCTGGACGTAGGTTGGCGTCGTCACCAGCGACAGGTCGATCGGCGTACCCCCGGCGCAAAGCGCATCCTTCTGCACGAGCTTGTTGTCGCGGTAGAGATCGCGAAGATATGCGCCGTGCCATCTTGCGGGCAGGTTGGTGACGTCGCCATTCCAGTGCAACAGGTCGAAGGCGGGGTAATCCTCGCCCATCAGGTAATTGTTGACGACGTAGTTCCAGATCAGGTCCGTCCCGCGCAGCAGGTTGAACGTTGCGGCCATGTATCGCCCGTCGAGATAGCCCTTGCCGCTCATCGCCTCCACATTGGCGAGCTGGCTGTCGTCGATGAAATGCAGCAATTCGCCAGCGCGGTCGAAATCGACCTGGGCGGTGAAAAACGTGCAGCTCTTCACGCGGTCCTCCTCGCCCCGGCGGTGGAGGATCGCCATCGTGGCGGCGAGGGTCGTGCCGGCCACGCAGTACCCGATCGTGTGGACGTGGGGCACGTCGAGGCGGCCGCGCACATGGTCGATCGCGTCGATCTGCGCGGCGATGTAATCGTCCCACACCACGTCGGCCATGGTTTCATCGGCCGATTTCCAGCTGACCACGAACACGGAAATTCCTTGCGCGACGGCCCAGCGGATGAAGCTCTTCTTCTCGTTCAGGTCGAGGATGTAGAACCGGTTGATCCATGGCGGGAAGATGACCAGCGGAACCGCCAGCACCTCGTCGGTTGTGGGCGTGTACTGGATCAGCTGGTAGAGCGGCGTTTCATGGACGACCTTGCCCGGCGTGGTGGCGATGTTCTTGCCCAGCGTGAAGGCATCGGGGTCCGTGTGGGTAAGCTGCCCCTTCTTCATGTCGGCGAGCAGGTGCTCCATACCCTTGACCATGCTGGCGCCGTTGGTTTCCCGCGCCCGTTCCAGCACGACCGGATTGGTTGCGGCGAAGTTTGCTGGGCTCAGCGCTTCCACCAGTGCGCGCACGGCGAATTTCAGCTGTTTGCGCCGGCTCTTGTCGGCGGTCTCCATCCGGTCGACCGCCTTTTCCATCTGCTCCGCCATCAGCAGGTAGGTCTGGTGGATCAGCGCATAGGCCGGCTGGCTGCGCCACAGATCGTCCTTGAACCGGCGATCCTGCCTCGGCAGGTCCGGGGTTTCTTCGCCTGCGCCGGTGAATTGCCCCAGGACATTCTGCCACAGCGCCGCGGCATCGTCCCAGAACTGCTGAATTTCCTGCGCGCCGGCCCCCGGCATCTTCTGCTGGAAACCCTGGAGATAGCCGGCAAATTTCATCGGATCGGGCGGCGTGTCGACCTGTTGCTCGATGGCTTTCTTCGCCTGCGACGCGGCAAACTCTGCCCACATGGTCTGCATCTTCAGCGCATTTGCGCCCCATTCCGCCATATTGCCCGGATCGGCGAGGGGGCCACCCATCCCCTGACCTTCGACGGGCATGAGGCTCGCCATCACCTTTTCTCCCGCCTCGCGCTGCAAATCGAAGATCCGCTCGAACATCCGGGGGGGGGAGGGCGGGTCGCTCTTGTCCATGACGCAGATTTCCTTCGAAGGCCGGGCAATCGGGAATTGCTATAGAGGTCTGCCGCTTGCAATGCACGTGGCATGAGGCAGTGTGCCTCTCGCAGCAAACGCCTGACCGACGCCGAGGACCGATGGACGAACAATTCTACCGCATGAAACGCCTGCCTCCCTATGTCATCGCGGAGGTCAACGCGATGCGGCACGCGGCGCGCAAGGCGGGACGCGACATCATCGATCTTGGCATGGGCAATCCCGACCGGCCGCCGCCCCAGCACGTCATCGACAAGCTGTGCGAAGTGGCGAGCAAGCCGACGGCCCACGGCTATTCCCAGTCGCGCGGCATTCCCGGCCTTCGCAAGGCGCAGGCGAATTATTACGGCAACCGCTTCGGCGTGGACATCGATCCCGAGACAGAGGTGGTCGTCACACTGGGTTCCAAGGAAGGGCTGGCCAGCCTTGCCACGGCCATCACCGCGCCGGGCGATGTGGTGCTGGCGCCCAATCCGTCCTACCCAATCCACCAGTTCGGCTTCATCCTAGCCGGGGCGACGATCCGCGCCATCCCGACCACGCCGGACGAGGAATACTGGCGCGCTCTCGAAAGCGCGATGGCCTTCACCGTGCCACGGCCCAGCGTGCTGGTGGTGAACTATCCGTCCAATCCCACGGCCGAAGTCGTCGATCTCGCCTTCTACGAACGGCTGGTAGCCTGGGCCAAGGAGAACAAGGTCTGGATCCTGTCCGATCTTGCCTATTCCGAGCTTTATTTCGACGGCAAGCCGACGCCTTCGATCCTGCAGGTTCCCGGGGCGAAGGACGTGGCGGTTGAGTTCACCACCCTTTCGAAAACCTATTCTATGGCCGGTTGGCGCATGGGCTTTGCCGTCGGGAACAGGGAACTGGTCGGCGCGATGACGCGGGTCAAATCCTATGTCGATTACGGGGCCTTCACGCCGATCCAGGCTGCAGCCTGCGCGGCGCTGAACGGGCCGCAGGACGTGGTGGCGGAAAACCGCGAAATCTATCACAAGAGGCGCGATGTGATGGTCGAGGCGTTCGGCAGGGCAGGATGGGATATCCCCGCGCCTCCGGCCTCGATGTTCGCCTGGGCGCCGCTCCCGCCCGCTCTCGCGCATATGGGCAGCCTGGAATTTTCGAAGGAATTGCTGACGGAGGCCGACGTCGCCGTCGCCCCGGGCGTCGGCTACGGCGAGGAAGGCGAAGGGTATGTCCGCATCGCCATGGTCGAGAACGAGCAGCGTTTGCGCCAGGCCGCTCGAAACGTGAAACGATACCTGTCGCGCAAGGGCATTTCGCCCGACTAGGACTTAAGGCGGCACTTTCGTGTCCGACCTCCGTTGGTTGGATAACCACGCACACAGTGGTAAACGAAAGACCGTGCCCAGACAGGAAGATACCATGACCCCCTCGGGGCCGCAGACGCTGACGGACAGGCAGATGGAGGTGCTTGCCCTCATCGATCGCCGGCTGCCGATCAAGCGGATCGCACACGAACTCGGCATTTCCGAGAGCCGGGTGAACCAGCATATCCGCGCTCTGAAGGATGCATTCGGAGTGCAGGGTCTCGACGCGCTGGTAGAGGCCTACCGGGTGCAAGTCCCTGAAAAAGATAGGAACGAGGCCTACAGGTTTCCTGCATCCAGCTTTTCTGAAGTGCCGCCGCAGCGCCATTCGCCGCAAGAAGGAGACCGGGTCGCACCCGGGGAATTCGTGTTAGCTGATGTGGCGCCACTTGCGATCGAGGCGCCATGGGATGCGAAGCACGAGCCCCGGGTTATCCCCGGGGTGCTCGACGGTGATCATGCTGTCCTCTATCGCCTTGCCGTCATCATCGGACTGGCCCTTGCGTTCATCGTACTGGTCGTTCTGGTGGTGACGGCGGCACTCTCCGTTGCCGAGGTTTCGGGAGGCCAGGAAGTCACTTCCCCCGGTTCTACAACACAGCCGTGACCGGGCAGGACGGCTGGGCAGGGAGAGTTTCCGCATGTCCAATCGTATTACCCAGGATGCCATTTTCATTCGCAAGCGCGTACGCGAAGCAGAGGCGGTGACGGACGAGGCCATGATTGCCTGCGCGAAGCTCAAGCAGGCCTTGCTGAAAGCCCGCCAGAATCCTGCCATCGGTGTCGATGCCGGACAGCGCGCGATCCTGCGGCTGGCTCAGGCGGAACAGCAGGCCGTGGCCATGTCGACCAACCTTCTGCGCGTGCACGAGGAACTGAACCGCGTGGCGCGCGAATACATGGGCGGCGACGATCCGGTGGAAACGCCCATGACGGCATTCGATTTGGAAGCGCCAACAGCCTCTGCCGCGCGGGCGCAGCCGGACAGTTTCGCATTCGATGCCATCGGCGCGGCCGCAGCGGCATAGGCGATAGAAAGCCTTGGAAACGATCAATCTCGTAACCTCGGTTCTGCACCAGGCCTTCGTCGTGGCGGTCTGGTGCATGGCCGGCCTCGCCCTGTGGCGCGGGGCCGGGCCCGAGAAGGCGAGCGCGCTGACGCTGTTCCTGCTGCTTTTCATCGACGACGTCTATCACCTGGTATTCGGGGCCTATTATCCGCTGCAGACGGCCGATCCCTGGCACGTCTTCCTCGATACCGCGGCCCTCGTGTCCTTCGTCGCCATCGCCCTTCGCGCCAACCGGTTCTATCCGCTGGTTCTCGCCGCGGCGCAGCTCGTATCGGTCATCGCCCACATGGTGCGCATCGGCCTCGCCGAGATGACCTCGCTGTCCTATTACCTGCTCTACGTGATGCCCTTCTATTTCGAGGTCCTGATCCTCGCCGGGGGATTATGGCGACACCATCGCAGATCGCGGCGGATCGGTCCCTACCGCGAATGGCGGGGAACGGTTACCCGGTCTCCGCCGCGGCCGGTGACGTGAACGCCGTTCGAACCCTTGACGCACGCGCGTCTTCGGCGCGCCGGGATGTGGCCCTGCCTTTCCCGCATCGGCAAGACGAGCCCGTGAGCAATGCAGCGGTGCAGTATCTTCACGGCGTATTCCAGGGACTGGGCGAGGAGCGGTTGCACGTCGTCTTCTACGACCGGCACGATCGTTACGTTCATGACCGGACCCTCGTCATCGGCCGCGCCGGTTCGATGTGCCTCAAGGGACGGCTGCTGCTGGAGGAAGCCTTCGCGCGGCAGGCGCACGGGATCGTGCTGGCGCATAATCACCTGTCCGGTGTTTGCCGTCCCAGTGCTGCCGACATTGATTCGACCCGCCGCCTTTCCGCTCTGTGCAGCGAAGTCGACATTACCCTGATCGACCATCTGATCTTCACCCGCAACCGCGGCTTCAGCATGCGGCTCGGCGGATATCTGTGAGCTTTTTCACCGCGTACATCCCGCGGCGGCTTCGCATCGGTCCGCTGGTGCTCGACATACTGCGCCGCGATGCACGCTGCGAGGACCGGTGGCTATCCCTCCATCCGCGCGAATTCGAATTGCTCTGGCGGCTGGGAGAAGCGGGCGGAAAGCCTGTCGCCCGGCGCACCCTGCTGCGCGACGTGTGGCGTCTGACGCACGAGCCCGAGACCAACAGCGTGGAGGTCCATGTCTACCGCCTGCGGGCCAAACTGGCAGCCCACGGCATCAGCGATCTTGTCCGGACGCATGATACGGGCGGCTATTCGGTCGGCGTGCGCTGCGGAGAGCTGGGCCCTGTCCCGAATGCCGGGCTGGACACCGGGGTCCTGCTGCGCGAAACCGCAGGCAAGGAAAAAGAGGACCGATAATGACATTCCCGACCAGCGAGCGTGTTTCGATTGACCTGAACGATCAGGGGGTTGCCCATGTGCGGCTGACCCGTCCGGAAAAGATGAACGCGCTCGATCCCGCCATGTTCGAGGCCATCATCGCAGCCGCTGCCGCCCTGGAAACGGCCCCCGGCGTGCGGGTCGTGGTGCTATCGGGCGAAGGGCCGTCCTTCTGCGCGGGTCTCGACACCTCGTCCTTCGGCGCGGAGCCCGATGCGTCGCGCCCGCCCCTGACGGAAAGGACGCACGGCGATTCCAACACGTTCCAGCAGGTGGCAACCGCCTGGCGCAAGCTGCCCGTGCCTGTCATCGCGGCGGTCCACGGCGTATGCTTCGGCGGCGGTATGCAGATTGCCAGCGGGGCCGACATCCGCGTCGCAACGCCCGATGCGCGCATGGCCATCATGGAGCTGAAATGGGGGCTGGTCCCCGACATGGGCGGTTACCAGCTCTGGCGCGGGCTGGTGCGCGACGACGTCCTGCGCGAACTGGTCTATACCAATCGCCAGTTCTCCGGCGAGGAAGCGCAGGGCTATGGCCTCGTCACCCACGTGACCGGCGATCCGCTGGCAAAGGCGATGGAGATTGCCGCCACGATAGCCGACCGCAACCCGCACGCCATCCGCGCGGCAAAGCGCCTGTCGAACCAGATGTACGACCTTGGCGGCGAAGACCTGCTGATGCAGGAAAGCGTCGAGCAGGCGGCGATCATGCGCACCCCGAACCAGATCGAGGCGGTGATGGCCGGCATGGCCAAGCGCAAGGCGAATTACGAAGACGTCGCCTGACGCTCGCCCGTCAGCCGAACACGGCGACGCATTGCTGGCCCGACAGGACCAGTTTTCCGTCGGCGTCCCACAGGCGCAGCCGCTCGCTCGAATAGCCCTCGTCGGCATGGTCGCTGGCCGTTTCCGCCAGCCACCATCCGTCCCGGGTCGTGGCATCGGGGTCGAGGACGTTGAAGGTCCAGTTGATCGAACTGATCGGTCCCTGCCGCTCCATCACGCGCATGGCCCCCGGCGGCAGCGTGTCGCCGACCAGTACCAGCGTCGACGTCGGGTCCAGCGTGTCCCGGTCCTTCAGCCGGATCCAGCGCCGGACCACGGGCGGCCCGGATCCGCTGGTCTTCTGGGCGCGGCGCAGCTCGAAATTGTTCTGGATGAAGGCCGGTCCCTTGCCCTCCATCGCAGGGTCGTTGTCCTCGGGTGCGCCGGGCCATGGCTCGACAGTCGGGGCAGGGTGGCGTGCATTGGGCTCGCGGGCGGTTCCGAACAGGAAGAATGCGGTCAATGCGGTCACACCGCCGACCAGAAGGTCGCAGCGCACCTGCGCCACGTTGCGCCCACGGCGAACGACCTCGACGCGCGGTTCCACCTTGTCGCCGACCGGCGCCACGAAGGCGATCTGCGCGGACCGGAGCGGCGGCAGGTCGGGCAAGGCCCTGACCGTCGCGGTATAGGCCACCAGCGCGCTGGCCCCGCCATAGAGGGTGCGTCCCTGGAGCCATTCGTCCGCCGGCAGGGTCACGCGGCCTTTTTCCGTCCCGATGGGCGCGAGCAGTGTTTTGATCGACATCGCGCCTGACTAGCAGGCCAAGACCGGGGGGCAAGGAGCGAACCGTCTTTAATGACAACAAGCGGATTGCGTATCGCGAAGGGACACGCTAGTGGCGCGCTTTCCGACATACAGGCAGGCGGTTTTTGCTGACTGCCCGTTCCGGTTGGCCCGATGGCGGAGTGGTGACGCAGCGGATTGCAAATCCGTGTACGCCGGTTCGATTCCGGCTCGGGCCTCCAGTTTCCTTCCGTTCGGCAGGGTCGGATACGATAGGGCGGACACCACACCGCCCGGGCGCCGCTTTAGCTCAGTTGGTAGAGCACATCATTCGTAATGATGGGGTCAGAGGTTCGAATCCTCTAAGCGGCACCACCTCTTCCAGTAGGAAAGCCCAAGACTTCAAGCAGAAAGCGCCTTCGGCTGGCCTCGTGTTTGGGTCCTGTGTGGGGCGCCTTGGGTAGGACTGTTGGGCTCGGCCCATTTTGCGCCCTCTTTAATGGATGGCTCATATTCGGCCGTTTGCGGAAAGCCAGTTTTGTAGCAAAATCTACAGGCGTTCGTAACCCTACAATCATTCCTGGCGCACTCAGCCAATTGCCAAGCGTTTGACCTTCTCGCATAAGAGTGTTGCAGGGGGTCCCGTGTCACAGATCGTTGATTCACTTTCAGATTTTCAAAACTATGTCAGTGATCATATCACGGGCGATGAAAAGGGCGAGGCTCAAGTATTCCTTGACCGTCTCTTCATCGCTTTTGGTCACAAAGGGCACAAGGAAGCCGGAGCGACGCTAGAGCACCGCATCAAAAAGAACGATAATAAAGGGACGGCATTCGCTGACCTCCTTTGGAAACCACGCGTTCTCATCGAAATGAAGAAGAGAGGAACCAAACTTCAATTCCATTACCGACAAGCATTCGAATATTGTTAATACAGTTCCAAATCGTCCGCGCTACGTGGTCCTGTGTAACTTCGACGAGTTCTGGATTTATGATTTTGATCGGCAGCTAAATGGGCCAGTCGATCAGGTCTCATTGGGCGGTCTTCATACGCGCTATCCGGCTTTCAACTTCATGTTCTCGATCGAGAAGGCACCGATCTTCGACAATGATCGAGAAGCCGTCTCGAGGCGTGCGGCGCATCAAATGGCCGAGCTTTACAGAGAGCTCACGCTCCGTCCTCAAGCGACCAGATTGTCTCGTGAGGACGCGCAGCGTCTTACACTGCAGCTTGTGATCGCTATGTTTGCAGAAGACATAGATCTTCTGCCAGCAAGCACCATAACTGGGATAGTGCGAGACTGCTTGGAGAATGGGCAGTCTTCCCATGATCTCCTCAATGGCCTGTTCCACCAGATGAACAGCAAAACCTCCGCCAAGCACGGCCGATTTGCGGGCGTGCCCTACTTCAATGGAGGGCTATTTTCGGAGACAGTCGATACGGAGCTAACCGAATACGAGCTTGAGCTTCTTGGCGGTGAAAATGGCGCAGCTTCTCAGCTCTGGACCAAGGTCAACCCGGCGATCTACGGGACTTTGTTCGAGCAGAGCATGGGTGCAAAAACCCAGCATCAGCATGGCAGGCATTTTACGTCCGAGCCCGATATTGAAAGGATAGTCGGGCCAACCATCGTTAGGCCTTGGATGGCTCGGATTGACGCTGCCAAAACCAAAACCGACCTGATTGAGTTGCGCAAGGAATTGCGGACATTTCGAGTGCTCGACCCCGCCTGCGGCAGCGGCAATTTCTTGTATGTTGCCTTCCGCGAAATGGCGCGGCTCGATCTGCGCATCATGCTTCGTTTGAAACAGGAATTCAGCGTTTCCGAGTTCCAGAAACAGGCAAAGCTAATCAGCGGCATCAGTCCACTGCAATTCTTTGGCTTGGATAATGACCCATTCGGTGTCGAACTCGCCAAGGTAACGCTTATGCTATCCGAGCTCCTAAATGCTCAGTGGCAGGATATTGACGTTACCAAACGTCAGTGGACCATTAAGACCTCTAAGAATGGGCGGTCGAGACACGTTCCGCTTTCAACCCCGGCGATCGGCATCACGTCTTGCCCAATCCTGACACACTTGAGCCCTACGTGACCCTCAAGCATTCGTGGCAGACGGCGAGGAGGAAGGCGCGGCTGCCGGACCTGCGCATCCATGACCTTCGGCATAGTGCTGCAAGCTTCATGATCAACGCAGGTATAGACCTGTTCGCCGTCGGGAGAGTGCTCGGACATTCCGACCACAAGAGCACAATGCGCTACTCACATTTGGCTAACGACACGCTGCTGGCCGCCGTGGAGGCGGGGGCGGCCGGAATGACGAAGGGAGTAAGCCAATGAGGCTCGCCACCCTCCGTGACTACCTTATCCGAAGCAAATGCAACAAGCCAGATCAGGTGGTTGCGCTCATCAAAGCCTGTATCGAAAGCGGCATCGATAAGGGGCCAGAGATTGTCTCGACGGTTTCTGGCCTTGGTCTCGACAAGCGCTATGTCGGCCTAATCCTCAACAAGAGCGCAGGCCGCAATCCCGAACGGCATGAGTGGGTTCGGGGTGCTGATGGCCGCTACCGAGTACATGACTAACCTACCTCGCCCCGGACCTGCTCGGCTTTCGCCAAGTGGGTCCGGGGCTTTATCTTATGAGGGATTTTTTTTAAGGGTCATCGATTGTTTCAACGGGTTCTGTCTTGTTTTAGGCTCACATAGAGTTTTCAGATGGTGGCTCTCTGGACATGGCTGAAAGGCTGCTTATCACCGACGGGACTATGGTAGATGACGGGCACAACTTGGGAAGCTAGCCTACCATGCTGACGTCGAAGCAATTTCTAGAGACGATCAGGGACTTGAGACCTCTGCTTGCCCGGGCGCGCCCTCCTTCAGCTCCTAAAGCGCGATCAGCTCAGTCGTGCGATCCACACCGGCTATCAGATGCCTTGAAACAGCTGCAACCTCTTCTTGATGAGGAACGACGACGCTTCACTGCAAACCCATGGGCTATGGCGGGGGTCGGGCGCTATGAAGTTCGTAACTGCGCAGTGTTGGCCCAGCTCTGGGACAAGCGCATCACCGGCACGCTAGCTTCGGCATTCTTGGCTTCGGTCATTGAGCGGATAAGAGGGAGCAATTCTGCGCTCCCAACAAGTGAAGAGCTTGCGGCTCATTACCTTGTGCGGACGGAACATTGTCCGACCGGCATGCAATCCGATCGCGTGGACATCACCATCGAAAGTGAAAAATTCCTGATTGGAATTGAAGCGAAGATCGACGCTGATGTGCGCGAGAACCAGCTAGAAGACTATCGTGCGGTCATAGCAGCGCGGGCTGCTCGGTTGGGGATAGACGGCAAAAAGCACTGCGTCGTTTATCTTACGACTGATGGGCGACGGGCCAGTGGAGTTGGCTCGATATCCTGGCGCGATATCGCTGCGGCGGCGCGTCAATGTGTGACCGAGACGGAAGATCCAAATTCAAAGCAGAGCTGGTTGATCGAGTGTTTTGCTGATCATCTAGAGAGGCTTTAAGGGAGCTTAGATGAACAATCAGAATACCCAGCTTAGTGCAGCTATAGTCCGACATATTCGGGATGTTGAGGCCGCGATGCACCATGCCGAGAATTCGATTGATGAGCGCCTATCGATCGAGTGGAATGAGGCGTTCGAAAGAGTTTTTCGGAAGAACGATTGGTACTTTTCTGACGGAACCCCTTGGGATGGATGGTTCTGTCCCCAGAGGTGGACCTCTGAGGGCGGCAGGAAGAGGCGTACCGAAGCTTGGTTCGACACAGTCACTTTGGGTGGTGACGACTACAATAGCTGGTTGGCTAATTTCGTAGCTGGCCCACCGCATGCGGCCTTACAATTCTCCACGTCTGGATCGAAGTCGAAACTCTTGCCTATTTATGAAGGCGAAAAGAGCGCGATCGACAGACTCAGAGGCCTCAACTTCATACAAGACGGCACCACGTTTCACCTCCTTATGCAGATCGACGCCGAGGAACTTGCTCAAGGCTTCGAACAAAACGATCTATCCGCCGCGATCCGAGTTTTTGATGAAGCGGTGATGTTACTCGAACAGGCAATGCCGAGTTTTGACGCATTGCACTTGGCAATAACGGAGGGGGATGATTGACCGTCGCCCCTAATGCGAGGGAGGAGAAGCAAAGAGGATCGTCGTGGCTGTCGCGAGAGGCTCGACTGGCGATCAAAATTTGATGCTTCGGAGTTCACCTTGAGGGGGAGCGCAGGTCACTTTCGGGATTCTTTCGCTATGAAGGAGCTTCCAGTAGGAAATCGACCTGATCGTACTGGTGTGGATCCTGGGTATTATGTGGGTGAAGGAACCATTCGCGCTAGGCTAGGGGATGGAAACCCCGGAATTCCTCACTTTTCGTTCTGAACTTCCAATGCATTCGTAATGATGGGGTCAGAGGTTCGAATCCTCTAAGCGGCACCACCTCTTCCAGTAGGAAAGCCCAAGACTTCAAGCAGAAAGCGCCTTCGGCTGGCCTCGTGTTTGGGTCCTGTGTGGGCGCTTTGCGCAGGAAAGCGGGGCTCGACCCACCTTGCACCCATTCAATTTGATCATACCTCAGATGTCCATTCATGGGCCGTCAGCTGAATGTCCGCTTTGCTGATCGGTGGATGTTGAAGTGGACCTTCGACACCAAAATGGGTCTGCAAGATTACTTGCGAATTCTGTACTTTATCATGGAGACGCTCTAACGAAATTGAGCTGCAATCATGAGGTGGATCTTGAGCAATGGACCGCACTTCGTTGTGTGCTTCAATCCACGACCCATGCGAAGATATGACCAGTCACGACCGATCGCAGAATCGGCAGTACTCGTAGCGCGCGGTGAGATCCCCGACTGGTTTTTCTAAGTCGAAACGAAGAATCCTTATCCCATCTTGGGCACCGGCGGAGGCACGAGTGACATCTGCGCGTGGTATTGGGCTTCGAAGAATGCGCGGGCGGCGGAATGTGCACGAGGCTCAAAGCAAGGACCGGTCGTTCGAAGCGTCACTAGCTTTCTTGCGATGGGCCGATTGCAGCTAGCTTTGCAAGTTTCAGCGGCAGATTATCGGGCCGAGGCGCAGATAGGTTTTATGACGGCTAGCCTGCATCTGTTCGAATAGCTGCGCCACGCCCAAGGCTTCGCATCGACGCCCCTCGCTAGTGACCGCTTCCAAATTCCCATCGTAAGGCCCGGTCACCAGGAAATATCCCTGATCGTCCGTCATAGTCGTGTCGGTGCCGGCAGCAATGCGCGCATTGGCAATGGGGTTTGTCTGCTCGTCGACCAGCTGTCCGAACAGGGTCAGGCCAACCCTGGCCGGGAAGGCGAGGTCGACCACGTTGCCCGGATAGAGCGGGGCTTCTCGCCTGTTAAGGTCCACGATATAAGGCGGCGCCTGCTCCGGCTGGAGCTTGATCGAATAATTCCGGAAGGGCGGCAGCACGATTGTGGAAGTCTCGTCCGGGGCAAATTCGGCGACCGCCTGGTTGCCGATAATCACGGTGTAGGAACCGATATCTTCCAGCCCGTCGTCGAGGGCGGCGGGAATGGCGCTCTTGTCGATCGAGACGCGGACGGCCGCCGTACCGCCGGGATCGGTCACACCGGCCCTGAAACCCCGATCGCCGAAGGTAAAGCCGGTGAACGCGTTGGCCGTGGCCGCGAGACCCGAACTGCCTGCTCCACGGCGATCCTCCCAATCCACCACGACGTCAGCTAGGCCCAGGTTCGAGGTGAGATCGGCCGAGGCGAAAACGCGGTGCCGATCGGCGTCGGTCGAGGCGCCGGCCTGGGTAAGCAGATCGATCGTGCCGAGCTGGTCGTTGCGGGAAATGCGCCCCTCGACGACCGGGAATATTCCGTTCGGCTGGCCAAAGCGATTGTCGCTGTCGCGGTACTCCACTCCTCCCCCGAAGAAAGCGGTCGTACGGGGCGAAATGCGGCGGAAGAAAGAGACCGTCAAGCCGAAGCGCATATCGTCTGTCGTCTTGATCCCGAAGGCCGTCAGGCGCGCCCCCCCGGCGCCCCCGATATCGAGCACGCGGTTGTAGCGCGCGCCGACCGAATAGCGGTCGTCCAGTCGCGGAGAACGCGAATAGGAGCCGCTCAGCGAGAGATTGCCACCCGCGACCCTGAAATTCGCGCTGGCGGTAAGAATGTCTTCCGAACGGAAATATGGTCTGAATTCTTCGTCGAAAACCTGCCCTATGCGAAGGTCGTCGCTGTTGCGGGTGTGCCGCGCGCTCAGATCGAAATCGACATCGAGCAGGCTGAAACTTCCGTTGACCGCCACGGAATATGATCCGTCTGTGCCGGCAGATGCAGCCAATAAGCCCTGGATGCGGTTGCGGGTGGTGAGAAACCCCAATTCTGCAAAGCCAGCATCGGCAACGAACAAGGCTTGGCCCAGCAGCGCGGATGCACGTCCGATCCGTCGTCCGGCGCTAGCGCTGACTATAAGCTCATCGGTCAACTGTGGCAGGAAGCTCTCATTTCGCGTTCCGGCCAGCCCGAAGCCGCCGAAGAACGACTCACGCGCGCGCACCCCCGCTCTCAGGTTGAATGCCAGCTTGTCGGCAGGCGGAAGACCAGACACGCGTGTGAAAACACGCGACTCCTCCAGGAGAATCTCGCCCCCGTCGCGTGCGACGATCCGCAAGGGATAGGAGCCCGAAGGAAGGTTGCCCGTCGGGATCCTCTGTAATCCAGCTTCGAGCTGGACGGTATGGACGAGTACGTTGTCGCGATAGACCTCGACGGTCGCCCTGCGCGGCAGGACGATCTCGATGGGCGTGCTTTGTCCCAGATCGTCGGCCAGCCGGGTGCCGAAGAAAGACCCGAATTCGCCGCCCACGACCCGGTATGACCGGAATGTGAGAGACTGTTCGTCCTGCAGCAGCCCTGCTGCCGCTCGGCGTTCGCCCCAGTATCGCTGCCCGAACAGGCGTTGGAGGTTGGAACCGTCCGCTCGCAAAAGGGTCTGAGCCACAAGGCTCGTTCTGCCGACACTCGCGATGGTGTCGAGCGTTGCGCCGAACTGGACACGCCCAAGGTCGCCGCGATCCGTGCTGAGCGAGAGGAGCGCCGTCTGGAGGAGGGATGGACCTGAAATTGGCGGCCCGAGATATACCGGCGCATCATCGAGCGCGGTGAAGAACCTCTGGCTGAGGAAGACCTCAAGGGCGAATGTCTCAGGCGTAACGATCACGCCGCTTTCGCCGGTCGGCAACGTGCCACAATCGGCTGTGCGCCCGGGCAGGCAGCGCAGCGTCTCGTTCGAGGAGACGGGTTGGGAGAAGAAGGCGGTGACGGCCGCACGGTCCACCCGGTCTGGCAACAGCGCGGCGAACCCTTCCACGTCGAGAAAGGTAACGCGCCCGTCGTCAAGGAGTATGGGCGTGCTGCCAATCGTCCGGCCGGCGAAACGGACATCGAAAAGCGTCTCGATACTGCTGTCGACGTCTTCGAAACCTGGAGGCGCTTCGTCGGAAATGATGATAGCCGGCCGTTCCGGCTGATCCTCGCCCGCCTCTTGCGCATGCGCGGGCATGTCGGCGACAGCCAGTGCCGCGACCGCGATACCGCAGTAAAGCAAACCGTTTCTCAACAATGTTCCCCCGAGCCTTGATGAGAATTAGACAGGTGCGATCAGGAACTGCAACTGATCGGTGTATTGACCGGCCGTAGCGGCGCCGAGTTCTCGTTCGGAAATCTCGATCGAAAGCTCGGCAAACTCGCCGCCCAAGCAATTGCTGTCTGCCGGGGATCGACCCGTGAAAATCACGGTTCCTGCAGCGCCAAGCTCGGCGGATTGGACCTGGCCATCGAAGGTTTTCAGGACGATCTGCTGTCGGGCATCTCGTTCAAGAGCGGCCATCCCTGCGCCGCCAACGATTTCAAGTCGGAAAGTGCCTGTCGAACTGAACAGGCAGACTTTCGTCTTCAATTCAATTCCATCCTCGCCATACCAGTTCGTCGTTAGCGAGCGTGAACCGGAAAAGTCGAGGGAAGCGTAGGATTCGGACGCCATGACGGGCGTTGCAATGGTAAGGCTTGCCGCTGCATAAGAAAGAATTAAGCTTTTCATCCCAAACCCTCGGCTCCTCAGGTGAGAACCGGCCGGAAAACCGCAAATTCCTCCGGCCGGTCTCGATTTCGGTTTAAATGACCGCAACCGTCACGGTGATTGTGTCGGTGTAGGTACCGGCCTGCACCGCGATCGCATCGTCATTGTCGACACGCGCACGGATGATCGCGTTGTCGCCGCGATTGGTGCAGTCGAGGGTCGTGGGACGACCAAGACCATCGGCATTCGCCGAGAAAGTGTTAACCTTGCCCGGGAACTGGTAGACGAAAGACGGTGCGCCCGATTGTTCGTCGCCGGCGAAGATCGAGTAAGGCAACTGTTCCGGACCGCTCAGAGCGTAGGGCGAACCCGACACGCCGCTGGCCGAAGCATTGACCGTCAGCGAATACTCGCCGTCCGGACCATCGTTCGAATAGACGCAGAACGAGCTGGATTCGGTCGAGTTGCTGAAAAACGGGCTCGTCAGCGAAGCCGGAGTGATGTCGATCGTCAGATCGTCGAGACCCGAAATGCGGACCATTTCCGGAATGTTGACGGTTACGTCCAGCGTGCCGGTGCTGTCGGTCGTCGACAGGCTTCCGTCGGTAGCGGCCATGGCGGGGCTGGCCATGGCAATGGCGGCAGCCGCGATAAGTAGCTTCTTCATAGTAGTTTCCTCAGGTTGCAATTACGGAAGTATCATGGCTGCTCCCGCGTCAGCCTCCACTCTTGCCGAGCGGCAAAAGTCGGAATTGGGTTCATTGGGTGATGCGCTCTCGCAGCGCACGATGAGTTCCCGGAAATTCTCTGAAGCACGGCGGCGCGACTGGAAACGCACATGCTCGCCAACCGCCGCGACGATGTCCCAGGTATTGCCCGGATACATCCGCCGTCCGGGAATCTTCGTGCAGCCGTCCTCGTCGATCGCCAGTTCGACCGGTCCGTCCTGCGCCGCTTCTTCGGCAACGCTCTCGTCCGGGACCGCCATCTGCGCGAGGTAGTGGGCGCGCGTTTCGTCCGACAGCGCGGCCCCGCTTGCAGGACACACCGATCCCTGCAGCAACAGGAGATTTGTATTGCCCTCATTGCTGAGGCGCAGCGTATTTCCGAGCCTCTGGGCGCTCAGGCTACTTGCGGAATCTTCCGGGCGCACCGTGACGAGAACATCGAATGCCGCCAGGAGCTTGAGCGCGATACCGCGATTCTCGGCAGATTCGTCCGCCAGGGAAAGCTCGCCTATCTGGGGCGTCACATTGACACGGTAAATCCGATCTGTCGCGAGATCCCGGTTAAGCGACACGATGCGGATGGCCCGCATTTCCTCCGGGCGAAGAACGATGCGGTTCGGCGTCACCAACAATCCCAGTGCCTCGGGATCGGTCAGAACCTTGCGCTCCTCCTCGACGGTTCCAGGAGCCACGATCTCGCTCGCGGTGACGGTGACGTAATAGACGTCAGGGCTTTCGTTGCGCACCACGAGATCGGCGCGGCTCGTCCTGCCATCATCCATGTCGACCCAAAGACGGTCGATCGCGAGCTGAGCGTTGGCAGCTGTCGGCAGCAGGAAAAGGATAAATAACAAAAGCGGTCGCAAAACCATAACCCCCAGAGAAGCAGTGATATCGTGCGACCGTTATCGTTGTTCTAGGACCCTAAAGGTTATGTTCAGAGAGTCAATTTACCTTAACCATGTTTCGTGCACGCAGCGCACATTTACAAGTTACGTGAACGAAAACAGTGGATTGCGCGATATTGCGGGAGTGAGGACGAGGCAGCGGCGAGCCCGCGAGATCGCGGCGGCCCCGCACCGGTCAAGCGAATCGATATGGAGGCGCTGAGATGTACAGCCCGAACTCGCAGTTCAGACTGCCGGTGCGCTGCTTTGGCGCTACTGGTAACCCCAACCAGGTTACAGCGGCGTGATCGTAAAGGTGCGAACCAGTTCGGGGCCCTTGGGTACGGCAAAGCTCTTAATAGCCAGTTGGCCAAGCGATCCGCTATCCGCCGTACCGGCCTGCCGCATATCCGCGCTGTCCCAGAAGACGTTGAACGCAGCGCTTTCGCGACTGTAGATCGTTACCCTCGATTCCGCCGTGCCCTCGCTGTCGAGCGCGATCATGAGGCCGCCATGCTCGCCCTTGACGGTCCAGATTCCGTTTGCACCGGTCTCGGCTGCGCGCAGGCTGTCAGCGATCGGTGGTATATAGACCCGCAACTCCATCACTGCTGACGAGCTAATTGCAACACCCGCATGGGCGAATACAGGCGTCGGGATTAGGCAGGCGGCTAGCGCCGTGGCAAGCGGGAGACGGAGGGTAAGCATGATCGCTCCAATCTGGTTGATGGAACTTGCCTTTCGCTCAAAATGCTTAACATTCTCTATTTGTAGGTCTTTGAAGCACTCTCTTTGATCTTTCCCGCCCCGACTTCCACTGGCACCCTTTTTCTTTTCTTCCCGCGCAGTCACAGCGCTCCATGGGCTTCCATCAGGTCCAATGGTGAAGCATCCATCCGGCGTCTCACGCAGGTCCAATCGATACTGCAGCAGGAAAGCCTTTGAGCTCTTAGCTGCAATCTTGAGCCCAATCGGCCGCGGATCCTGAGCCTTGTGCGATCGCGCTTCTGTGGTTTGCCAAAAAGCCCCTTCTCCGGGATATTTCGTCGTGGCCTAAATATCCGACGAATTAATTATAACGTGCTGGAGAATGGCGGCGCACGGGGCGACCCGGATCGCAATACAGTCCAGCCATCACAGGCGTGAATTGCCAAGTACGAGAATCCTGACACTTTTTTATTGGCATCAGCATGAAACGAAACAGAAACGCTGTCCTGACAAGCCAGTCGAAAATTAGATACAAAGGCCAAGGGCGGATGAATCTCTCCTTTCGGGCGCCGCGCTGATCGGTTTCGACGACCGGATCGAGGGGCGCAAAGTTAACGTGGTCCATTACACCTTGAATGACCGGTTTCGACGCTAGCGCGTTTACTCCGCTACGACCGAAATTAGGGGGCGTTAGCTGCCAGTCCGCTTTCCATGACCGTTAAGCGATTCCGAACATTCTGCCGAACTGGAGCGGGTCCGGAGTGGTTTCGATCTCCGCTTTTGATCCTTCGAAAGTGCTTTCAGTAGGAAAGCGTTGCATTCAGCAGTCAAGCCATTTGGGTGATCCTTGGGCTCGATAGCCCAGAAAGTCGTCTTTGGCATATAAAACCCTGATAATAATATTATTTGTCGGACTTTTCACCCCAATTCGTAATGATGGGGTCAGAGGTTCGAATCCTCTGAGCGGCACCACCTCTGTCCGGAAAGAAGCCCGCGGCGCATCCCTTACGAACGCCCGCCTGCATCTTCGCGATTGCCGCCCTCGAGCGCTTCGAAGTGCGCACGCAGGATATTGATCGAGGTTGTATGCCCGGCTTTTGACAGTCGCTATACGCTTGGCTAGCCGACATGTGAGGTCGCGTTCTGCCGGAGTTGTACGAATTGCATACGAAACTTTTTCTGAAGGGCCGCCTGCGTCACGAACTTTCGGAAGAGGAAAAACAGTGGCTGGAAGACGCCGTTTCCAGGACCTTCTATCTGGACGCGCGCCAGACGCTGGTGCAGCGCGGGACGCGGGTGGACCATTCCTATTACATCATCGACGGGACTGTCCTGCGGCATCTCGACGACAGGCGCGGCGTCCGCCAACTGGTCGGGCTTAATTTCTCGGGCGATTTTGTCGACCTCCACGGTTTTCCCCTCAAGCGCCTCGATCACAGTACGGCTGCCCTTGGCCGCGTGCATCTTGCAGAAGTGCCGCATTCGGCGATTGCTGAACTCATCGGGCGATCGGCCCATCTCGCCCGTGCGCTCTGGTTCTCCACCCTGCTCGATGCTGCCATGCACCGGGAATGGATTTTCCGGCTGGGGCGGCTGAACGCGGAAGGCCGCATTGCCCACCTGATTTCCGAAATCGTGGAGCGGCACAGGTTTGTGGGCCTGTATGACGGGCAGACGCTTCCGGTGACGCTGCTGCAGCGCGATTACGCAGAGGCCTGCGGCATCACTGCCGTGCATGCCAATCGCAGCTTCCGCATTCTGAAGGAGCGGGGCGTGCTGGAATTGTCCGGCGACGGGCACATCAAGATCCTCGACGAGGAGGAACTGAAGCGCCTCGGCGAGTTTCGCGGCGACTATCTCTATGGCGAGGGTGAGCTGGCGCTGGAGTCGTTCGAGGACCGCGACTGAAGCGCTACGCGGTACAGGGCCAGCGTGTCCTGTGCCATCCGATCGCTGGAGAAGCGTTCTTCGAACCGCCGGCGGATCAGGTCACGGTCGAGCGCGGCGACTTCGTCCATGCGCGCTGCCGCCTCCTCCCCGCTGTCCACGACGATACCGGTCAGCCCGTCCTCCACGACTTCGGGCACGCTGCCGCGCCGCCATGCGATAACCGGGGTGCCACAGGCCATGGCTTCGATCATGACGAGGCCGAAGGGTTCGGGCCAGTCGATGGGAAAGACAAGCGCGGCGGCACTGCCGAGCAGTGCCTGTTTCCCGGCATCGTCCACGCTGCCGACATGGCGTATGCCTCCGCTAAGTTCGGGCCGCACGACCCGGTCGAAATAGTCCGGGTTCCCCGGATCGACGGGCCCCGCCAAATGCAATTCGCGGCCCGTTTCCTTCGCCAGCGCGATGGCGCGATCGGGCCGCTTCTGGTCCGTCATCCGGCCGAGGAAGGCGAGGTGCTGCCCTTCGCCTTCGCCCTTCCTGTAGCGGGTCACGGGCATCCCGTGATGAACCACTCCGGCAAGGCTTTCAGGCGGCACCACCTCTCCCTGGCTCTGGGAAATGGCGATCACGCGTTCCTGCGGGAAAGCACGGAAGTGCTCGACATGATCCAGTTCGTCGGCGCGCCAGTGGATCGTCCGGAAGACGGGGATGCCGCACGCTCCGGCAGCGGCGCTCGCATGGGCTGATCCGTGTAGGTGGATGATGTCGTGCCCCGGCGCATGGGCCATCAGGTCACGCAGCAATTGCGCCTCCAGCACTGCGGGCAGGCCCGGTGGCACGTTTCCATGCGCCGCTTCGTACCACGAGAGCGAGCGGTAATCGCCGACCTGCTGCACCCCGGGGAGCGTGGATTCGGCCGGTCCGAACAGCGTGACCTCGTGACCCTTCGTGATCTGCGCGGCGGCAAGGTCGGCGATGACCCGTTCGGTGCCGCCATAGGTCGCTGGCGGGACCGGGTGAATGACCGGGGCGACGTGGGCTATTCGCATGGAGCCAACATTTATCACTTTGATTTCGAGGAACTTGGGCGGGTTGAAACCATCGGTAACGGCGTAGCAGGAGTGCGTCGATGTTTGTTTGTCATATCGCCTTACAAGGGTGCCTTGCTCTGTCTGATGTCCCCTATGGCATCACTGCCGATACGGGCGGTCACATCACCTATCTGCTGGAGCTCGCTTGCGCGAGTGCGCGTGATCCGGAAGTGGAGCGGCTGGATATCGTGACGCGCGGATTTACCGATGCCAGCCTGGGCTCGCGGTTCGAGGCGCAGTGCGGCGAGGTCAGCGACAAGATCCGGCTCGTGCGGCTGGACGATGGGGACCCCGCCTACCTGCCCAAGGAACGCCTGCACGAACGGCACGAGCAGCTGTGCGACGCATTCCTGCGGTATATCGATGCGCTGGACGAGAAACCGGACCTCATTCACGCGCATTACGCCGATGCGGGTATCCTGGCGCGCCATGCGAAGGAGGAGCGGGGCATACCCTATGTCTTTACCGGCCATTCTCTTGGCGCGGTGAAGCGGGAAGTGAACGGCTCGACGGATGCAAGCCTCGATCGCCGCATCGCGGTAGAAGAGCGCGCGCTGGAGTGCGCGGATGCCGTGATCGCCAGTTCGCGCGACGAGGCCGAGGCGCAATATGCGCATTACGCATCCATCGAAGCGGGCCGCATCCGGGTCATTCCGCCCGGCTGTACACTCTCCAGGTTCGAGGCGGCCCAGCCCAGCGACAAGGTGCGCAGCGATATCTCGAAATTTCTCCGCGATCCGGAAAAGCCGATGCTGCTCGCCATCGCGCGGCCCGTGCGAAAGAAGAACCTGCTGGGACTGGTAGAGGCCTACGCCGCCGACCCCGCCCTGCAGGCTGCCGCCAATCTCGTGATCGTGGCAGGATGCCGAACGGTCCTGAGCGAGCTGGAGCAGGAATGCCGCGAGGTCATGCAGGAGATCATCGAGGCGGTCGACCGGCACGATCTTTATGGCAAGGTCGCCTATCCCAAGGACCACGAACCGGCCGACATCCCTGCCTATTATGCGATGGCGCGGGAAAGCGGCGGTGTGTTCGTCAACCCAGCATTGAACGAACCCTTCGGACTTACCCTGCTGGAAGCGGCGGCGTCGCGTGTGCCGGTCGTCGCCACGGACAGCGGGGGGCCCAACGATATTATCGAGCGTTGCAATAATGGCGAGCTCGTCTGCCCGCGCGACCCGGCGGCAATCGCCAACGCGTGCCGTTCCATCGTGACCGACAGGCGCAAGTGGATTCGCTACGCCTCCTCAGGCGGACAGGCGGTCGCGGCCTATGACTGGAAGTCGCATTGTGCACTCTATCACCGCCTGGTGCTCGAGATTACCGGCCCTGCGAAGCCGGCGCCGGACTGGGACCGGATCCTGATCTGCGACATCGACAACACGCTGCTGGGCGACCGTGAAGCCTTGCGCGAATTCCTGGGTTGGCAATCGGAGAATTCGGGCAGGATCGCGCTGGGCATCGCCACCGGGCGAAGCTTCCACAGCGCGCAGGCGATCCTGGCGGCAGAGGGCGTGCCGACGCCCGACGTCATCATCAGCAGCGTCGGCACACGTATTCACTGGTACGACCAGGAAACCCGCCGGTATCGCGAGGACGAGGCCTGGCGCAAACAGGTCGAAACAGGCTGGCAGGACCGGGACATTCGCGCTTTCGCGGACAGCTTTGGCCTTCGTCCCCAGGCCTTGCTGGAACAGCATGCCGGCAAGGCCAGTTATTTTCTCGATGGCCGGGATGTGGACAGCGTCGGCAAGGCCCTGCATGCCGAAGGGCTTCGCGCGGAAGTCGTGGCAAGCCATGGCCGCTATCTCGACCTCCTCTCGGAAGGCTCGGGCAAGGGGCCCGCGGTGGCCCATGTGGTGGAGGTTCTCTCGCTGACCCAGTCTCGTGTCGTTGTCGCCGGCGACAGCGGCAACGACCTCACCATGCTGCGGGCCTGCCCGTTCCCGATCCTTGTCGGCAACGCCAGTGACGGGCTGGCGCAGGACCCGTCGCTGTCCCACGCTTACAGGGCAAAGGGGCATTTCGCTGCCGGAGTGCTGGAAGGCGTGCGCCATTATCAGGAAGTGGGAAGCTGGTGAGCACCTACCGATCCGTTTCCGTCCTGACGCTGGTGCGCGGGCGGCAGGGGCATCTCGACCACCTCGTCGCCGGGTTGAAGGCACAGGTCTTTCCGCCTGACGAACTGGTCGTCGCGCATATGCAGCCCGACCCACCACACATCGAAACGGATCTCAAATTTCCGGTCCGCCTGGTCCGGGTGGACGGCGAACCCATGCCGCTGGCCACTGCGCGCAACCGGGCGGCGGAGACGGCGCAGGGCGACGTACTCGCCTTCCTCGATGTCGATTGCATTCCGGATCCCGAATTCGTGAAGCGTGCGGCCGAAGCGGATGCCTACGGTGAGAACGGCGTGTTCCTGCCCGAGGTACGATACCTGCCGGCAAATCGGGATGGCTGGCGGCAGCCGGATGGATTGCCGGACTATCCGCGTCTTCACGAAACCGGTGTGCGCCATCCGAGCAAGCGTCCGGTTGCGGACGAACCCTTCCTGCCGATCGCCGATTTCGGCGAGTTGTGGGGACTGGCTTTCATCATGTCCGCGCGCACATGGAGTGCGGCAGGCGGAATGGACGAGGACTATATCGGCTATGGCGCGGAGGAGACCGATCTCGGCCAGCGGCTGAAGCATTGGGGTGCGAGGCTGTACTGGATCGGCGGGACGGTGTGCTTCCATCAGCATCACCACGTACACAAGCCGCCCCTGCAGCATTTCGACACCATCGTGGCCAATGCCCGGCGTTACCGCTCGCTGTGGGGCGAATGGTGCATGGAATACTGGCTCGACGATTTCGAGAAGCGCGGCTTGCTGCGCCGCGATGCGGAGAGCATAGAGGTTCTGCGCCCGCCCGGTGAAGACGAGATTGCCGCGACCCGGCAGGGCGGGGATGTCCTGTTCAGTTGAGGCTTGCCGGGCCGCGCCGGATCAGTCCGCGGCCCACAGGCGGTCTGCCGTATCCTCCAGCCAGTGCGCCGCCTTTCGCGCGGCATCCTCGTCATGCAGAGAGGACAGGAGCGATGTATCCAACGCATCCGTTTCGGCCAGCGCCTTCCGCCATTCCGGGTTCGATGCCGGCCAGGTTTCCCGCATGACCGCCGCGCCCAGCCGGGCCAGTTCCCTGGCCTTTGCCTGTTGTTCGTCGAAATAGCGCCATTCCGGGATGCACAGGAACGGTTTGCCGGCACGCGCGATCTCGTGGACGGTGTTATCGCCCGCCGACGCGATCACCCGGTCGGCCGCGCACAGGTAGTCGGTCAGATTGTCGATCCAGCCCAGTTCGCGCAAATTGCCGAAATCGGTTTCGTGTCCTTCGCGGTGGACCGGCCCGGCGACCAGCCAGAGCGTGTCCGGTTCTGCACGGGCCGCGACTGTCAGCGGAGCGTAAGGCGTTCCCGATCCGCCCCCGCCTGCGATGACGAGCGTCACCGGCCTCTCGGCGTCGAGGCCGAGGCGTGCCCGTGCCTCTGCGCGCTCGCGCAAGGGATCGCGGGTGGTGCACAGCCCGCCGGTGTACAAGGTGCGGCTGCGCAGCGCCTCGGGGTAACTCGCCTGTTCCATGCGTTCGTCGAACGGGGCGAGCATGGCGACACAGGCTTCGTAGCCCGCGACGTGCCCTGTATCCTCACGGTCGCCATGCATGCGGATCGTGACCGCAGGCACGCTCATGATACGTGACAGGAGCGCAATTTCCGCCGAGACGTCGATGACGAAAAGCGCCGGATCGATGTCCTGTAGCGTCGCGGCGATCCGTCCCATGTGGCGGCGCATTTCGTCCACGCCCAGCGGGACGCAGTGCATCATGCCGGGCGTCGGCTGGTCGTGCAGGGCCGGACTGCGCGATGGCGCGCCGATCATGTTCGGCAATTCGATGATGTCCGCCTCGCGTGGGCGTTCGTCGAACTGCGAAGGCGCGGCGGTCATGATGGTTGCCGGACGCGCGGCGGGAATATGCTCCATGATCGCCATGATCCGGTTCGCGTGACCGCGTCCCTGATGATGCGCGAAAAAGGCAATGGGTTTGGTCATTCAGGGCTATCCGTAAGGTGTCATGGATGGGTTTTTCGTCCGCCAGGTTCCCGGGCAGCCGACAAAGTACCGGTTTCCCGCGCGCCTTGCGGGCCGAGATAGCGAAAGACGCCCCACAGATTGATCATCAGCAGTGCGACATTCTGCCAGCCGATCCCGCTGGCATCATCGCTGAGGAAACCCCAGGCAATCAGCGCCATCGAAGACGTCACGAACAGGACAAATGCCCATCCGGTAATGCGCGTAGTCACGTTCGATGCAACTACCAGCGCTGCCACGACGCCCGAAATGGCGCCATACCATTCGAGAATGTCCAGCATCGCCTAACCGCTCACATCGTAGTCGATCGGCTTGAACGTACCGCCATTCGAAGCATAGGCCGCGCAAGCCGTCAGTCCGATCACCAGGTCCATCTCGGCCCGGAAGCTCGTCCGGGTTCCGGGCACCGATTGGGGCGGTTCGACGGACAGTGTCCCGGCGCGTGCCACGGGCACATTCATGAATACGTTGAAGGCCGTAGGGATCGCGTCCCGGTCTACGCCGTAGGGCTCCAGCGCTTCTGCAAGGTTCCCGAAACAGCCGCGATGGACAGGCTTGTCGGGATAGAAATGGTGGAACGTGTCCTCCGAACAGGGCGTCAGCAGGAAATCATGGGCAGGGGCCGTATCTTCCAGGATCGTCAGCATGGGGTTCGACCGGTTGGACCATAGCCGCGCGCCCGTGGTCAGCATGATCCGCTCTTCATAGTCGAAAGTCCGCCCGTTGGAGAGGATTTCGCCGGGGTCCGTCCGCGACACGGCGAGCAGGTCGCTGACCTGCCCGCCCTCGGGATCGATCACGGTCAGGACCTGCCGCTTCGACAGTTCGATAGCAGTGCCGGTGCGCGGCTCGATACGGTTCATCGCTCGTTCCTTGGATCGGAAAAGGGGCATTGCCAGTCATCATCCACGACGCGGCCGCTATATTGCCGGGCTTCGCTGATGGTTCCGTGCCGCGACAGCATCGGGTTGATCGAGCCATCGAGGTTTTCGTCCCGCTTCAGGATGGTTTCGCGCATCCGCTCGTAACGCTGCGATGCGCGCAGGGCTTCGAACTGGTCGTGCAGGTTGAAGACCAGCGTGGGGAAGGGCGCGCGGCGGGCGGTTCGCGATGCTGCCGGATGCATCCCGACGACGAAATACGCCTTTCCCCCGAAACTCATGGAGAAATGGGGATCGGCGGGATCGCTGCTGACTTCGGGATCGTATTTCTGGCCGCGCCAGTCATCCTTCGCCGCGAGCGAATTGAGCCGTTCCCACATGGCGGCCTCGAACTCCGCTTCGTCCAGATTGCCGGGTCCGCCGAAAACCACCGCCAGGCTGCGCAGGCCGGTGGGATCGTCGGCATAGTCTCGGCTCCAGCCCAGCAGTGCCTGGTGTATCTCGATATCGTTCCAACCGCTGACAAGCGAACGCGCCGTCAGGATCTTCAGGCGGTTCGTGGCAAGGGCGGACTTCGCACCCACGCAGGGAAAATCGTCTGCCGCGATATGTTCGCGCAGTGTCGCCGCGAGGATGTCCGTCCCGTGGTCCGGAACTTTTTCTTTGGAGAGTGTCTCGATCATCGGGACACCGACGCTTGTCGCGCAAAAGCGTTGCGACCATGCAACATCGATCAAGCGGAAAGGCTAGGGAACGCGGGCTAGGGCGCTCGGGCTTTTCAGGAGGTACGGTTGAACAACGGCACTTTTACGCGCTTCCAGGTATACGGCCAGCGATGCAGCGGAACGAACGCACTCATCAAGCTACTGGAGCGCAACTTGTCAGAGCTGGAGTTCACAGAGGCGTTCGGTTTCAAGCACTGGCTCGTGCCGCCCGGCGTCGCCATCCCCGATGACGTTTTCGTCGTCGTGATTGCCCGGGAAGCGAGTGAATGGCTGCGCAGCCTTCACGCAAAGCCGTGGCACGTCGTGCCGGAACTGAAGCAACTGGATTTCGCCGAGTTCATTCGCGCCGAATGGCGCAGCGTGTGGGACGACGATTTCTGGGGCGTGGAGGAAGGACATCCCAATTTCGGAAAGCCCATCGCGGAAGAAATGTGTCCCGATACCGGCAGTCCGTTCGCCAATGCCATCGCCATGCGGACGGCCAAGCTTGGTAACTGGATCGACGTCACCGCCCGTGCGCGGGGGCACGCCTTGCTCTCTCAAGCGCAACTGGTTGCCGAGCCGCAGCAGGTCGTGCGCCGAGTTGCCGAGGCCAGCGGCACGCCCATGCGCGGCGACTTCGTGCCCGTTACCTCCTACAAGGGGCAGGATAACCGGCCGTTCGAGCCCGTGCGCCACGAACAATTGTGTCCCGAAGATGCCGCGCACGTCTCGCGCTACCTCGACCCCGGGATAGAGCGCCAGTTCGGCGTCTGAGCGTCGGAGCAGGGGCCCCGGCTTTGGTCGTCAGGCGGTTTGCCGGATAATCAGCTGCGGAGGCAGGACCAGGCTGTCGGTATCGTCGCCGCCCATGCGTCTCAGCAGCAGGTCGACCAGCCCGCGCGCACCGGCGGCAATGTCCTGCCGGATGGTGGTGAGCGCGGGGGATATCGGCAAGATCGTCGAAGCCGATGAGCTTGATCGAACCCGGCACATCCACGCCGCGTTCCTTCAATTGCTTCAGGCCTGCGATCGCGATCATGTCTGTCGTTGCAAATATACCATCGATTTCGCCCGCATGACGCTCGAGATGCCGGGCTATGTCGCCGGCGGCCTTTTCAGAACTAAGATGCGTCGCCCACTGGCGGATCGGAACACCGCGCTCGTCCGCGACCGCCTTCGCACCCGTATGGCGTGCGGCGAATTCGATGGCCTGCGTTTCGCCCATGAAAGCGAGGGACGTGCAGCCTGCCGCGATCAGCCGCTCCGCTGCCAGCTTGCCGCCCAGCACGTTGTCGGTGCCGACGACACAGTGGCGCTGGCCTTCCTGGTGGTTGCCCCAGACCACCATCGGCAGATAGCCGTCGGCGACATCCTCGATGCGGTCGAACTGGTCGGACTGCCCGATGACGATAACGCCATCGACCAGTCCCGAACCGATGAACCGGTCCAGGCAGTCCTCATCCTTGTCGGGGATGACGCGCCTCAGCATCAGGATGAACAGGGCCGCTGTCGTCTCGACCCCGGGGATCATCAGCATCGCAACGCCCGATGCGGTCAGGCAGATGGCGGTGACCAGCCGCGCTCCCAACCTGCGGACGATGGGTATCAGCGCCAGCGCACCGAGAAAGGCGATGAAATTGTACGATGCGCCTGCCTGCTGCGTCGTGAGTGTTGCCTCGCGGAAGGCGGCGCTGGAAGGGTCGGACGTGTCATAGAGCGAACGCCCGACGGCAAAGGTAATGTACTGCCAATAGGCGAACATGGCGTACCACTGGCACAGCATCGCGACCGACAATTGCCGCATCGCGCGGGGCATTTCTCAGATTGCGGACACGATTTCGGACGAGGTTGCCGCAATCGTCATGGGCTTCGCCTCGAGATCGGCATTCATCTCCTCGCTCAACAGCAGCCCGGGCACGCGCCATACCGACCATACGATGGTGCTGATCGACAGGATGGCCCCGATGATGAAGGCGATTTTCACGATAACCGGAATGCCGTTCGCATCCAGCACGTCCTGCGCCACGAAGGCTGTCAGCAGGGTCGGCGCGAGATAGGAAAGCGTCTGCGCGAGGCCGGTAAACGCGCTTTGCGTCAGGAAGCGGGTCGAACGCTGGTCCGGGACCAGCCGGTCGGCCACATGGGCGCGGTAGGGTTCCATCGTGATGTTGTTGCCGGCATCCAGGATCCAGAGCAAAGAGGCTGCCATCCAGAGCGCACTGGAATAGGTCATCAGGAACAGGCTGATCGAGCAGATGATGGCGCCGATCAGGAAATACGGCGTGCGGCGACCCAAGCGTGAATTGGTCCGGTCGCTCATCGCGCCGATGATCGGTTGGACGAGAAGCCCCGTCATCGGCCCGGCAAGCCACAGGAGCGGCATCGTCTTTTCCTCTGCACCGGGGAAGCCGTAGATCGGGCCCATATTGGCCTGCTGCAGTCCGAAACCGAACTGCAGGCCGAAGAAGCCGATATTCATTTCGATGACTCGCAGCAGCGAAAGACGCGGTTTTCCGGCGATTTCATTCGCCAGATTCCCGGCATCCGTTCCGAGGTGTCGGGCGGTGAAGGCAATGCCAATATCGCGGTGCGCGGCATCCCGGTCTCGACCGGCGGCGCGCGCTACATCCAGCTTCAGGAAGACGGCCTGCCGGTCCTCGAATTCGGTGACATCGTCTTCGGCAACTCCGACAATTTCATCCGCGCCGACCGCTCCGTCGGCCGGGTCGAGGCCATTCGCGGCGGCTCTGCCTCCACGTGCGCCTCCAACTCGCCGGGCGGCATCATCAACTTCATCTCGAAGACCGGCCGCGAGGAAGGCGGCGCGATCGTGCTCAGCACCGGGCTGGATTTCGACACAAATCGCGTGGACTTCGACTACGGTACCGCGCTCAGCGACGTGGACCTGATCCATATCGGCGGCTTCTACCGCCAGGGCGAAGGTCCCCGCGACATCGGCTATGACGGGTTCCAGGGCGGCCAGGTGAAGGCGAACTACACCCGCGAATTCGATGCCGGCTATATCCGGTTCTACGGCAAGTACCTGAATGACCGGACGGCGACCTTCCTGCCGCAGCCGGTCATGGTGAACGGCACGGCGGACAATCCGGACTACACCCCGATCGCCAATTTCGACCCCGCGACCGACGCGCTTCAGTCGCAGTACTGAACCGATCCGGTAACGCTGGGCCGCGACAACCGGGTGGACAATTTCGATTTCCGGAACGGGCTGGAAGTGGAATCGGTCGCCGTCGGCTTCGAAGCGGAGGTCGATTTCGACGGGTGGACGGTGACCGAGCGGTTCCGGGTCGCGGATAACAAGGGCGGGTTCCTCTCGCCGTTCCCGGCCAGCGCGGGCGACGCGCAGGGGGTGGCCGACGGCATTGGTGGCCCGGGGTCCAGCCTCGTCTTCGCCAGCGGGCCGAGCCAGGGGCAGACGGTCGCCAATTTTGCAGCCCTCGGCGACAACGGTATCGTCAGCCAGATCGTCCTGTTCAACACCCGCCTGAACGGCCTGCGGAACATCTCCAACGACCTGCGCCTGTCGCGAGATCTCGACTGGGGTAGCGGCAGCGGCGCGATCACGGCGGGCCTCTATGCCAGCGAGCAGGAGGTCAACACGACCTGGCTGTGGACCTCGCATCTTCAGATGACGCAAGGCGACGGCAATGCCGTGCTGCTCGATGTTCGCGACGCGAATGGCGATCTCGTCACGCAAGGCGGCAATGTCGGCTACGGTGCCAGCTTCTTCGGCAATTGCTGCCGCCGCATCTACGATGTCACCTACAAGACCTACGCTCCGTTCCTGTCGGTATCGGGCGAATTTGGCGCGCTGACGCTGGATGGCAGCGTGCGCTACGATTTCGGCACGGCCAAGGGACGGATCGGCGGCCCCGATACGGGCGTCTCGGCCCGTCCGGGCGTGGTCAGCGTCGACTTCAACGGTGACGGCACGATTTCGCCGGCAGAGGCGCAGACCAGCTGGATCCAGCCGGACAGCTTCGCCCCCGTCGATTACGACTTCGGCTACCTGTCGTTCTCGATCGGTGCGAACTACCTGCTGAGCGACGACCTCTCGACCTTCGCGCGCCACAGCCAGGGCGGACGTCACACGGCCGATCGAAGCCTGTTCTCGCCCGCAGTCAGCACCGGCACCGGCGATACGCCCGGCGGCGACAGCGGCGTGATTGCCGATGTCGATCAGCTGGAAGGCGGCCTCAAGTACCAGGGCGCCGGCGTGCGACTTTACGCCACGGCATTCTATGCCAGGACGGCGGAAACCAATGTCGAGATCGCTCCGCTGCTGCTGACGGACAACACCTACGAAGCATTCGGGGTAGAGCTGGAGGGCAGCTATTCCTTCGGGCCGTTCTCGCTTTCGGCAGGTTCCACCTGGACCGATTCCGAGATCGAGGATGCGCTCAACCCGGCGATCATCGGCAACACGCCGCGCCGCCAGGCCGATCTCGTGTTCCAGGGCACGGCCCAGTACGAGAACGACTTCTTCACCGCCGACCTGAACGCGGTTGGGACGACGGACAGCTTCACGCAGGACAATAACGACCTCGTCCTGCCGGGCTAGACGCAGGTGAATGCCTTCGTCGCGATCCGTCCGGTCGACCGGGTGGAGCTGTCGGTGAATGCGAACAACCTGTTCGACGTCTATGGCTACACGGAGGCCGAAGAGGGCTCGATCCCGGGGAACGACATCGTTCGTGCCCGTTCGATTGCCGGCCGCACGATCACGGCTTCCATCCGTCTCGATTTCTGATCGGGTCGCAGGAGCAGGGGCCGGCCGGGACATTTCTCCCCCCGGTCGGCCCCGACTTTTCGTGTTTTCGTGGTCGAAGCCTCGATCGCCATCGACGATGTCCTATCTTCGCGCACTCTTGTCCAGGACGCCCAGATGACCAGCGCGTGGCTTCCAGAACATCTCGGAAAACTGACCGCGGGTGACGCGCACCGCGTGCCCCCGGTGGATTCATCGGTGGATCGCACCCGGCATCCGCGCCTTCGCAGCGATACAGTCTACTGGGACATGTGGCCCATCCAGGCACCGGACGGATCGATTGCCGACTGCGCGGGCCGCGAATTGTGGATGGCCCTGACCGCCCCGACAGGGGCGATCCCGCGCTGCGCCATTTCGAGGCGAAAATCCGCCTGCTCGAACGCAGCGGCGGACATTGGATCGACCACGGCACCGTGCTGCCGGACGAGCCGCAGCCCTACGAGCGGGAGTGGGCGGGTTCCGCCCTGCTGGACGGGACGGATGTCTACCTCTTCTTCACCGCTGCCGGCGTCGCGGACAGGCCGGGCGGTTACCAGCAGCGCCTGTACGAGGCGAAAGCGACCCTTGGCGCTGACGGCTTCCCCGCCGACTGGTCGCAGCCGCGCCCGTGCCTGGCGTCGGATCATCCCGCCTACCAGTTGGCCAATGCGCATGAAGGCCGGGCAGGCGAGATCAAGGCGTTTCGCGATCCGGCCTTTTTCCGCGATCCTGCCGATGGATCGGACTATCTGATCTTCACTGCCTCGCTGGCGGACGCAAAACCCCAATTCAACGGGGCCGTGGGTATTGCGAAGCGGCACGCCGGAGGCTGGGACCTGCTTCCTCCGCTGCTGCAGGCAGACGGGGTGAACAACGAACTGGAGCGCGCCCATGCGGTTTCCGTGACGGAGGCTATTACCTGTTCTGCGCCACACAGCGCTCCACCTTCGCACAGGGCCTGCGGCATGCCCCGAACGGCGTGTACGGGATGGTCGCGGACAGCCTGTTCGGGGAATATCGGCCCCTGAACGAGAGCGGTCTCGTCCTCGCCAATCCGGAAGCGGACCCGGCACAGACCTATAGCTGGTTCGTGTCGCGCGAACTGGTAGTCAGCGGCTTCGTCGACATGGTTGTCGAAAGGTCCGACGGCGCCGATACTGCTCGCTTCGGCGGCGTACCCGCGCCGCTTCTGCAATTGTCGATCGATGGCGACCCCTGCAAGCTGGAAGGCATCGTGGCGGTATGAGGAGCTAGCGGATGCGGTTTGGTGCGATCGAGGCCGGTGGCACGAAATTCGTCCTCGCAGTCGGTTCCTCGCCGCGCTCCATAGATTCCCTTCATGTCATTCCGACCCGCACGCCTGAGGTCACCCTGCCAGAAGCGCTGGACTGGTTCCGCTTTGCCGGACCGGTCGACGCCATGGGCATCGGCAGCTTTGGCCCGGCCGTGGTCGATCCGGAGGCGGCCGGGTGGGGCAGCATCGGCAACACGCCGAAGCCGGGCTGGTCGGGCTGCGATATTGCGGGATTCTTCTCGCGCGAACTGGATGTACCGGTCGGTTTCGACACGGATGTCCACGCGGCCGCGCTGGCGGAAAGCAGGCAGGGCGCAGGGGCGTGGCGGGGAACGCTCGCCTATGTGACGGTGGGCACGGGGATTGGCGGTGGCCCGGTCATCGGTGGCGAGCCGGTCCACGGCGTCGCCCATCCTGAAATGGGTCATATCTTCCCTCGCCGTGCCCGGGGGGACGAGGAGTTTCCCGGCATCTGTCCCAGCCATGGCGACTGCCTGGAGGGGTTGGCATCCGGCCCTGCAATAATGCGCCGCTGGGGCCGTTCGCTTTCCGACCTGCCACGCGAGCACGCGGCACATGGCATCATCGCGGATTACCTTGCGCAGCTTTGCCATTCCATCTTCGCCATGACGGCTGCCGAGCTGGTCGTTCTGGGCGGCGGCGTATTGGGCACGCCGGGCCTGCTGGACCGGGTCCGCAGCCGGGCGGACGAGCTCAATGCCGATTACCTGCCCGGAACGGCGGCGCATTCCATCGTGGCACCCGGCCTACGCGAGGGGTCGGGACTGGCAGAAGCCATGATCCTGGCCGAAGGGGCGGGGCGGGAGCTGTGTTAGCGTTCGATAACGTCGCGCGACATGGGTGCCAGTTTCGCCAGCAGGCGGTTCTGCGCCGCGAAAGGGATGTCCTGCTCCCGCATGGCCTGCTGCAAGTTCTCGACGAGGGCATTCATGTCCTTGCGCTGCACGCCCATTGCGTCGTGCGATGCCCTCATGTCGCGGCCGGTATAGTCGCAGCCTGCGGCAAGGATGTAACAGAATTGCTCGAACAGAGTGCGGCGCAGGCGGACCATGTCGTGCCCTACGAAAATGTCGCTGATGCGCGGGTCGTCAAGGTTGAGATCGATCAGGCGGTTCGTGATGGCACGAATGCCGTCCTGCCCGCCGAAGGTTTCGGCCATCGATGACCCGCCAAAGGGATCGGCGCCGGCATTGTCGTTGCTCTGCACGTAGGGATCGACCGGCAATTCCCCGGTTTCCGGATCGCGCACCTGTTCCTCGACGCCGAACTCTGCATCCCAGTCGATGTCTTCGGGCGGAGCCTGCTGCAGGAGGAGAGCAATAGTGAGGGCAATCATGGCAGTTTCCTAGAACGCGAGCTGAGCCGACAGCAGGCCGCCGCGCTGCTTTTCGAACGTGGCGATCGTGCCGAGATCGGCATAGGCGGCAGTGACGGTCAGGTTGTCGGTCACGGCATAGGCCGCGAAGAGGTCGAACCAGTCATCTTCGCCCACGCCCAGATTATCGGGCTTCGTCCGGAATTCCGCTCCGACGACGGCGCGGCGGGACAATTGGTAGGCAGCCGTCCCTTCGAACTGGAGGGAATAGCCTTCGCCCGCAGCGCTGCCATATCCCAGCAATCCGCCCTCATTGGCTTTCGTCGCGCGGGCCGTGGCTCCGACCAGGATGGATTGGGAAAGGACGAGCTTCGTCGCGCTTACGGTGAAATCCGTGCCACTGGTATCCGCCGCGCCCACAGCCAAGACGACGGGGCCGTCGCGATTGACCTTGTGCTGCACGCCGACACTGATCTGCGGCAAGAGCGGATCGCCATAAACGGTGTCGCCCAGCACCCGCAGCTTCGCCCCGAACACGTCCTGGCTGATGATCGTGCCACGTCCGATGCCCAGGGCCTCGCCAGCGGCGCGCGTATTGAAATTCTGCCGCGCATAGGACAATTCCACGCGGTTGCGGTAACCGATAGCCGCGCCGTGACTCTGCCACCGGAAATCCGGTAATTCGGCACCGGTTACATGGGCACTGATGCCGACCCCGCGGTCGCTTTCGCGCCCCGCGATCGTGGCCCATGTGGCCAGTCCGCCGCCGCTCGCTCCCTCGACGGTCGAAACGCCGTTGGTCAGGACGAGCTTGTCGTCCTCGAACCACACAAGCTCTTCCGCGGCGGCCGGGCACAGCGGAGCAGCGAGGACAAGCGCGGCAAAGAGATGGCGGCGGTAATTCATGCCGAATGCCCTAGGCCGGGATGGTTAACAGTCGATAAAGCGTGTGTTGACGGGGTCTTAATGACAGCCGTGTAGCTGCTTGCTCATGAAAATGCGTTTTCCCGCAGCCATGGCGGCCCTTGCGTCCGTCACGGGCCTACTTGCCGGCGCGGCCTTCGTCGGTACGCCCCTCCACGCGCAATCGGCAGGTGGCAGCGACCTGAAGGTGCAGGTTTTCGACCAGCGCGGCGCCCCTGTGCGCGATGCCGTGGTGGAAATCCATCCGGCCGGAGGGACAAGCGGGCCCATTCGCTTTCCATGGCGCATGGCGATGGCGCAGAAGGACCAGCAGTTTATTCCCGGCACGCTCATCGTGGCGAAGGGCAGCACGGTTGCCTTTCCCAATCTCGACCGGGTCCGCCATTCCGTCTACAGTTTCAGCAAGCCCGCCCGCTTCGAAATCGACCTGTATGGCCGCGACCAGACGCGCACGCAGGGGTTTCCGATTGCAGGCAGCGTCGCGCTCGGCTGCAACATCCATGATGCCATGCGCGGTTATATCCGCGTGACCGAGACACCCTATGCGGCAAAGACCGATGGCAACGGCATCATCCGCCTCAAGAATACGCCTGTGGGCGAAGCTCGGCTGACGGTATGGCACCCGCAATTGCGCAATACCGGAAACGAGTTCAGCGGGCCTGTGCAAATCTCCGCGGGCGGCGACGCGAAAAGCGTCCGGATCAAGCTCAGGTGAGCTTGCCCCGCGCATCCGATGTCCTGCGTTTCGGTTCGCTGAAGGTCCGCATCGCGGTCCTCTACGCGGCCCTGTTCGCAGCCGTCCTGGCCGTGATCATCGTGATCGTCGGAAATTCCATCGCCCGTTTCGGCGAGGATACTGCCACCCGCGACCTGCAGGCCAATGCGCGCGTGTTCGACGAATTGCTCGAAGTGCGTGCAGGCCAGTTGCAGCAATCGAGCGCAGTTCTCGCACGCGATTTCGGTTTTCGGGGAGCCGTGGCGACCGGTGACCAGCCGACGATGGAAAGCGCGCTCGCCAGCCTGGAAAGCCGTTCCGGCGCGAAAGCGTTCATCATCGGGCTGGACGGGAACCTGGCTGCGGGTTCCGGCGGAATTGTCGATGACCCGGCCGAACTGTGGCGTCCTCTCGATGCAGGCGAAACCCGCGGTATCATAGACCTCGGCGACCGTCTGGGCCTTGCCGCCGCAAGCGCGATCGAGGTCCCCGACCTCATCGGCTGGCTGGTCGTCGCCCAGCCGCTCAACCGGGCCGAACTCGACCGGCTGGTCGACCTTGCAGCGATCGATGTCACGGCGCGCGTGGAGCCGGAAAAGGACCTGCCCGCCTGGCTGCGGGACATCCGCGCAGGGGAACCGGTGGAACGCAGCACGGGCGAGCGGACGCTGTATAACGTTTCCGCCATTGGCGCATTGCAGGACGGGGTGGAGCCGCGCCTGGTGCTGGAACATTCCCTTTCTGCCTCGCTCGCGCGCTACGACGGCTTGCAATACCTCCTGCTTTCCCTCGGCATCGCGGCCCTGCTGCTGGTCGTCGGGCTAAGCTGGCGTGTCGCACTCACGATTACCGGCCCGATCAAGAAGCTGGACGATGCGACGCGGGCCATTTCCGAAGGGCGCGATGTCGAACTTCGCGCCGATACGCCCGATGAAATCGGCAATCTTGCGCGTAGCTTCAACGCGATGGTCATGGCCATCGACGAACGCGAGCGGCGCATCATCCATGTCGGCCTCCATGACGGACTGACCAACCTGCCCAACCGCAAGCTGTTCGTGGAACAGCTCAACACGGCGCTCGACCGCGTGCAGGACGGCCACCGGCTGATGGTGGTGTATGTCGACCTCGACGACTTCAAGGTGGTCAACGATACGCTGGGCCATCCGTCCGGCGATGCGCTCCTGCGCGATGTGGCGAACCACCTGAAGGAAGAGCTGCCCGACGCGCTTGTCGCGCGCCTGGGCGGCGACGAATTTGCCATCCTGCTGGAGAATATCGACGGAGGGGAAAGCCTTGCCGCCAGGGCCGACAGGATCCAGGCATGTTTCCAGCGGAGCGTGACGTTGAACGGGCAACAGGCGGATTGCTCCGCCAGCCTCGGCATTGCCATCGCGCCGGCGGACGGGATGGACGGTGCGACGTTGATGAAGAATGCCGACCTTGCGCTTTACAGGGCCAAGGGCGAAGGCAAGGCGACCTATCATTTCTTCGAACAGGCGCTCGACGAGCAGGCGCGGCAGCGCCGCCAGATGGAGCTCGACCTGCGGACCGCGCTGCATAGTGGCGGGTTCGAACTGCATTACCAGCCGCTCTACAACCTGTCGTCCGAACAGTTCAGCGGTTTCGAGGCGCTCATCCGCTGGCCGCATCCAACGCGCGGCATGATAAGCCCGGCCGAATTCATTCCGCTGGCGGAAGAGACCGGCCTGATCATCCCGCTTGGCGAATGGGTCATACAGGAGGCTTGCCGCACGGCGGCCGGCTGGTCGGGAGACCTGTCGGTTGCGGTCAATATCTCGCCCAAGCAGTTCGCCAAGCCTGGCCTGTCTTCGACGATCCTGCAGGCGCTCACCAATACCGGCCTCGCACCGCACAGGCTCGAGCTGGAAATCACGGAAAGCATCTTCATCGCCAATGTCGAACAGACCCTGGCGGCGCTGCACAGCCTGCGCGACCTGGGGGCCCGGATCGCGCTGGACGATTTCGGGACCGGCTATTCCTCGCTCAGCTACCTGCGCTCCTTCCCCTTCGACAAGGTCAAGATCGATCGCAGTTTCGTCGAGGACCTGAACACCCAGACCAATGCGCACGCGGTCATCCGCGCGATCACGACGCTGGCCGAGGCACTGGGCATGGAAACGCTGGCGGAAGGCGTGGAAGAGGAAAGCCAGCTGGAGGTTTTGCGGGCCGAGGGTTGCCGCCACATCCAGGGCTTCCTGTTCAGCCGACCGCTCAGCAGCGACGCGGTGGACGACCTCCTGGCCGATGCGCATGGCCTCGAATGGCGGCGCCGGGCCTGAACCCGGAGGCGGAGCCTAAGCGTCCCGCGCACCTAATCCTTCAAAGTCAGTTCCAGCCGGGCTGGGGGCATGGCGAACAGGCCGGTCACCGCATGGGGAACGTAGGGGGCCTCCAGCGCACAGATTTCGTCGGACGTCAATTCGAGATCCAGCGCCGCCACCGCATCGGAGATATGCGATTGCCTGGTCGCGCCGACGATCGGGCTGGTCACTTCCGGCTTTTGCAGGACCCACGCAAGCGCCACCTGCGCCATCGGCACACCGCGCTGCTTCGCGATTGTCTCCACCGCCGCTATCACGCGTGCATCGGCGTCTGCCGTGCGGTCGTAGAGCACCGGCTGCAGCCGGTCGGTCTGCGAACGGCGCGTTTCCTGCGCCGCTGCAGGCCGCGCCAGGCGGCCGCGGGCAAGCGGGCTCCAAGGCATGACCGCGATGCCGTAATCCGCGCACAGCGGCAGCATCTCGCGCTCTTCCTCGCGGTAGAGCAGGTTGACGTAATTCTGCATCGAGACGAATTTCTTGAGCCCGGCACTCTCCGCCAGATGCAGCAGCTTCTGGAATTGCCATGCATACATGCTGGACGCACCGAGATAGCGAACCTTCCCGCTGCGCACGATGGCGTCCAGCGCCTCTACGATTTCCTCCATGGGCACGGCAGGATCGAGCCGGTGGATCTGGTAGAGGTCGATGTAATCGGTTCCCAGCCGGCGCAGGCTGTCATCCACCGCGTGCATCAGCGCCTTGGCCGACAATCCGCCCGAATTGGGTGCCTGTTTCCAGCGGAAGAAACCCTTGGTCGCGATCACGATCTCGTCGCGGTGAGCCATTTCCTTCAGCAGCCTGCCGGTAATTTCCTCGCTCGTTCCGCCCGAATAGACATTGGCGGTGTCGAAGAAATTGATGCCGGCTTCCAGCGCCTGCCGGAAGAATGGCCGGGCCTCGTCTTCCTGCATCGTCCAGTCGTGCCCTTCGGCCTGCGGGTCGCCGAAGCTCATGCAGCCAAGGCACAGCCGCGATACGTCGAGGCCGGACCGGCCGAATTTCACATAGTCCATGTCAGTGCTCTCCCTTGTCCGTCATGCCTAGCAGGGGATGGACCGGTGTGCGAGAACGCGCAAGGGACTTGCGGATATAACGATATCTTTATATCCCTCTTGCCATGCGGATCGAGGCGATCATGCGGGCATTGGCCGACCCTACACGGCTCAGGATCATGCGGCTGCTCCATACGATGGAGCTTGCCGTAGGGGAACTGGCGCATGTGCTCGGCCAGAGCCAGCCGCGTGTCAGCCGCCATGTCGCCATCCTGACCGAATCCGGCCTCGCCGAACGCCGCCGCGAGGGAAGCTGGGTGTTCCTGCGCGCGGCAGGCGGCAGCTCGGGCGAAGGGGCGGCGCTGGTCGCCGCAGTCAGTCGCCTGCTCGCCATTGCCGAGCGCGAGGACGACAGCTTTGCCCGCGATTGCGAGACCGATCGCCAGCAACTGGCCGCCATCCGCCAGTCGCGCGAAGAAGGCGCCAATGCCTGGTTCGCCGACCATGCAGAGGAATGGGATGGCCTGCGCAGGCTTCACAGCCCCGATGGACAGGTGGAGGAAGCCCTTGCAGCCGCGCTGGGGGGCAGGCCGCTGGGTGCGCTTCTCGATATAGGCACGGGAACGGGCCGGATGGCGGAACTGTTCGCGGCCGAGGCGGATCATATCGTCGCGCTGGACAAGAGCCTGGAAATGCTCCGTGTCGCCCGCGCGAAACTGCAGAACCTGCCTGCCGAGCGTGTCGAGCTGGTGCAGGGCGATTTCGCGGCACTGCCGTTCGGCGCCCATCGGTTCGACACGGTGCTGCTGCACCAGGTCCTGCATTTCGCGCAGGACCCCGCCCGCGCATTGGCAGAGGCGGCCCGCGTGGTGCGACCTTCCGGACGTATCGCCATCGTCGACTTTGCCGCCCATGACCGGGAGGAATTGCGCGAACGTTTCGCCCATGCCCGGCTCGGCTTCACCGACGACGACATGCAGGCGGCGCTGGAGGCGGCAGGCTTTGATCCGTCGCGCCCCGTCGCGCTGCCGGGCGGACCATTGGTCGTGAAAATCTGGATCGGCGAGCGGGGTTCCGCAGGTCCGGTCGATACTGACAAGCGAAAGGCTGCATCACAGTGACGGCGTCCCCCCGGCCCGGACAGCAGGGCAATCTCGATCCCGCGCATGAAGAGCGCACAGCGCACGACACGCCGCTTTTTTCCGGCCTGCCCGGGGACATCGGCGTCAGCTTCGAATTCTTCCCGCCCAAATCGGAAAAGATGGAAGAGAAGCTGTGGGACGCGGTGCAGGAGCTCGCGCCGCTGGAGCCCGATTTCGTGTCCGTCACCTATGGTGCGGGCGGCTCGACCCGCGAGCGGACGCACAAGACGGTGGCGCGCATCATCTCGGAAGCCGGGATTCCCGCAGCCGCGCACCTGACCTGCGTAGATGCCAGCCGCGCAGAGACGCAGGCCATTGCCGAGCAGTACTGGGAGGCAGGCGTGCGCCATATCGTCGCCCTTCGCGGAGACGCGGGCGAGCCCGGCGCCCCGTTCACGCCGCATGCCGATGGCTATGCCAATGCCGCCGAACTGGTTGCGGGGCTGAAGGAAGTCGCCGACTTCGAAATCTCCGTCGCGGCTTACCCCGAGACGCATCCCGATGCCGATTGCCCGCAATCCGACCTCGACAATCTGAAGCGCAAGATCGACGCCGGGGCGACCCGCGCGATCAGCCAGTTCTTCTTCAATCACGAGACCTTCTTCGATTTCCGCGACAAGGCCGAAGCCTGCGGGATCGACGCGCCGATCGTGCCGGGCATCCTGCCGGTCACCAATGTGGCACAGGCGCGCAAGTTTGCAGGCCAGTGCGGGGCGCAGATCCCGGCCTGGATGGACGGCCTGTTCGAAGGGCTGGATGAACGCCCGGCCGCCCGCCAGCTGGTCGCCGCGACCATCGCGGCAGAGCTGTGCCGCCGCCTCTATGCAGGCGGGGTGCGCCAGTTCCACTTCTACACCCTCAACCGCGCCGACCTCGCCTATGCGATCTGCCACATGCTGGGTCGCCGCTCTCAGGAGAACGCAGCATGAGCGCGCGCGCACGATTGAACGCTGCGGCAGCAGACCGCATCCTGATCTTCGACGGTGCGTTCGGCACGCAGATACAGGAGCGCGGCCTCGGCGAAGCGGATTATGCCGGCGATCTCGGCCTGTCCGCCGACCAGAAGGGCAATAACGACATCCTCGCGCTGACCCGCCCCGATGTCATTGCCGATATCACTCGGGCCTATCTGGATGCAGGCGCCGATGTGGTCTCCACCAATACGTTTAGCGCCAACACCATCAGCCAGGCGGATTATGCGGCAGAGGACAAGGTGCGCGATATCAACATCGCCTCTGCACGCATTGCGAGGGAACTGGCGGACGAATACCAGGCGGAGGACAGTCGCCCGCGCTTCGTCGCAGGGGCCATCGGTCCGACGAACAAGACCCTCTCGCTCAGCCCCGATGTCGAAGATCCCGGTTTCCGCGAAATCGACTTCGATACGCTGGTCGGCGTCTACCGCGAACAGGCCGCCGCCTTGGTCGAAGGAGGGGCGGACTTCATCCTGATCGAGACCATTTTCGATACGCTCAATGCCAAGGCGGGGATTTTCGCGGTCAGGCAGCTGGAGGCCGAGCTTGGCCATGATGTGCCGATCATGCTGTCCATGACGCTGACCGACCTGTCGGGCCGCAACCTGTCGGGCCATACGGTGGAGGCGTTCTGGTATGCCGTGCGCCATGCGAACCCCGTGACCATCGGCCTCAATTGCAGTTTCGGTGCGGAGCAATTGCGTCCGCATGTCCAGCTGTTGTCCGATATCGCCGATACGCTGGTGCTGGCTTACCCCAATGCAGGCCTGCCCAACGATCTGGGCGAATATGACGAGGAGCCGGGGACGACCGCCGCGCTGGTTCGCCGCTGGGCGGAGAACGGCCGGGTCAACATCCTCGGCGGATGCTGCGGCTCGACGCCCGCGCACATCGCCGAAATTGCCAAGGCGGTGGAGGGCCTGCCGCCGCGTGCGATACCCGAGCGGGATACCAAGATGAGGCTCGCCGGTCTCGAACCGTTCACGATCGCGGCATGAGGCCGATTGATGCCAGCAATGTAATGATCCGCGCGGCAACGCCCGCCGATGCGCTGCGTCTGTCGCTGGTGGCCAGCGCGACGTTTCTCGAAACCTTTGCCGGCATGATCGATGGCGATGCATTGGTGAGGCACTGCGAAACGGCGCATGATCCCGGCGGCCTGGCTGCCGCGATGCAGGCAGGCGCGCTCGCCTGGCTGGCAGAAGTGGATGGTGCGCCGGTCGGCTATGCCATGCTGACTACGCCCGCGCTCGATGCCGCGCTGGACGGCGATATCGAGCTGAAGAAGATCTACCTGCTCTCGCGCTTCCATGGCAGCGGTGCCGCGCGCGACCTGTTTGACGCCGTGCTGGCAGGCGCGGGCGGCCATCGCCGCATGGTGCTGGGGGTGAAGGCCGACAATGCGCGCGCCATCGCCTTCTACCGCAAGCAGGGATTCGACCAGATCGCCACTCGCCGCTTCGATGTCGGCGGCACGCTTTACGATGACGTCGTGCTCGCACGGCCTCTCGCCCGGGACTGAACCAATGAACGACCTTTCGACCGCCCGTTTCGTCAATATCGGCGAGCGTACCAATGTGACCGGCTCCGCCCGGTTCAAGAAGCTGATCCTGGGCGACGACTATACTGCCGCGGTCGAGGTCGCGCGCAGCCAGGTGGAAAACGGCGCGCAGGTGATCGACGTCAACATGGACGAGGGCCTGCTGGACGCGGTCCATGCCATGACCACCTTTCTGAAACTGATCGCGGCAGAGCCCGACATCGCGCGCGTCCCGGTCATGGTCGACAGCTCGAAATGGGAGGTGATCGAAGCAGGCCTGAAATGCGTGTCGGGCAAGCCGATCGTGAATTCGATCAGCATGAAGGAAGGCGAGGAGCAATTCCTCGAGCAGGCGCGCAAATGCATGGCCTATGGCGCAGCCGTCGTCGTCATGGCGTTCGACGAGACGGGGCAGGCCGACACGAAGGACCGCAAGGTCGAAATCTGCACGCGGGCCTATGAATTGCTGACCGGTATCGGTTTCCCCCCGGAAGACATCATCTTCGACCCCAACATCTTCGCCGTGGCGACCGGGATCGAGGAGCACGACCGCTACGGGCTCGACTTCATCGAGGCGGTGCGCGAGATCAAGGCCGCCTGTCCGCACGCCAAGACCAGCGGCGGGCTGTCGAACCTCAGCTTCAGCTTCCGCGGCAACGAGACCGTGCGCCGCGCGATGCACTCGGTGTTCCTCTACCACGCGATCCCCGCGGGGCTCGACATGGCGATCGTCAATGCCGGGCAGCTCGACGTGTACGACCAGATCGACCCCGCGCTGCGCGAGGCGTGCGAGGACGTGATCCTGATGCGCCCCGTTGAAGGCGAACAGTCCGCGACCGAGCGGCTGATTGCGCTCGCTGAAAGCTACAAGGGCGTGTCGAAAGAGGACGAGAAGAAGGCCGCCGAATGGCGCAGCTATCCGGTCGCCAAGCGGCTGGAGCACGCGCTGGTCAAGGGCATCGACGCGCATGTCGTCGAGGATACCGAGGAAATGCGCGTCGCCACGGCAGAGGCGGGCGGGCGTCCCATCGAGGTGATCGAGGGCCCGCTGATGGACGGCATGAATGTCGTCGGCGACCTGTTCGGCAGCGGCAAGATGTTCCTGCCGCAAGTGGTCAAATCCGCGCGCGTGATGAAGAAGGCGGTCGCACACCTCATCCCCTATATCGAGGCGGAGAAGGACCGGCTGCCCGAGGCGGAGCGCAAGACCAAGGGCCGGATCGTGATGGGCACGGTGAAGGGCGACGTCCACGACATCGGCAAGAACATCGTCGGCGTGGTCCTGCAGTGCAACGGGTACGAGGTCATTGACCTCGGCGTGATGGTCCCGTGGTCGCAGATCATCCAGACGGCACGGGACGAAAACGCCGACATTATCGGCCTTTCCGGCCTCATCACGCCCTCGCTCGACGAGATGGTGACGGTGGCGGAGGAAATGGCCAATGCCGGGCTGGACATCCCGCTGCTGATCGGCGGGGCGACCACCAGCAAGGTGCACACGGCGCTGCGGATCGATCCGAAATATGACGGGCCGGTAGTCCACGTGCTCGACGCGAGCCGAGCGGTGGGCGTGGCCAGCCGCCTCCTGTCCGACACGCAGCGTGACGATTTCGTCGGCGAAACGGCTGGCGAATACGAGAAGGTCCGCGCCGCGCGTGAAGGCAAGTCGGCGAGCGTACTGCTGGGTATCGAGGAGGCGCGCGCGAATTACTACGACGCTTTCCTCAGCGACAAGCCCGCACCGCCGAACCAGCCCGGCCTTCATGTTTTCGAAGACTGGGACCTGGCGGACCTGCGAACCTGCATCGACTGGACCCCGTTCTTCCGCGCGTGGGAACTTCACGGCAATTATCCGGCCATCCTGACCGACGAGGTCGTGGGCGAAACCGCAACCCAGCTGAAAGCGGATGCCGACGCAATGCTCGACCGCATCATCGGTGAAAAATGGCTGACGGCACGCGGCGTGGCCGGCCTGTGGCCGTGCGCGCGCGACGGCGACGACGTGACCATCTACCGCCACGACCGCGACGAGACGGTGGTCCTCCCCTTCCTGCGCCAGCAGGTGAAGAAATCGCGCGACCGCGCCAATATGTGCCTCGCCGATTTCATCGACCCGGCAGGCGACTGGATTGGCGGCTTCGCAGTCGGCATTCACGGGATAGACGAGCATTCCCGGCGCTTCCTGGCGGACAAGGACGATTATTCCGACATCCTGCTGAAAGCGCTGGCGGACCGCTTTGCCGAAGCGTTCGCAGAGCGCCTTCACCAGCACGCCCGGACCGATTTGTGGGGATATGCGCCGGGCGAAGAGCTGACCAACGAAGCGCTGATCCGGGAGGAATATCGCGGCATCCGTCCGGCGCCCGGATACCCCGCCTGTCCCGACCACAGCCTGAAGCCGATCCTGTTCGACCTGTTGGATGCGCCGGAGAATGCCGGGCTGACCCTGACCGAAAGCTTCGCCATGTGGCCGACGGCGGCGGTCTCGGGCTTTTATTTCGGCCATCCGGAATCGCAGTATTTCGGCGTCGCCCGGGTGGGGCGCGACCAGCTGGAAGACTACGCGAAGCGCCGCGGGGTCGATCTGGAGACGGCAGAGCGCTGGCTGCGGCCCAATCTGGACTGAGCAATGCCGCCGACACCGCAGTGGGCCGGGGGATAAACGGAGGCGGGGAATAATCGGGGCCACCGCCTTTCAAACGCATTGACCGCCCCGCCGACTTCCCGCATCGCGGGCCCGTCGGCGGGGGAAGCGATTCCCTTGCAGGCGCGCGCGGGAGAGCTTGCGGGGAAACCCGCAACGCCGAAGGAGCAACCGCCCCGGAAACTCTCAGGCCACCGGACCGCGCGGGCTATCGACACTCTGGAAAGCGCGCGTCCGCCTGCCGGGCCGCCACCGAAGGAGAAAGCCCCGTGTCTGTATCGGCTCGGGAGCAAGCTCTCAGGTTTCCCGACAGAGGGGGCGGGTGGCCAGCGTGCCGGTTGTCGGCGCGCGGCCCTGTCGGGAGCGTATGGACTTGAGCGAAGCCGAAACTGAAACGCCCGAAGAAACCGGCACCCTGCCGCTGGATGCCTGGCATCGCGGCCGCGGTGCGCGCATGGTTCCCTTCGCCGGTTACCATATGCCGCTGCAATATTCGGCAGAGCATGGCGGCGGCCTGATTGCAGAGCACGAATGGGCCCGCACGCAGGCGGCGCTGTTCGATGTCAGCCACATGGGGCAGCTGCTGCTGACCGGCGAGAACCCGGCCGAAGCGCTGGAAGAACTGGTCCCGGGCCTGATCTCCAGCCTGAAGCCCGGTCGCGTGCGTTACACCCTGCTGCTGAATGACGAAGGCGGCATCCTGGACGACCTGATGGTGACCAATGTCACGCCGTGGATCGAGGGTGACGAGGATGCCGGAACCGAAGGGCGTTGGGGCGACCCTGCCTATTACCTCGTCGTCAACGGAGCGACCAAGTGGGACGACATCGCCCATCTGCGCGAACACCTGCCGGACGAGGTGAACCTGCAGCATATGGACGATCACGCGCTGCTCGCGTTGCAGGGTCCGAACGCGGCGACGGCGCTCGGCCGCGTGATGCGCGGCGTGCCCGACGAGCTCGTCTTCATGCAGTCGATGGAATACAAGTTCGGCGAATGGCCGCTGCGGATCACCCGCGCAGGCTATACCGGCGAAGACGGCTTCGAAATCTCCGTCCCTGCGGAATTTGCCGAAAGCCTTGCCGACCGGCTGATGGCGGAAATCGAAGTGCGTCCGGCGGGGCTGGGCGCGCGCGATTCCCTGCGCCTGGAAGCGGGACTGCCGCTGTACGGCCACGACCTGACGGCCGAGATCGATCCGGTCAGCGCCGACCTCTCCTTCGCGCTAAGCAAGAAGCGCCGCGAGGCTGGCGGCTACAAGGGCCATGCCACCATCGCTAATGCGCTTAAGGATGGCCCCGCCAGCCACCGCGTCGGCCTGGTCCTGGAAGGCCGCCTGCCCGCCCGCGAGGGGGCGGACGTGTTCGCTGGCGATGCGAAGGTCGGGGCTGTGACCAGCGGCGGCTTCTCGCCCACGCTCGGCCACCCGATCGCCATGGCCTATGTTGATGCCGCGCACACCGAAATCGGCACCGAACTGGAAGTCGCGGTCAGGAACAAACGCCTGCCTGCGCGCGTCGCCCCCATGCCTTTCGTGCCGCACAAATATTTCCGAGGGAGTTGAACCGATGGCCCGTTATTTCACCGATGAACACGAATGGATCGACGTGGAGGGCGACACCGCCACCGTCGGCATTACCGACTACGCGCAGGAACAGCTGGGCGACATCGTCTTCGTCGAACTGCCCGACGTCGGCGCCATGGTCGAGAAGGGCAAGGACGCGGCCGTCGTCGAATCCGTCAAGGCGGCCAGCGACGTGTATGCACCCATCTCCGGCGAAGTGACCGAGGCCAACGACGCGCTCGAGGAAGACCCTGCGCTGGTCAACACCTCGCCCGAGGAAGACGGCTGGTTCTTCAAGCTGACCATCGGCGACAAGGGCGAGCTGGACGGCCTGATGGACGAGAAAGCCTACAAGGCCTTCGTCGGCGGACTCTGATTTCTTCCTCTCCTTCGCCGTGCAGCCCGACCTCGCGCGGCGCTCCCGAGATCGGGAGGTGATTCTGGAGCATATCGAATGCGCTACCTGCCCTTGACCGACGCCGATCGCGGCGAAATGCTGGATGTGATCGGTGCGGACAGTATCGACGACCTGTTCGTCGACGTGCCCGAGGCGGCCCGGCTGAACGGGCCGATCGAGGGACTGCCGCTGCATGCCAGCGAAATGGCGGTCGAAAAGCATATGCGGCGGCTGTCGAAGAAGAACCTTGCAGCGTCCGATGCGGCGTTCTTCTGCGGGGCGGGCGCGTACAAGCATCACGTGCCCGCATCGGTCGATCACATCATCCAGCGCGGCGAGTTCCTGACCGCCTATACCCCCTACCAGCCGGAAATCGCGCAGGGCACGCTGCAGATGCTGTTCGAGTTCCAGACTCAGGTCGCGCGGCTGTACGGGTGCGCGGTGGCGAATGCATCCATGTATGACGGCTCGACCGCGTGCTGGGAAGCGGTCGCGATGGCAGGCCGCGTGACGAAGCGCAGCCGGGCCGTGCTGTCGGGCGCTCTGCATCCGCATTATGCCGAGGTCGTGAAGACCATGGCGAAGTTCACCGGCGACACCATCGCCGATGCGAAACCGTCCATCCAGGCAGAGCCGGACCTCGACGGCCTGATTGCGCGGATCGACGACGACACGTCCTGCGTGGTGGTCCAATATCCCGACATCCTTGGCCGCATCACCGACCTGACGCCGGTCGCGGAAGCCGCGCATGCGAAGGGCGCGCTGCTGATCGCCGTGAACACCGAACCGGTGGCACTGGGCGCGATAACGCCTCCCGGCGAAATGGGCGCGGATATCGTCGTGGGCGAGGGACAGTCCATCGGCGTCGGCCTGCAATTCGGCGGACCGTATCTCGGCCTGTTCGCGGTGCGCGATCCCAAGCATGTACGTCAGATGCCGGGGCGCCTGTGCGGGGAAACGACCGATGCGGAGGGCAAGCGCGGTTTCGTCCTGACGCTTTCCACCCGCGAGCAGCATATCCGGCGCGAAAAGGCGACGAGCAATATCTGCACCAATAGCGGGCTCTGCGCGCTGGCCTTCACCGTCCACATGACGCTGCTGGGCGAGAAGGGCCTGCGCACGCTGGCGGCGGAAAACCACCGGCTCGCCTGCGTGGCGGCGGAGCGGCTGGCTAAGATTCCCGGCGTTTCCGTTCTCAACACCGCGTTCTTCAACGAATTTACCGTCACGCTGGGCCGCGACGCACGCACGGTGGTGCGCAACCTTGCGAAGCAGGACGTGCTGGCGGGCGTGTCGCTCGGACGCCTGTTCCCCAATGTTTCGGACCTGTCGGAAGGCCTGCTGGTCGCCGTGACCGAAACGACCACGGAGGAGGATATCGACATCCTCTGCTCCGCGCTCACAACCGAACTCACGCAGGGAGAGCCGGCATGAACGCCCCGAACAAGTCCGGCTGGAAGCCTGAAATGACCGTCGGTGCAGCCGAAGGGCCGGAAACGGTCACAGGCAACCGTGCGCTGATGCTGGAAGAGCCGCTGATCTTCGAAATCGGCAGCAGCGAGACGACCGGGGTCGATTTCGCCTTTCCTGCCCCCTTGCCGCTGGCCGGGGTCGAAGCTCCGCCCGAAAGCGCGGCGAAAACGCAGGCCGCCAGCCGTCTCGGCGGGCTGGAGCGTTCCGGCGCGATCGGCCTGCCCGGGCTGACGGAGCCGGAAACGGTGCGCCACTATACTCGCCTCAGCCGCCAGAACTATGCCATCGACCTCGGCCTGTTCCCGCTCGGCAGTTGCACGATGAAGCACAATCCGCGCCTGAACGAGAAGGTCGCGCGGATGCCCGGCTTTGCCGATGTTCACCCGCTGCAACCGGTGGATACCGTGCGCGGCGCGCTGGAAGTGGTCAACGAACTGGCCTTCTGGCTGATCGAGCTGACCGGCATGGCCGGCGTCGCGATGAGCCCCAAGGCCGGTGCGCATGGCGAACTGTGCGGCATATTGTGCATCCGCGCCGCGCTGGAAGCGCGCGGCGATGCGCGCGAGGTCATCCTCGTCCCCGAAAGCGCGCATGGCACCAACCCTGCCACCGCCGCCTTTGCCGGATACCGGGTGGAAGACATTCCCGCGACCGAAGACGGGCGGGTGAACCTGGAAGCGCTCAAGGAACGGCTGGGGCCGGACGTTGCGGGCGTGATGATCACCAATCCCAACACCTGCGGCCTGTTCGAACGCGACATGAAGGCGATTTCCGACGCGGTCCACGAGGCCGGCGGTTTCGTCTATTGCGACGGCGCGAACTTCAACGCCATCGTCGGCAAGGTGCGTCCCGGCGATCTCGGCGTCGATGCCATGCACATCAATCTGCACAAGACCTTCTCCACCCCGCATGGCGGCGGCGGCCCGGGCTCCGGCCCGGTGGTGCTGTCCGATGCGCTCGCGCCTTACGGGCCGCTGCCCTACACGGCGCGCACCGCAGACGGGATGGTACACCTCGTCGAGGAAGAGGACGCGGACGCCTTTTCCGAAGAGCATTTCGGCGGACGGATGGACAGCTTCGGGCGGATGACCGCCTTCCACGGGCAGATGGGCATGTTCACCCGCGCACTCGCTTACATCCTGAGCCACGGGGCCGACGGTCTCAAGCAGGTGGCCGAGGACGCGGTGCTGAACGCGAACTACGTCCTGCGCAGCCTCGAAGACTTGCTGCACGCGCCCTACGCCAAGAGCGGGCCGTGCATGCACGAGGCCCTGTTCGGTGACAGGGATTTCGGCGAAGGGCTGTCGACGCTGGATCTGGCGAAGGGGCTGATCGACGAGGGCTACCACCCGATGACGGTCTATTTCCCGCTGGTGGTGCATGGCGCGATGCTGGTCGAACCGACGGAGACCGAGAGCAAGGCGTCGCTCGACCAGTTCATCACCGCCTTCCGCTCCGTGGCGGAGCGGGCCAAGGCGGGCGACCAGGGCCTGAAGCAGGCCCCCTATTACGCACCGCGTCGTCGCCTGGACGAGACGCAGGCGGCGCGCAAACCGGTGCTGGCCTGGAAAGAGCCGGAGCCGGAGGGCGGTGAGCCTGCCATGCCCGAACAGGGCGGCCGCTAGCCGGCCCCGATCAGGCGGGCCGGACTATTCGACGGGCCGGGGCGGCGCCTTCGCGGCATCCTCCGGCCTGATCCTGATATCGAGGCGGCTGAGGATCGAGACCCAGAACCCGATCACGGCAAGCGCGCTCGCGCCCAGAACGCACAGCGCGGCGCCTTTCAGGCCCTGCCAGCCCATCGCCATTTCCAGCAGCGCGAAGGCGAGGCCCATCGGCAGGGCCCGGCACAGGAAGGCCGTGCCCGCACGCCCGGCGCTGACCAGCAGCGATTCCAGGCTCGCCCCGACCAGTTCCACCGCGCCGCCAATGGCGAGGATGACCATCGCCCAGTAGACGACGCGGAACTCCTCGCCCGCGATCAGGACCAGCGCCTCGCGCCCGAACAGCAGGGCGACGCCAACGGCCAGCACACCGCCGATGAGCGCGGCATTGGCAATCCGGCGGGCGATGGCGACCGCGTCTTCCTTTGCATGGACAAGCTCCGGATAGACGGCCTTTATGATCGTCTGGGCCAGCTGGACCAGCGCCTGTCCGAGCTGGCTTGCAATGCGGAACCCGCCCGCTGCCGCTTCCCCGCCGATCGCCCCGACCAGCAGGATCATGACCTGCTTGCCCGCGACCAGCAGGCTGCCCGACAGGTTGGTGGACAGGACGAACCGCCAGGCGTCGGGATGCGCGGCGGGAATGCGGCGCAGCGATATTTCCGAGGTCTCGATCCGTTCGCTGCGCGCGGCGACAATCCACAGCGCCGCAGCGACCACGATTTCCGATGCGGCGAAGGCGAGAACGAAGCCCGTCACCGTCGGCATGAAGAGGAAGGCGAGCACGGCCCCGATGGCCCGGACAACGGGCTGCGTTGCCTCTGCCGCAGTTGCCCTTCCATACTGGAAGCGCAGGCGCAGCAGCCCTGTCGGCGTGGAGCGCAAGGCGAACAGCGAGACGAGGCAATAGCCGAAAGCCAGCCACAGCAGGTCCGCCGGCAGCGGCAGCCACAGCGGCGCAGACGCGACGAGGATCGCGGCCAGCAGCGCGCCCGTCACCAGCGAAAGCAGGTCCAGCGCGATGGCGAAGCCGGTCGCCTTCGCCGGACCTTCGCCCTCCGCCCCCCAGCGCACGACGAATTGCCATGTCTGGAAATTGGCAATGCCGGTGACGATCTGCCCCAGCGCGATGATGATCGCGAAATAACCGAACCCGTCGAGGCCCAGCGTGCGCGTCGCCAGCGGAATGTAGACGAGGCTGAGCGCGGCATTGACGCCGCGCCCGCCCAGCAGCCAGCCCATGTTCCTGACGATACGTTGCATGAAGTGCGGCCGGTCTCGCGCGGTTTGCGGTGAAGGCGGCACTTAGACGGTAGACGCCGCCTTGGCAAAACTTGTGAGCGCTTGGTCAGTGCGCCAAAGGGATCGACATGAGGATCGTCTTCAGCAGGAAGGGCTTCGACAGCGCGAGCGGCGGGGGGCCATCGCCCATCATCGAGGGACGTCCGGTCAGTCTGCCGATACCAGCCAGCCGGTATTCCCGCACGACCTATGGCGAGCTGGGACTTGGCGATGCCGCCGAAGCCGCCAGTCGCGGCGTGCTGGGCGCGGGCGATCCTTGCCATCACGATCCGATGTTCACGGGCGAGGGGATGTGCCTGTTCGGACAGTGCGGCGCCGCGCAGACGCATCTCGCCAACAGGGGCGTCGGTGTGGGTGATGTGTTCCTGTTCTTCGGACTGTTCCGCGAGGGAAGCGGCAATCCGCATCACCGCATTTTCGGCTATCAGCGGATCGAGGACATCGTCGACCTGAGCACATGCGACGAAGCGAGGCGTGGCGAACTGGCGGCGCTGGGCCATCCGCACGCGCTGGGGATGCATGCGAAGAATGATCGTATCTACGTTGGTGAAGGACGGACGGCCCAAAGGGCGTCGGACGCATTGCGGCTCACCGTTACCGAAGGTCCGCCCAGCCTGTGGAACCGGCCCGGTTGGCTGAAGAAGGGCGGGCTCAGCTATCACGACCGCGCCGACCGCTGGCTACGCGGCGGTCGCCTGCGTTCGGTCGCGCGGGGTCAGGAATTCGTGGCCGATGTCGGTCGTCGCAGGGCGCCGCGCGAGTGGCTGGAAACCGTGATCGACGAGATCAATAGGTCTTGATGATCGCGCTGAAATCCAGTCCGCCGTTACCCGCCCCGGCAAAGTCCTCGTAGAGCGAGGCAGCACGGGCACCGAGCGGCACGGCGGCGTCCGCCTTGTCGGCCGCCTCCATCGCGAGGCGCAAATCCTTGAGCATGAGGCCGGTCGCGAACCCGCCCTTGTAATCGTTGTCCGCCGGGCTTTCGACGCCGACGCCGGGGAGGGGGGTGTAGGCGTTAAGCGACCAGTTGTAGCCGCTCGATTGCGAAGAAATCTCGTAGAATTTCTGCGGATCGAGCCCCAGCTTCTGGGCCATCTTCATCGCTTCGGCCGTGCCGATCATGTGGATGGCGAGCAGCATGTTGTTGCAGATCTTCGCGGTCTGGCCCGCGCCTGCCTCGCCTGCATGGATCACGGCCTTGCCCATGCCTTCCAGAATCGGCTTGGCGCGCTCGAACGCGCTGTCCGTTCCGCCGACCATGAAGGTCAGCGTGCCGCCATTCGCAGCAGCAATACCGCCGGAAACGGGCGCGTCGACCATTTCGAACCCTGCGCCGACGGAAATCGCTTCCACTTCCTTTGCCGTGGTCACGTCGATGGTCGAACAATCGAGGAAGATCGCGCCCTTCGGTGTGGCGGCAATGACCTGGTCCCAATAGACGCTGCGAACGATTTCGCCATTGGGAAGCATGGTGACGACCGCTTCCGCACTGTCGCAGGCGCTTTCCACCGTATCGTGCGCCTCGCAGCCTGCGGCTGCGGCAGCTGCGCGTGCATCCCCGCTGAGGTCGAAGGCGTTTACGTGATGCCCCGCCTTCACGAGGTTCGCGGCCATCCCACCGCCCATGTTGCCGAGGCCGATAAAGGCGATTTTCATTCTACTCTCCGTTCAAATTATGAGTAGCCACAGTCCGAAGAACAAGCAGAGCGGCCCTGTCACAGCGAGGGCCATCAATTCTGACCAAGCACGAAAAGTTACGGCACGACGCGCGATCTTTCCGCGTCCAAACGACACACGACGCCGTTTTGAGAAGTTACCTTCGCCTTCGCGATAGTCTTTTAATTCCAACCAAGCGAGATAGCTTCCAATCGCTCCAACAATAATCAAAAGGAGTGGTTCTATCACCGACCCTTCCACTGCCCTTCACGCTTCTCGATAAACGCCGCCATGCCCTCCTTCTTGTCCTCGCTCGCGGTGAGGATCTGGAACAGGCGGCGTTCCTGTGTCAGGCCCTGATCGAGCGTCATTTCGAAGGCGCTGTTGACCATTTCCTTGTTCGCGATTGCAGCCATCGGCGGCATCGAAGCGATGGTCGCGGCGGTTTTCTTCGCCTCGGCCATCAGGTCTGCGTGGGGCACGACGCGGGCGACGAGGTTGCTGCGCTCGGCTTCTTCGGCATCCATCATCCGGCCGGTGAGGCACATTTCCATCGCCTTCGATTTGCCGACCGCGCGGGTCAGGCGCTGGCTGCCCCCCATGCCCGGTGCGACGCCCAGCTTGATCTCCGGCTGGCCGAACTTGGCATTGTCGCTGGCGATGATGAAATCGGCCATCATGGCGAGCTCGCACCCGCCGCCAAGGGCAAAGCCGTTGACCGCGGCGATCCACGGCTTGCGCGTGGTCTTGACGATTTCGCTCGTCCATTTGGAAAAGAAATCGTCCAGGTAGAAATCGGCTGCCGCCTTGTCCGACATTTCCTTGATGTCGGCGCCCGCGGCAAAGGCCTTGTCCCCGCTGCCGGTCAGGATCGCGCAGAGCTGGCTGTCGTCGGCCTGGTAGGCGGCGAACGCCTGGATCAGCTCGTCCAGCACCACGCTGGACAGCGCGTTCAGCGCCTTCGGCCGGTTCAGCGTGATTATCGTCACCGCGCCGTCGGTTTCGGTCAGGATGGTTTCGTAGTCGCTCATAGCGGTTTCCATTCTTCGTCTGCGGGCAGGGGGGCGAAGATGCTGTCGATCAGTTCCTCGCTCACATCCTGCGGAGTGGGAGGGTCCCATTTCGGGTCGTTCGTCTTGTCCACGATCACGGCGCGCACGCCCTCGGCAAAATCGGGGCGCACCAGCACGCGGCTGGCGATGCGGTATTCCATCGCCATGTTCTCGGCGAAGCTGTCCAGCTTTTCGGATTCAGCGAGTTGGCGCAGCGCGACCTTGCAGGTCTGCGGGCTCTTCGTGCCCAGCGTGTCGCGCTCCTTCGCCGCCCAGGTGTCGCCATCGTCCGCCGCCGCTTCCAGGCTGGCAAGGATGTCCTCGTAGCGGTCGGATGCGAAATGCTTGCGGATGAGGTCGGCATTGGCTTCGATACGGGCCTTAGGCGGGGTGCCGACGGGTTCGGACAAGATGCCGGAAATCCGGTCGGGCTTTTCCACGATGCGGGCCTTCAGTTCCTCCAGCATCTCGCTCGGCACGTAATGCGTCGCGATCCCCGCCCACAGGCACTCGCTCCCGTCGAGCCGCGCGCCCGTCAGCGCGAGGAACTGGCCAAGCCGCCCGCCAAGGCGCGACAAGTGCCAGCCGCCGCCGACATCGGGGAACAGGCCGATGCCCGTTTCCGGCATGGCAAAGCGGGTGTTCTCCGTCGCCACGCGGTATTTCGCAGGCATGGCGATGCCCACGCCGCCGCCCATGGTGATGCCGTCCATGAAAGCGACGATGGGCTTGGGATAGACGAACATCTGGTGGTTCAGTTGGTATTCGTCGTGGAAGAACTGGCGCCCCGCCACGCCGCCATCTTCCAGCGCGCTCTTGCGCAGCAGGTTGATGTCGCCGCCGGCGCAGAAACCGCGCCCCTCCGCATGGTCGAGGATGATGGCCTCTACGCTGTCGTCGTTCTCCCACTCCGTCAGCGCCGCGCTCATCGCGTGGCACATGTCGAGGGTGAGCGCATGGAGCGCACTGGGCCGGTTGAGGCTGATGTGGCCGACGCGGCCGTGTTTGTGGATGTTGATGTCTTGGGTCATGGTTTCGTGCCTTTACTGGCGCAGGAGGTCGCGGCCCACGATCATCCGCATGACCTGGTTCGTGCCTTCCAGGATCGAATGCACACGCAGGTCGCGCCAGAAGCGTTCGATCGGGTAGTCCTTCAGATAGCCGTAGCCGCCGAACAATTGCAGCGCGTCGTTCACGACCTTGCTGCCATTGTCGGTCGCCAGCCGCTTCGCCATGGCGGAGAAGCGCGACTTGTCGGGAGCGCCATCCGTCACCTTCGCCGCCGCGAGATAGAGCAGGGCGCGGGCGCTTTCGAGGTCGGTCGCCATGTCGGCCAGCATGAACTGGGTGTTCTGGAAGTCGGCGATAGGCTGGTCGAACTGCTGGCGATCCTTGGTATAGGCCACCGCCTCGTCGAGACACCGCTGCGCTCCGCCAAGCGAACACGCCCCGATGTTCAGCCGCCCTCCGTCCAGACCCATCATGGCGAAACGAAAACCCTCGCCCTCGTCACCGACGCGGTTGGCGACCGGCACGCGCGCATCCTCGAAGATGACCTGCGCGGTGGGGCTGGCGTTCCAGCCCAGCTTTTTCTCCGGCGCGCCGAAGCTGACGCCGGGCGTATCCTTGTCGATGACGAGGCAGGTAATGCCCTTCGTCTTGTGGTCGGAGGTGCGGACCATGGTTACGTAGACATCGTTGACCCCGCCGCCCGAAATGAACTGCTTCGTGCCGTTGAGGACGTAATGGTCGCCATCCAGCACGGCCTGTGTCTTCAGGCCTGCCGCGTCGGACCCGCTGCCCGGTTCGGTCAGGCAATAGCTGGCGATCTTCTCCATGGAGATCAGGTCCGGCAGATACCGGTCCTTTACGTCCTGCGACCCGAACTGGTCGATCATCCAGCTCGCCATGTTATGGATCGAGATGAAGGCGCTGGTGGTCGGGCAGCCATAGGCCATCGCTTCCATGATCAGCGCCGCTTCCAGCCGGCCGAGGCCGATGCCGCCGCTTTCCTCCGACACGTAGATCGCGCCGAAGCCCAGTTCAGCGGTGGACTGGATCACGTCGCGCGGGAAATGGCTTTTCTCGTCCCATTCCCCGGCATGCGGCGTGATATTGTCGGCGGTGAACCGGCGGGCCATATCCTGGATGGCAAGCTGGTCTTCGGTAAGCTGGAATTGTCCTGTCATGGCATGATCCCTAGCCGTGCTGGCGGCGCGTTTCGATAGTTATCTTGGCCGTCCGCTTCACTCACAACGCTTGCGATAGTCGAAGGGCTCCGGCGCGCCCACCGGATCGCTGACAATCAACCGCATAGCGGTGGAATCCATTTCCAGCTTCAGCGTTGCCTCCCAGGTTTCTCCTTCTCCGGACATGGCGAGGGAAACGATCAGATCGCCATTCGTCCGCCGTTCTATGCCGGTCACCTGGCCCACGGATTCGTAGAACACGATCCGGTCGCCGGAGATTTCCAGGCGAAGGTCGGAGGCTGGATTGCAGGACCCGTGAACGTAATCCCATACTCCGTGATAGTCGGCCGGAATCGTGGTCGGCGTGGCACCTGAGCCAGTGATACCGCGCGCACCGGCATCCGCTTCTGCATCTTCTTCCAGCGCGGCTTCGTCCGGACCGGTTGTTTCGTGCGCATCGCTGTCTTCCAGCAATTCCGGGAGCGGCGTTGCCCCATCCTCGATACCGCCATCCGGTTCCACCGGCATCATCGTTTCCGCCGGTTCCGGCGATTCGGAGGCGGTGCAGGCGGAAAGGGCGAGGGCAAAACCAGCGAGAGGGAGAAATGCGCGCATGGCCGTCACCCCATCGTCGGAATGACGAAGGCGTTTTCGTGGCCGCCATCCGCCGTGCCGTCGGGCCAGCGCTGGGTCACCTTCTTGTTCTTGGTCCAGAACTTCAGGCCTTCCATGCCGTACTGGTCGATATCCCCGAAGCCAGAGCGCTTCCAGCCGCCGAAGCTGTGATAGCTGACCGGGACCGGGATCGGCACGTTGATGCCGACCATGCCGACATTGACCCGGCTCGCAAACTCGCGCGCGGCATGGCCGTTGCGGGTGAAGATGGCGACGCCATTGCCGTATTGATGCTCGCTCGGCAGGCGCAGGGCATCCTCGAAATCCTTTGCGCGCACGATCTGGAGCACGGGGCCGAAGATTTCTTCCCGGTAGCTTTCCATGTCCGGCGTGACGCGGTCGAGCAGGGTCGGGCCGACGAAGAAGCCGTCCTCATGCCCCTGAAGGCTGAAGCCGCGCCCGTCGAGAACGACTTCGGCGCCTTCCTTCTCGGCCGTGTCGATCCAGCTTTCGATGCGCGCCTTGTGCTCCGGCGTGACGACGGGGCCGTAATGCGCGTCCGCATCGGTGGCGACGCCGACCCGCAGGGCGTTGATTGCCGGGATCAGCTTCTCGCGCAGGCGGTCGGCGGTGTCCTCGCCCACCGGCACGACAACCGGCAGCGCCATGCAGCGTTCGCCGGCAGAGCCGAAAGCAGCGCCGGCCAGATCGTTCACAACCTGGTCGAGATCGGCGTCGGGCATCACGATCCCGTGGTTCTTGGCCCCGCCAAAGGCTTGCACACGCTTCGCATTCGCCGCGCCGCGTTCGTAGATATACTGCGCGATGTCCGACGATCCGACGAAGCTGACGGCCGGGATGTCGGGGTGGTCGAGGATGGCATCGACCATCTCCTTGTCCCCATGGACGACCTGCAGCAGGCCTTGCGGCGCCCCCGCTTCCAGGAACAGCTCTGCCAGCCGCACAGGCACGCTGGGGTCGCGCTCCGAAGGCTTCAGAATGAAGGCATTGCCTGCCGCAATCGCCATGCCGAACATCCACATCGGGATCATGGCGGGGAAGTTGAACGGCGTGATGCCTGCGCCGATGCCCAGCGGCTGCCGCATGGAATAGACGTCGATGCCGGGGCCGGCGCCTTGCGTGTATTCGCCCTTCAGCGCCTGCGGGATGCCGCAGGCGAATTCGATGACTTCCAGCCCGCGCTGCACGTCGCCATGCGAATCCTCGACGACCTTGCCGTGCTCGCTGGAAAGCAGTTCGGCGAGTTCCTGCTTGTTCTCCTCGACCAAGCGCTTGAACTCGAACATCACGCGGGCGCGTTTCTGCGGATTGGTCGCGGCCCAGCCGGGCTGCACTTCCTTCGCTTTCGCAACGGCAGCGTCCAGCGTGGAGGCATTGCCGAGCACGACCTCGGCCTGAACTTCGCCAGTGGAGGGGTTCCAGACCTTGTGGGTGCGGCCCGTGGCGGCGGGGGAGCCCCCGGCAATCAGGTGGTCGATCTGGCGCATGATAGTCTCTCCGGTTTTCGATTTGCCGTGTATCTAGACCCCCGCCGCGCTCACACAAGCCGGGCGGCCAAGATAAGTCGGTATGACGAGGGCCGAGGCGCGACCAACCGCGCCCGGTCCCGCCAGCCGCCGCTGAGCGTGCGACCGGTGTTTATATTGACCGGGCCCCGTCCATCGGCCACAGGCATCGCCCGGCGAACGCGCGGGTGTAGCTCAATGGTAGAGCAGCAGCTTCCCAAGCTGACGACGAGGGTTCGATTCCCTTCACCCGCTCCAGCGCTGCCTTCCCAAAACCGCTGCTCGGCAACACTGGAGAGCTTTTGCGCTTCGTTAGGCCTAGAACAGCCAGTCACGCACGAGAGAGGCGAGTTGGGATTGCGAATGCCGGCCGGTAGAGCGCAGGGCGCTCTTGATCTGGTTGCGGACCGTATGGACCGAATGGCCCGTTTCGCTGGCAATTCTTAACGCGCTCTTGTCGGTGGCGAGCGCGCAGGCGACCTCCAATTCCTTGTCCGTCAGCGGCAAAGGGTGGTCCGCCGGCACCGGCAATTCGCGCGCTGCCTTGAGAGGGCCCGTGGTGAGGGCCAGCATACGGCAGGCCCCGGGCGCGTGCGGGAAATGGACGTAACGGACCAGGAAGCTGGAACGTTCTGCCGTCCAGGCGAGCACGTCACGGCACGAAATCTGAGCTTCTGCCCCTGCCGAGCCGAACGACGCATGGGCAGGACAACCGTTTTCGATAACGGTGCCTATGGCCTGCAACGTTCCCGCCTCGAAACGCCCGGCGATTCCTTCCAGTACGCCGTCCGACAGAAGGGCTCTGACCCTGCCGGGGAAGACGATGCCTAAAGCGGAAAACAATTCCTCGCAATTCGTCACGTGGCTGTCCTGTCATCCAAAAAGAAGAAGGCGGGACTCCGAAAGGGAATCCCGCCTTCTCGTCTCGTCGGCCGTGGTCAGAAGCCGATCGTTACGCCCGCATTGACGCTCGTGACATCGACATTGCTGCCGGTCGCATAGCTGGCGCGCAGGAAGGCGCCCGAGTTTACACCGATATCCGCGAACAGTCCGGCGCCGATGGTGAAGTATCCATCCGGATCGACACCCTGAAGGCGGAAGCTGTTGGCCGGAGCCCCGAGATAGGCGACATCGCGGAACGAGGCGTTGTCGTCATCGAAGCTGTAAGCCAGCGTGACTTCGGGACGCAGCGTCGCAAGGCCGGTTTCGAACCTTGTTCCTGCCCGCAGGCCCAGCGTCGGGGTGAAAACCGTCTCATCAGCGTCCTGGACCACCAGGTTGACTGCGCCGGCACCGTCTTCGGTAAATCCGTCGAAATCGAACTGGCGGAATGTCAGCTGGCCAAACGGAGCCACCCAGCCATTGCCGAAGTCGACCATGTATTCGGCCCGCAAATCGCCGCGCAGCTCGGTGCTGTCGAATTCGGAGAATGCGGTCCGGGACAGGGTCGGCATGACCCGCGAGGCGTTCCAGTCACTCCAGCCATAGACCACATCCGCGCTGATGGCGAAGTTGCCGAAGCCCTGGCGCAGATAGGCACCAAGCATCCAGGTATCGGCTTCTGCCATCAGCAGGTTGCTGTCGGCATTGGCGCTGATCCGGCCATAGCCGACACCGGCGCCGATTTCACCGTTGCCGGTGGCGATACCGAAGCCTACGGACCCGCCGTAATTATCGGCTTCGATGTCGCGCGATCCGACAGCGCTGTCGCCTTCCAGGTCGACGAAGTCGCCCGACGGGGCAAGCCACACATTGAAGCCGCTTGCGCCATCCGGCACGCGCCGGCTGCTGATTGCATCGACGAACGGAGCCGTCGTTTCCAGCGTGGCGAGCGAACCGTAGAATTCGCCGGACGCCAGTTCGTTCAGAGCCGTGCCGACCTGGTCCATCGTCAGCAGCGTATCGAAACCGACGAAGATATTGGCGAGATCCTGTGCCAGCACGAACCGGTCTCCGGCAATGCCGATACCGCCCGCAGTTCCGGACTGGATCGTGGTCACCACGTCGTCGAACGACGCGCTGAGGGCCGAGCCTGCAGCGATTGCGTTCTGGTTGTTACCGGCTGTTTCGAACCCGGCACGGTCTGCGCTTGCAAACACGATGGTCCGCCCGTCTTCCGAACGGGTATCGAGATCGAAGCTTACGAAGTTCGAACTGGAGTTGACGTCGACGCCTGCGCTGGTCGTAACCGTACCGGACACGCTTGCGATATCTACCGTCTGGCCATTGGTGAACAGGCCGCCCGTCGGGCTGACCAGTTCCACCGTGCCGGCCAGGTCCATGTCGCCGTCGACCGTCAGGAAGCCCATGCCGAGTTCGGTGAAGGCCTGCCCGAAGGCATTTTCCGGTGTGGTGAACAGTCCGGATGCCAAACCGATGGACTGGACTGCCAGCGGGTTGGTGGAAACGCTGATGCTGGAGAATGCCGGGTCGACGACCCGTACCAGGGTAGGCATCACACCGACCGAGAGCGTACCGCTGCCGGTCTGCACGAAATCGCCGTTCTGGTAGACTTCGACACCGTCGATTGCGTTCACCGAGGCATTCGTGCCGAACAGCGGGGCGGGAAGGTCGATCCTGTTGCCCAGGACCAGCCCGGCAGAATTGACGATATCGCCGCGAATGCCGAACACGGCACCGGTTCCGGCCGTGGCCAGCTGGATTTCCCCGCCGTCGATGGCGAAGGTTCCGAGGTCCAGCGTGTAATCGGCCAGGGTGTTGGTGTTGGTCATCGGCGCAAAGGGTGCACCTGTGATCAGGAACACACCGTCACCGGTCTTGGTCAGGGTGTCGACGCCCAGTACGCGCGCTCCACCTGCATAGGCAGAAAGGTCGCCTGCAGCAGCAATACCCGGATCGGCATCGCCGAACGCCGTTTCAAGCTGGGACAGGGCAACGTTGCCAAGTCCGAGGAAGCCGGCGCCATTCAGGGTCACGTTGGTCGCGGTAAAGCGTTCACCCGTTTCCTCGTCATATTCGGCAAAGACGCCGCCGCCCGTCACCGATCCGCTGTTCAGCGCAATGTCGGCCGTAATGGAGCTCGTCTGTTCCCGGTCGTCGAGCTGTCCGAAAACACCCGTCACCGAAATCGTTCCGCCGACAAGGCCGTTCTGTTCGACGGCATAGCCCTGTTCGATCGCTTCGGCGAGGTCGAGGACTTCCTCTTCGCCGAGCTGGGTCAGCGTGTCGACCGACTGCGTCGTGTAGTTATCGACGCTCCTGCCCAGCTGGATATCTCCGCGGATCACACCGTTATTGACCAGTGTTCCGTCCAGCGCCTCCAGGGAAGCGTTGCCCGTGACGAGGCCATTATTGGCGATCGAGGCCGAACCGCCGGTCGCGGCATATGTCGTCGTGGTCGTATTCACCCGGGTCACATCGCCCCGGTCGGTTTCGGTCGTGATCGAAGAGGTGTTCTCGTACAGCGAGGATGCGTGGAGCGATCCAAAGATCTGTCCGTTGTTGACCGCCGATGCGTCGGTCGCGCTAATGACCGAGACAGAAGCGTTGGCACCGTCGAAATCGGTCCCGCCATCGAAGCCGATGCGCCCGTCATTGACCAGGCTGGCCGGCCCGCCGTTGCCGATTTGCTCGGACGTGCGCGTCACCGTATCTGGCGTTCCGCCGATGAAATCGGTTTCGTCGCTGGTGGACGCGCTATCGTAGAAAACGTCGCCGACCTGCATGAAGGCACCGTTGGTTGCCGCGAGGACCGTGCTGTCTGCACCGATGACGGCGCTGGAGCCATCGCGGCCGATGACCGTGATGTTGCCGAAATTGGCGGGAACATCGCGATTTCCGGCATCGACTGCCAGGCTCGCCGTTCCGCCGGTTGCGGTCGACGTCGACTGCGATGAACGTGCAATCGTCGCGCCGTTCGCCGTCTCTTCCTGGACGGCAAAGGAGGTATCGCTGCCTTGCGCAAATACCGAGACGGAACCGCGGACCTGGCCGGTCAGGACGGCATCCGCATTGCCTGCATTGGTAAAGAGCGAGAGGCTCCCTCCGGCACCACTGGCAACATCGCCGTAACCCAGCGGACCTGCATCGCCGACACCGATCGTGCCGGCAACATCCGCCACAACGTCGCCGCCGGTCGCCATGGACGCCCGCGAATAGTCATTGGTGGTCGACGATCCGGTCGGCGTGCTGCTGCTGGCAAACGTGCTTTCATTCGACAACGACGCCCCCTGGCTGCTTTGCACGACCGATCCGCCGACCGATCCGTCGGCGCCCAGTACGAAGCTGTTGCTACCAGCCGAACCGTTCGTGAAGACCGATCCGCCCACTGCGCCTTCGCCGATGGTGACGGCAACGTCGCCATCGCCGGCGACACTCGAATAGCTGGACGTGGTGACGAAGTCGCTGGTGAGGAAGTTGCCGTCCTCGTCATACGTCGTGAGCTGGCTGCTGGAATCGCTGCTCTCGGACCCGCCAAAGCTCTGCGCGGTAGCGGTCAGGCTGCCTTCCACGATCCCGCCATTGTCGATGACTGCCGTTGCATCGCCCGTTGCGTAAAGGCGTGCGTCCTGCGTTATCCGGCCGCCGTTCACGATAAGCGAACTGTCGTTTTCGGTCTGGTCGTTCGTGTCTGTCGACGATGTATTCGATTCAAACCGGCGAATATCGCCGTCCGCATCGTATTCGAGGGTCGTGTCTTCGGAGAAGGACGATGTGAATTCGGATCCGGTTGCTTCGCCGTAGAAGTTGCCGAAGATCGTGCCTGTCACTGTAGCGGCGCTGTTGCCGCCCCTGGAAACCTGGGTGACCGATCCGTCGCTGGCATCTCCGAACGGTGCGAACTGGACGGCTCCGTTCGTACCGGCGTAAAGCCCGGTTACATCACCGCCGCTCGACGAGTTCGATTGCTCGCCGTCCCGCTCGATGGTCCGGACGAAGCCGCCTTCGGGCCCGGGCGTGTTGACGATCGTATCCGTCCTGGTTTCGGCAGACGTGCTGTCGGTACGAATGCTCTCGACGTTTGTCGTACCGATTACAGCACCTTCGTTCACATAGTCGGCACTGCTGCCGCCCAGCACCGTGACCGATCCCGTAACCAGGCCGCCTTCCGCATTGGCGAAGCTGGCATCGCCGCCAACGCTCGTGCTCGAATCGCGGCTGGTGCTCCGGTCGACGGTCGTCGTGACGCCATCGTCATCGGTGTCGCTGTCGGACGAGCTGGTCTGCTCGCTTGCGAGATTGGTCGCGTTGGACAGGACGCGCACATCGCCATTAATGCGTCCGGCGTTGGTCACGCTGCTGGCGGTATGGCCAAAGGCAGACACCAGGATCGGACTGGTAGCGTCAAGACCGATGAGGGCGCCTTCCGCGTTATCGATCGATGCCGTACCGCCCGTCCGCACCGTGGTTGACGAACTGGTGGAAGCGCCACTGCCCGCTCCGTCGGACGATGACGAAAACTGGCTTAGCGTATCGCTGCCCGATGCGTTGGCGTTGATCGAACCTGTCACGACGCCTTCGTTCGAAACGCTGGCATCGTCGTTGCCGAAAGCACCGACATCGCCCCTTACAGAGCCGGTTTCGCCGATGGCGATGGAGGCATCGCCGCCAGAACTGGTGCTTTGCTGGCTGGACGTGCTGGAAACCGCGGTTCCATCACTTTCGCTGAAAAAGGTGTCGACGCGGTCCGTGCCAGAAGACGTGGCGAATGCAGCGCCGATAAAGGCCTCGTTGCCGACCGAGCCATCGATAATCACGGTGGCGGAGTTCAGGCCGTTCGCCTGCACATCGCCGCTGACAGATCCGGTCTCGCCGACGGCGACCGACGCGTCGCCGCCCAGGGCAGTCTCCGTGGTCGTCTCGTCATAGGTGCTGTTGTTGCCGTCACTGGTACTGACCGAAACCGTCGACCGCGCCGTGACATCGGAATTTGCGCGGGCACTGTCATACTGCGTCAGCGATCCGACCGTTCCGTCGACCGCAACGCTTGCATCTTCCAGTCCGACGGCGCGGACCGATCCGGTATTCGCTTCCTCGCCGATGACAACCGATGCGCTGCCACCTTCGTAGGTGAATCCGGAAGACGTGGTCGTGGTGGTGACGCCGTCTTCGGTTTCGGTGTCACTGGTGAAAGGCTGCGATACGAATACCTGCGACTGGACCACGATATCACGGAGGTCGGAATCGTCCGTGGACGTTGCCGCAGTGCCGACATCGCCTTCGATGACGGCCTCGGCAGAGGTTCGCGAGCCAAGATAGACAGCCTGCGATCCGAAGCCGTCGATTTGTCCGGTGCTGATCAGCGTCGCGGGGCCCGTCACGTTGACGAAGACACCGCCTGCAAGAAGACCGCTATTGGTCAAAGCAACTTCGCCGCCGACATTCTGCACCGAAACATTGCCGGTAATCGAACCGCTATTATCCAGGGAGAACGTGTTGCCGGCATCATCGGCCGTTCCGAAATATCCGATCCCGACCGGCGCATCTTCGGTGCCGATCGCCCCTGCATTATCGATGGCGACCTGTCCCTGCTGCGTCGGGAAGATCTGACTGAATGGCTGGGTGACGAGTGCGTCGTCGACAAATTCCAGCGTGACGTCATTGCCTGCGACGCTGGCTAGGGCGGCGTTGACTTCGGTGGCCGTACTGTCGGCAGTGCAGGTGACGGTCGAACCGTCTACCTTGCAGGCCGCGTTGGCCGGTGTCGCCAGGCCCGTGATGATTGCGGCGGTGGCTACGCCCAGCGCCAGCTGCGTCTTCTTCTGCATTGAATTACCCCTGTGCAGTTTACGATTCCAACTCCGCAGACCTTCCTGGTGCGGATTGCGGCGGGGTATGACCGAAGCTGCGTTCGAAAGGCGCTCGTCTCGCGTGAGCAAAGCGTTCGAATCGCGTGAAAAATAACTTTTCTGGGCTAATCAGGCTTTATAGTTCCCACATTCCTGATTATCGGTACCGGCGAGAACAATGCTCTGAATACAGGGTGAAATTTGGTCGCGTCGAACCAGCTTGAGCTTTCCGCCTTTATTCGGGTCGGCGGGGAGACATTTTCGGGGTACGTAATGAGCGACCAGCCAGATGCATTGATCTACCTTTTCGGCACACCACGCGTGGAATCGTCTGCGGGGCGACGCGTGGAAATCAGCAGCAAGAAAGCCATCGCCCTTCTGGCGACACTGGCCACGGCAGACCGGTTCGAACGGTCGCGCACCTGGCTTCAACGGGTCCTGTGGGGCTCTCGCGCGCAGAAGCAGGCGCAAAGCAGCCTGCGCCGGGAATTGTCGAACCTGCGTGCCGTTTTCGCGCAGGCCGGGCTGGACGTCCTCCGGTCCGATAACCGTATAGTGAGTCTCGACGAAAGCCGCGTGCATGTCGATGTGTCCGACGAGCATGGCCGGGGTGGCAAGCTGCAATTCTGCGAGGGGCTCGATCTCGCCAGCGAGGAGGAATTCGAGGAGTGGCTGCGAGACATGCGGCTGCATTTCGACCGGGAAACATACGACCGCCCGCGCAGCATCCAGCGTGTGGAACCGGTTTCGGACCGATCTGCATTGCCGCCTTACATCGCGGTCGTACCGCCTACGGCCGCAGGGCATGATGCGGCCGCCGCGATGATGGCGCGCTCGATCGGTGACGGCCTGTCTGTTGCTCTCACGCGAATGCGGTGGCTTCCGATCGTATCGGGCGACGGCGAGCACGACCGGCAAACACCTGCTTGCCGGTATCTGCTGGAAACGAATATCATTCCGTCGGAAGGCGAAATGCGGGCGACATTCTCGTTCCTCGAAATGCCCGGGCGGATCATCCGCTGGACGGACACGCGGACCATCAGTCCGCAGGACCCTGCCTCGGCGGCGGACGAGATCGCCCGGATCGCCAATTGCGTGGGGGCGTCTTTCGATGTTTGCGAACAACGCCATTTCGACACCTCTGCCTCCGGCGCGATCGACAGTGTGAACGAGGAACTCTGGCGTATCAGGTTCCACATCAATCAGTTCAATAGGGAATCCTTCGCCAAGGCGCGGATCCTGATCGATCAGGGGATGCGCAAAACGCCGGAAAACGGCGAGTTGCTGATGCTCCAGGCCAATCTGGAACTGTGGCAACACTGGGTCGACCGCGCCACGGCTACTACCTTCAGGGACCTAGCGGTCCTGATCCGCGCCGCAATGCGCGCCGACCCGCTGGATGCGCGCGGCCCGCTATTCAATGGCATACTGGAAACTTGGCAGCGACGACCCGGCTCCGCACGGACCCATCTGGAGCAGGCTTGCGCGCTCGATCCCGGGCTTGGGCAGGCCTATGTCCATTTGGGATCGACCTATTACCTGGCGGGCGATCCCGAACCGGCGATCGACTTGCTGAAGCACGCGCTTTTCCTGACCCCGCTCGATCCGAAACGTTTCCTGGCACTCGGTGCGCTTGGCACGAGTTACTGGATGCTGGGACGCTACGAGGAAAGCCTGGCGACAGCCCAGACGATACAGGCAACCCATCCCGGCTATGTCCTCGCCCACGTTCTGGAAACGGCATCGCTGGCCGCGATGGGCCGAACAGGCGAAGCGCGGGAGGTCAGGGCGGAACTGATCGATCGCAAGCCGAACCTGTATCGCGGAATGCTGCAGTGGATGCCGTTCGTCGACCGCGGCTGGATTGCGAAGCTGCGGCAGGCTGTGGAATTCGACCGTATCGTCCCATCCAGCGAACAGCTGGCGCGGTGTAGCTGAGGTCTGCCGCAGCAGGACCGGCTCAACCTTATCTCGGCGGCATCCGGATTGCGCCGTCGAGGCGGAACTGGTGGCCGTTTATGTAGGTGTTGCGCGCGATCTCCACGATCAGGCTGGCGAATTCCTCCGGTTCGCCGAGCCGCTTGGGGAAGGGGACGCTGGCATTGAGCTGGTCCCACATCTGCGGATTGCGGTCCTTCATCCCCAGCATCAGCGGCGTCGCGAAAATGCCCGGCATGACGCTGTTCACGCGGATGCCCACATCCATCAGGTCGCGCGCCATGGGCAGGACGAGGCCGTTCACCCCGCTCTTGCAGCTGCCATAGATCACCTGGCCGATCTGGCCATCCTGTGCCGCGACGCTGGCGGTCAGGACGATGGCCCCGCGCTCGCCGTCATCGTTAAGCGGATCGCTGTTCGCCATGCCGAGCGCCGAATGGCTGGCGATGCGGTAACTGGAGACGAGGATCCCTTCCGCGCCGTAGGCATAATCCTCGGTAGAGAGCCGCTTGTACCGCCCGCTCTCCTTGTCCCAGCCCAGCGTCTTGCCGCGGCGGCTGGTCATGGCGCAGTGGATCGTGACCCGTTCCTGCCCGTGCGCGCTGCGGGCTGCGGCGAAGCCGTCCTCCACCGATGCCTCGTCCGTGATGTCGACGTGATGGAACGTGCCGCCGATCTCCTCGGCGCAAGTCGGGCCTTTCTCGGTATCGATGTCGAAAATGGCGACCTTCAGACCCTCTGCGGCCAGTGCCCGGGCGCTGGCGAGGCCCAAGCCCGACGCGCCGCCCGTCACTACCGCACCTAGTCCATCTTCAAGTTTCACGAGGCTCTCTCCTTATTGACTGTCATAACGCTGTAGCCGTGATAGGCTGATGTCAAACGACCCATTCGACAGGATCTTCGAGACGATGAACGCTTTCTCCAATACCAGCCGCCGCCGGTTCCTCGCCGCGACGGGCAGCGCGTTCGCTGCCCTTTCCGCCAGCGGGTGCAGCACCGCACCCGCGCCGCAGATCGCGCGCGCCGGCAATCCGGGGCGCGGCGCGACCGGCTACGGTCCGCTGGTGAAGGACCCGGCGGGCATGCTCGACCTGCCGGAAGGCTTCTCCTACCGCGTGCTTTCGCGGCTGGGCAATGCCATGTCGGATGGCGGCGCCGTGCCGGACAAGGCGGACGGCATGGGCTGCCTCGACCTCGGAAATGGCAGGATCGCGCTGGTGCGCAACCACGAACTCGTCCCGACCGACGATGCGGGCGGCACGCTCGCACATGGATACGGCACCCGCGACGGGACCATCGTTCCCGGCGGGACGACGACCATCGTGCTGGATGCGCAAACGCTTGCCGTCGAACAGGAATACCGCAGTCTGGCGGGCACGATCCGGAACTGTTCGGGCGGAGTGACGCCGTGGGGCAGCTGGCTGACCTGCGAGGAAGCGCCGACCGGGCCGGGCCAGCGCTATGGCGAAGGGCTGGCGAAGAACCATGGCTGGGTGTTCGAAGTCCCCGCCGCCGCGGGCCGGCAGGTGGAGGCCGTGCCGCTGACCGCCATGGGCCGCTTCAACCACGAGGCCGCCTGTGTCGATCCGCGGTCGGGCATCGTCTACCTGACGGAGGACAGGGACGACTCGGTGCTTTATCGCTTCCTGCCGAAAGAGCCCGGCAATCTGGCGGCGGGCGGACGCCTGCAATTCATGGTCGCCACCGATGGCACGCGCGACAGCCGCAACTGGGATGGCAGCGCCATGCAGGTCGGCGTCGCGAAGGCTGTGCGCTGGATCGATATCGACAATGTCGAAGCGCCAGAGGACGACCTCCGCTTGCGTGCCGCAGCCGAGGGCGGTGTCCTGATCGCGCGCGGCGAAGGCATCCACATGGGCGAGGACGAATTCTACGTCTGCTCGACCAGCGGCGGCGCGAAGAAGCTGGGGCAGGTGTTCCGCATCCGGCCCGGCTATGACGGCGCGGACGACCGGTTCGAGCTGTTCTTCGAAAGTGAAAGCAAAGAGCAGTTCAATTACGGCGATAACCTGACCGTCGCCCCGTTCGGCGACCTGATCGTGTGCGAGGACCAGTATACCGATCCTGTCGACAATTACCTGCGCGGCATCACGCCCGAAGGTGTCGCCTATCCCTTCGGCCGGCTGAACATGCAGACCGAACTGGCGGGCGGCTGTTTCTCCCGCGATGGCAAGTGGTTCTTCGTCAATGCCTACAGTCCCACGGTGACGGTGGCGATTACCGGCCCCTGGGTCTGACGAGGCAGGGACGGGGGCCGCAAACCGGCTCCCGTTGCCCGGCGCGACGATGTCCGGTTTCCTCTTCGCCTTCGTCGCCGCGCTGCTGATCGGGCAGGGCGCGCGCGACCAGTTGCTGGTGGCGCAGATGGCCGCGCGGACACGGACCACGATACTGGCGGCAGGATGGGCCGCGGTTGTTGTCTCGGCCGTGGTCATGGCCTTTGCCGGGGCCAGTATCGCGGGCCTCCTGCCGACATCGGGCCGCCGGATGCTGGTCGCGTTCTCGTTGATCGCAGCGGCAGTGGAACTGGCGTGGCCCAATCGGGACACCGCTGCGGCGGAGCCGACGCGATCCGTCTTCGCCGCCTTCCTCGTCCTGTGCCTGAGACAGTTCGGCGATGCCTCGCGCTTCATCATTTTCGCCCTCGCTGCCGCTACCGCGATACCTGCTCTTGTGGCGCTGGGCGGCGCGCTGGGCGGCGTGGCGGCCATCACGCTTGGCTGGCTGGCCGGAGAGCGGCTGGAAAAAACCGTGCCTTTACGGGCGCTTCGCCTCGCACTGGCAGCGGCGACGCTGGTGGCCGGGGTTGTAATCGGATTATCCGCACGCGGCCTAATCCTTTGATCGACGATATCGATTGCTCTGAATGCGACTTCGCCGGAAACCCGCGAGGGCTTTCGCGCATTACCAATGCGAAACCCAAAACAATCCGGAGGCAAGACATATGGCAGACGCAGGCGACAATTCGAAACGGGCACTGGTCGACGAACTGAACGGGCTCCTGGCCGATCATTTCGCGCTCTACATCAAGACCAAGAATTTCCACTGGCACGTTGCAGGACCGCGTTTCCGCGACCTGCACCTGTTGTTCGACGAACAGGCCGTGGAAATCCGCGACCAGATCGACGACATTGGCGAGCGCGTGCGCAAGAACGACATGATGACGCTAACTTCTGTCGGCTCCGTCGCAAAGCATACGCAGGTCAAGGACCAGGACGACGTGACCCTGACGCCCGATGCGATGGTCACCGAACTGCGCGACGACAACGCAGCGCTGGTCAAGCGCCTGAAGGGCATGAAGGAACTGGCCGAGAAGGCCGGCGACAATGCGACCGACGGCCTGCTCGACGACTGGACCGACATGGCGGAAGAGCGTGTCTGGTTCCTCAGCCAGACGCTGAAGTAAGGTTCTTCGCGAAATACGAATGCGACAGGCCGCGTCCGGGGATGCCCGGGCGCGGCCTTTGCGTTAGGATGCATCCATGCAGAACCTCACCATCAAGGAAAACGCAAAGCCCGGCGACATTGCAGACTGGTTGGAGGCCCGGCTTACAAAGGCTCTGGCCAATACCGACGGGCCCGTTCCGATCGCCGTGCCCGGCGGGTCGACACCGTTCCCGATCATGGAGGAACTGGTCCGCCGTTCGCTCGATTGGAAGCGCATCGTGGTCTGGCCGGGCGACGACCGGATCGTGCCGGAAGATCACGCTGCCTCCAACACCGGCAAGCTGCGTGTCCTGTTCGAGCCTGCAGGGGCGGAGGTCGCGGCGCTGACCGTGATGGAGAAGATTCCGCATTTCACGCTGTGCTGGCTCGGCATGGGCAGCGACGGGCATATCGCCTCGCTGTTTCCCAACACCGATCCGCAGGTGGATGCCCCGCAAAAGATCGTGCGGCTGACGCCCGACCCGCTGCCGCCCGAGGCTCCTTTCGACCGCATCTCCTTGACGATACCGGCGCTGCTGGAGAGCGAAGACATCCTGTTCACGCTCGGCGGCAATGCCGACAAGGCTCGTATCTTCGACGTCGCAGCAAAGGGAGAGAACGACCTGCCGGTGGCCCGCCTGCTGGGCGCGGCGACGCAGGACGTTACGTGCTTCACCTGATCCAGTCGTTGGTCCCGCGACCCCTGCACCGGGCAGCATTGAAGGGCGCGCACAGGGTCCGCCATCGCTGGCGGCTCTGGCGCAAGGTGCAACTGGAAGGGGTGTCGGTGATCCTGCGCAGCGGTGCGGGAGAGATATTACTGGTCCGGCACGCTTACGGACCGCAGGTCTGGACCTTGCCGGGCGGCGGGATGAAACGCGGGGAAGAGCCGGTCGAGACCGCACGGCGCGAGATGCAGGAAGAACTGGGCGCCGTGCTGGTCGATGCGCGCTATCTGGGCTTCGTGGACGAGACGCTGTCGGGCTCTCCTCACCGTGCCCATGTCGTCACCGCTGGACTGTACGGACCGCCGGCCGCCGACCGGCGCGAGATCGAAAGCGCCGCATTCTTCGCCCTGGACGCCCTCCCGCAGCCGCTCAGCACGCTTGCCGCGACCAGGATCGCCCTGCTGGGGCAAGCTGGGGCTGGAACAGGTTCGCGCTAGAACAGGGCCAGCTGGCCGGTCTTCCCATCGCGGCGGCGCGATTCCTCGTCTCCGTCGCGTTCCAGGTTCGACAGGGTGAGGCCCATCAGCCGGATCGGGCGGGGAAGGGGAATTTCCTCCTCCAGCAATTCGCGCCCCAGCCGCGCGAAAGTGTCCTTGTCCTCCACCAGCTGGCTGACCGACTGGGCACGCGTGTGCAGCGTGAAATCGTTGTATTTCAGCTTCAGCGTCACGGTCTTTCCCTTTGCCTGCGCCCGCTCGATCCTCTCCCACACGATGTCGACGATGCGTTCCAGCGTCTCCCGCAGGGCGTCCGCCTCGTGAATGTCCGCGCTGAAGGTCCGCTCCCCGCCGACGGATTTGCGCAGGCGGTTCGATCGCACGGGGCGCAGGTCCACGCCGCGTGCCGCACGGAACAGGTAATCGCCGAAGCTCCCGAAGTGCTGGCGCAGCCATGCGCGGTCCTTCGCGGCTATGTCAGCGCCTGTCTCCAGGCCCAGCCGCCTGCACTTCTCCTCCGCTTTGGGCCCGATCCCGTGGAAGCGGCGGACGGGCAGCGACTGGACAAAGGCCTCGCCCTCGCCGGGGCGGATGACGCAGATGCCATCGGGCTTGTTCTGGTCGCTCGCCAGCTTGGCCAGGAACTTGTTGTAGCTGACCCCGGCGCTGGCCGTCAGGTCCGTCTCCTCGCGGATGCGCTTGCGGATGGCCTGCGCAGTGGCGGTGGCAGAGCCCATGCCCTGCAGGTCTTCGGTGATGTCTAGATAGGCCTCGTCGAGGCTGAGCGGTTCGACGAGCGGGGTGTAGAAACGGAAGATCTCGCGGATCTGCTGGCTCGCCTCGCGGTAGGCATCGAAGCGCGACTTCACGAATACGAGGTCGGGACAGAGCCGTTTCGCGGTAACGGACGGCATGGCGCTGCGCACGCCGAACTGCCGCGCCTCGTAACTGGCCGCCGCGACCACGCCGCGCCCGCTGGACCCGCCGACGGCCACGGGCTTCCCCCGCAATTCGGGATTGTCGCGCTGTTCGACGCTGGCGAAGAAGGCGTCCATGTCGACATGGATGATCTTGCGCAGGCCTTCGGCTTCGCTGTCGACTTCGCCCCTGGGGTCGCCCTCGCGGTTCTGTTCGCCCGTTTCGTCCACGCCTTCCTATCTAGGGAGCGTGCTGCGGCAGGGGAACCATTTCGCCGATTTGCGAATTCTTCGCACATGCAACAAAACGGGTGGTCAAGGGGCGGTGCGGTCGCCAAGGAAACAGTCATGGCGCGCGACAACACTCCAGCCCCTGCCACGCAGGCAATCCGGAAAGCCATCGGCGAGACCGAGCTCATATGGATGATGGCCATGCTGATGGCGCTGCAGGCCTTCGGTATCGACGCCATCCTGCCCGCGCTCGACGAGATTGCGGCCGATTTCGGCGGCCTTGGCAACGAACGGCAATTCGTCGTCGGCGCCTACCTGCTGGCTGCAGGGGCGGGCGCGCTGGTGCCCGGCGCGCTGGCCGACCGGTTCGGGCGGCGTCCGGTCCTGCTGACCTCCATCGCGATCTATATCGTGCTGTCGCTGGCCAGTGCCTTCGCCAATGTGTTCGAGGTGCTGGTTGGCATTCGCGCAGCGCAGGGCTTTCTCGGCGCAGGGATCGTCGCCCTGCCGCCCGCCATCATCCGCGACCGGGTGGGCGGCGACAAGATGGCCCGCATGATGAGCCTCATCTTCGTCATCTTCCTGCTGACGCCCGCCGTCGCGCCCAGCATCGGGCAGGCGATCCTGCTGCTGGGCGACTGGCACCTGATCTTCCTGGCCATGGCGCTGCAGGGCTGCCTGATCTTCGCCTGGGTCTGGTTCCGCCTGCCGGAATCGCTGGCGGAGGAGAACCGCCAGCCCATCCGCCCCTCCGTCATCGGCGGCAACATGAAGCGCGCGATCGGCCTGCGGCAGGCCATCGGATACATCTTCGGCAGCGCGCTGGTGTTCGGCGCCCTGTTCGGGTTCATCAATTCCAGCCAGCAATTGATCGGAGAGACCTTCGGCGCGAGCGACAGCTTCCCGCTGATCTTCGGGCTGTGCGCCGGGTCCATGGCCGTCACCAACTGGTCGAACTCCCGCATCGTCGAACGCTTCGGTGCGCGCCGGGTCAGCCATACGGCGCTGTTCGCCTTTGTCGGCATTGCCGCGCTGCAGGTATTCTTCGCCTTCCAGCCGGAGCAGTCGCTGTGGCAATTCGTGCCCTTGATGGCTGCGAACATGGCGCTGCTGGGCTTCATCGGGACCAATTTCGGATCGATTGCGATGAACCCGTTCTTCGACATCGCGGGCGCGGCCAGCTCGGTCCATGCCAGCCTGCGCCTGACGACCGGCGCGGTGCTGGGATCGCTGATCGGCTATCTCTACGACGGCACGGCACGGCCTTTGGCGCTGGCGCTACTGGCCGCAGGGCTGACCAGCCTGGCGCTGGTGCTGTTCAGCGAGCGGGGCCGCCTGTTCGGCCCGCCGCAGGATGAAATGCAGCGCCCCGACTAACGCTCGCTGTCCAGCCGCCGCCACGCGAGCTGCGCGAATTCGCACAATAGCGGGCGGGTATCGCGCGGATCGATGATGTCTTCGACATTGAACCGTTCGGCGCTGCGGAACGGGCTGGTGACCTTGCCAAGGCGTTCGCGGATGGCCTCCAGTTCCGCCTCCGGGTCGTCCGATGCTTCCAGTTCCGACTTGTAGGCGACCTCGATCCCGCCCGCGATGGGCAGGCTGCCCCAGTCGCCCGATGGCCAGCAATAGCGGTACTGGTGGCGGTCGGCATTGCTCATCGCGCTACCCGCAATGCCGTAAGCGCGGCGCATGACTACGGTGGCGAGCGGCACGCTGGCGCGGTAGACCGCGTTCATCGCCTGCACCCCGTAACGGATCGTGCCCGCCATTTCCGCCTCGCGCCCGATCATGAAGCCCGGATTGTCGACCATGTGGACGATCGGGAGGCGGAACTGGTCGGCCAGCTTCACGAACCGCTCGACCTTCTCTGACGTCTTGGCGTCCCACGATCCGCCCAGGAAGCTGGGATCGCTGGCCAGCACGGCGACGGGCCAGCCGTCCAGCCGGGCAAGCGCGGTGATGCAGGCCCGGCCCCAGTGGCGCCCGATCTCGAACACGGTGCCGGAATCGAACACCATGTCGAGGCACCGGCGCATGGAATAAACCTGCTTCTCCTCGCGCGGGACGAGGCTCAGCAGCGCTTCCTCGCGCCGGTCCGCCGGGTCGCCCGTGTCGATGCGGCCTGCCGCCTGGCCGACATATTCTGGCATGAAGGACAGGAAGTGCCGCGCCCGGGCGAAGGCTTCGGCTTCGCTTGCCACCTCGTCGTCGACCACGCCGTTGCGGGTATGGATGGCGCTGCCGCCGAGGTCTTCCTTGGCGTCGGCATAGCTGGCGGACTCGCTTTTCCACGCATCGCCCATGCCATCGACCACGGCGGGACCGGCGGCGAAGATCTGGCTCAGCCCCTTGACCATGACAGAGTAATGGCTGGCGACCGTGCGCGCCGCGCCAAGGCCTGCCGTCGGGCCCAGCGCCAGCGCGACCACGGGCACGCTGTCGAGGTTCTGCACCACGTCGCCCCAGCCGGGCACCGCGGGGATGTAGGTCGCGCCGATCTGTTCCAGCGTCTTCACGCTGCCGCCGCCGCCCGTGCCGTCGATCATGCGGATGATGGGCAGTTTCAGCTCGTGCGCCATGCGCTCGGCCTGCACCATCTTGCGGGAAATCCCGGCATCCGCCGCGCCGCCGCGAATGGTGAAATCGTCAGCGGTCGCGACGACGGGGCGGCCGTTCACCAGGGCCTTGCCGAACAGGAAGGGAGCGGGGGTGACGCCCGTCAGGTCGCCATTGTCGTCATACGCGCCCTTGCCCGCAATCTTGCCGATCTCGCGGAAGCTGCCGTCATCGACCAGTGCGGACAGGCGCGCTCGGGCATCCATCTTGCCCCGGCCATGCTGGCGCGCGACCTTTTCCTTGCCGCCCATTTCCTCCGCCAGCGCCTCGCGGCGGCGTAGTTCGCCAAGTTCGCGCGCCCAGCTCATGGAAGCGGAGCGCCGCGTGCGGCGGTGAACACCGCGTACCACTCCTCGCGCGACCACTGGAGGTCCCAGACCTTTGCCGCGGCTTCGATGCGGCCTGCGTTCTGGGAGCCGATGATGGGGACGATGCCGGCGGGATGCGCCATCAGCCAGCTATAGGCGGCGACAGTGCGATCGACGCCGCGTTCGTCGCCCCAGTCGGCCAGCGCGCGGGCGACCGAATGTTCGCGGTCCCCCTCGGGCCGCATAAGCCGCCCTCCGCCCAGCGGGGACCACGCGAGCGGGGTGAGGCCCAGCCGCATGGCCTGGTCCATCTCGCCATTGTCGATGGCATCTATCCGCAGGGGGCTGATTTCCGGCTGGGTCGTGGCGAGCGGGGTGCCGAGCAGGGCGGACAGTGTCTCGATCTGGTGGACGGTGAAGTTCGACACGCCGACCGCGCCGACCTTCCCGCTGGCGAGGGCCGCATCGAGGAAGCCCGCCAGTTCCTGCGGATGGGTCAGGATGTCGGGGCGGTGGATCTGATAAAGCTCGACCCGCTCGACCTGCAGCCGCTTCAGCGAGGCGTCGAGCGCGCTGTCCATGTAGCTGCGCGACTGGTCATAGGGCAGCGGCGGCATGATGCCGCCTTTGGTCGCCAGTACGATGCGGCTGCGAAGGTCAGGCTCGCTGGCGAAAACCTCTCCCAGCATGACCTCCGCATCGCCGAAGCCGTTTTTGCCGTCGAAGCCGTAGATGTCGGCGGTGTCGAACAGGTCGATCCCGGCATCGAGCGCGGCATGGGCGAGCCGTGCGAGGCCCGGTACGCCGTCGTCGATATCGCCATCTATTAGATCAGGCGTGCGCCACATTCCCCACGCGATGGTGGAGGCTTCAATGCCAGAAGCGCCAAGCACGCGGCGGCGGGGCGGAGTGGGGAGGCGGGTCATTCTTCGTCTGGCTCCACGATTGCGAGGACCGCCTCGACTTGCACTTGACCGCCTGTCGCAGCGGAAAGCCCAGTCACGGTCCCGTCGAAGGGCGCGGTGAGCGCGTGTTCCATCTTCATCGCCTCGAGCACCATCAGCCGCTGGCCCGCGGTAACCGCATCGCCCTCCGCCACATCGACCGCGATGACCTTGCCCGGCATCGGCGCGAGGATCGCGCCGTCGGCTGCGGAGGCGGCGGTGCCGGTATCGGGTCGCAAGGACAGGCGGTGGACTGCACCGCCCTCGGTCAGAAGCACTCCGTCGCCGACCATATCCATACTGGCATTGGCGACCATCCAGCCATCGAGCATCGGAGCCTCGATCGCCGCACCATCAAGATAGGCGGTGGTGTGCTCTTTTGGCCGCGCGTTGAGTCGGAAACCCTTGGCGAGGACAGGCATGGCGAACGGCGGTGGCGCGCCGAACCGCGCGTCATTGCGCGACAAAGGCTGTCGCACCGGATTGACCAGCATCGAGACAGCCGAAGCGATATTGGCGTCGGTCGGTCGTCCCGGTTCTACGAGAGCATCGCCGAGCTCGGCGATCGTGCCTGTGGTCATGCGCGCCTCGCGAAAAGCCTCGGCATCGAGCAGGCGGTAGAGAAACGCCGCGTTGGTTTTTACCCCATGGACCCGCAACAGGCTGCCAAGCGCGCTGCGCAGCTTTCCGATCGCACCGTTACGCGAATGGCCATCGGGCAGTGCTTCATGGGCGATGACCTTGGCGATCATCGGGTCGTAAAATGGAGAGATTGCAGCGCTTTCCTCCACGCCGGTATCGAGCCGGATCTCGGCCGATCCCTGCAAGTCATCGAAGCGGAAGACATCGAGCGTACCTGTGCTCGGCAAGAACCCCTTTGCCGGATCCTCGGCATAAAGCCGCGCTTCGATGGCGTGACCGTTGATCGACAACTCTTCTTGCTTCAGAGGAATAGCCTCCCCACTCGCCACGCGCAGCTGCCATTCGACCAAGTCCACGCCAGTGATTTCCTCGGTTACCGGATGCTCGACCTGAAGGCGGGTGTTCATTTCCATGAAGAAGATGCGGTCGGCGCGCAGGCCTTCGCTGGCGTCGGCGATGAACTCGATCGTGCCTGCGCCCTCGTAATCGACTGCCTTGGCGGCGCGCACGGCGGCTGCGCAGATTTCTTCACGCGTGGCCTCATCCATGCCGGGGGCAGGGGCTTCCTCGATCACTTTCTGGTGGCGGCGCTGGAGCGAGCAGTCGCGTTCGAACAGGTGGACGACATTGCCATGGGCATCGCCGAAGACCTGCACCTCGATATGGCGGGGCGAGGTGATCCACTTTTCCAGCAGCACCTCGTCGTTGGAGAAGCTGGCCTTGGCCTCGCGCCGGCAGCTTTCGAGGCTCGCTTCGAAATCCGCCGCGCTATCTACCTTGCGCATCCCCTTGCCGCCGCCGCCCGCGACGGCCTTGATCAGCACTGGATAGCCGATGGCGTCGGCCTCTTTCTTCAGGCGCTCGACGGACTGGTCCTCGCCCTCGTAGCCCGGCGTCACCGGCACGCCCGCCTCGCGCATCAGCTTCTTGGCGGCATCCTTCAGGCCCATCGCCTCGATGCTGGAGGGCTTGGGGCCGACCCAGATCAGCCCTGCATCGATCACGGCCTGCGCGAAGCCCGCATTCTCCGACAGGAAGCCGTAGCCCGGATGGATCGCTTCGGCGCCCGTCTCCTTCGCCGCCGCGATGATCTTCTCTCCGACAAGATAGCTCTCGGCGGCGGGGGAGGGGCCGATATGCACCGCCTCGTCGGCCTGGCGCACGTGCAGCGCCTTGGCGTCGGCATCGGAATAGACAGCGACCGTGGCGATCCCCATGGCGCGCGCGGTGCGGATGATGCGGCAGGCGATCTCGCCGCGGTTGGCGATCAGGAGTTTTGCAATCATGGCGACGGGATTAGTCCGCGTGCCCGCCCTTGACCAGTCCTGTTACCAGCCCCGGATCGGCTGCAGATCGGGCCGCGTATATTCCGGCCAGTCGCGAGGCGGGACGGGGCGGTTGACCACCGCTTCGCCAAAGCCGGCGATGACATGGCCGATCTTCGCCAAGCGCGAGACCCGAACGCGGTTATTCCACGCCAATTGCCCCTGGCGGCGCACCTTGCGACCGATCGCGCCATAGATGCGCGCGGCGGAATAGATCGCCCAGCGGTTGCGGAACCGCAGGCGCTGCGCCCCGCAGCGGGCCGCCTGTTCGTACGTTTCCATCAGCCCGACCAGCCGCGCACTAACCGCGGCAAGGGCGAAGCGGTTCTCCGGCGCGGCGTGGCGGCCCGGCTCCAGGTCCGCCTCCGCCAGCCATTCGGCGGGCAGGTAACAGCGTCCGGCCTCCGCATCCTCCACGATGTCGCGCGCGATATTGGATAGCTGGAAGGCAATCCCAAGGTCGCATGCGCGGTCGTAGACGAAGCTGTCGTCGGGCGCATTCATCACCCGCGCCATCATCACGCCGACCGCGCCTGCGACATGGTAGCAATAGCGCAGCACGTCCTTTTCCGTGCGCGGCTGGAAATCGCCCGCATCCATCGCGAAACCGGCAATCACATCGTCGGTCATGTCCTTGGACAGGCCGGTTTCGGCGGCAACCTGCCCCAACGCGTCGAACGCCGGATCGGCGGTCGGCTGGCCTTCCAGGGCGCGGCGGGTAAGGACGCGCACCGCCTGCACGCGGTCTTCGATCCCGGCCTGGTTGCCCAGCTGGCCGCCCATGTCCTGCCCGTCGGCCAGGTCGTCGCAGCGGCGGCACCATGCGTAGAGCAGCCAGACCCTCTCGCGCGTCGTCTTGTCGAACAGCGAGGACGCCATCGCGAAGCTGTGCGAACCTTCGGAAATGGTCTCATGCGCCTTTTCCACCAGCGCATCGCGGTTCCTGCCGCCGCCTGCGGCAACGGGTGCGACCTTCAGGTCATTGAGGAGGCGGCGGTTCTGGCTCAAAGATCGTCGGCTTTCATGCGGAATATCGGCGTATGTGGCTCATAATCGGCCATTGCGTCCAGTAGCTGTGGCAGGGTTTCCCTAGCAATCAGTATACCCTGGTGCGCGGGCCGCACGAAACCGACCTCCGCCATGCGCCGGTTGAACGCGATCAGGTCGTCGTAGAAGCCGAAGGCATTGAGCAGGCCGACCGGTTTTGTATGATAGCCGAGCTGTGCCCAGCTCATCGCTTCCCACAATTCGTCCATTGTGCCGACGCCGCCGGGAATGGTCACGAACCCGTCGCTCAGATCGGTGAAGCGCTGCTTGCGCTCGTGCATGCCGCCGACCGTATAAAGCTCGGTGCAATCGCGATTGGCGACTTCGCTGCCCGCCAGCGCTTCGGGAATGACGCCGATGACCTCGCCGCCCGCGTCCAGCGCGCCGCCGGCGACCGCGCCCATGAGGCCGAGCCTGCCGCCGCCATAGACGACGCCGATGCCGCGCTCCGCCAGGCCTGCGCCGACATTGCGGGCCAGTTCCATGTAACGCGGGTCGTCCGGCGTGGCGGAACCGCAATAGACGGCGAGGCGCCGCATCGGATTGGCTGGCCGCTCGCTCATGCCGGGACGCTTTCCAGAAGATCTTCGATCATCAGGCCGGCCGTCGCCTTGGCGCTGCCGACGACGCCGGGGATGCCGGCGCCCGGATGCGTGCCCGCGCCGACCAAGTAGAAGTTGCGGATCACGTCGTCGCGGTTGTGGCCGCGGAACCAGGCGCTTTGCGTCAGCAGCGGCTCCAGGCTGAAGGCGCTGCCCAGATGCGCGTTCAGGTCATGCGCGAAATCCTTCGGCGCGTAGCTGAACTTGGTCACGATGCGGTCGTGAATGTCGGGGATCAGGCGGCGACCGATCTCGTCCAGGATGCGCTTTTCCAGCTGCGGGCCGACCGTGTCCCAGTCCACCTTCAGCTTGCCCATGTGGGCCACGGGGACCAGCGCATAGAACGTGCTTTTGCCCGGCGGCGCCATGCCGGGATCGGTCACGGTCGGGTGATGCAGGTAGATGCTGAAGTCCTGCGGCAGCACGCCGTGGTCGTAGATGTCGTCGAGCAGCCCCTTGTAGCGCGGTCCGAACAGGATCTGGTGATGGGCGATGCCGGGCCATGTGCCCTCCAGCCCGAAATGGACGACGAACAGGCCGGGCGAGAATTTCTTGCGTTTCAGCCGCTTGCCCATGCGCCAGCCGCGCTGGCTGCGGCCCAGCAGGTCGCGGTAGGAATGCATGATGTCGGCATTGCTGGCGACCGCGTCGAACCGCTCGCGAAAGCCGCTGGCCGTCTCGACCTCGGTCGCCCGGTTGTTTTCCTCGTGCACCTGCACCACTGCATCGCCCACGATCATGCGCCCGCCGAGGCGTTCGAAATGGCGGACCATGCCGGCAATCAGGCGGTTGGTTCCGCCTCTGGTCCACCACACGCCGCCTTCCATCTCCAGCTTGTGGATCAGCGCGTAGATGCTGCTGGTCTTCATCGGATTGCCACCGACGAGCAGGGTGTGGAAGCTCAGCGCCTCGCGCAGTTTCTCGCTTTCCACGAAGCTGCTGACCATCGAATAGACGCTGCGATAGGCCTGTTTCTGCGCCAGCGCGGGCGCGGCCTTCATCATTGACTTGAAATCGAGGAACGGCACCGTGCCCAGCTTCACATAGCCTTCTTCGTACACGCCCGCGCTGTATTCGAGGAAGCGCTTGTACCCTTCAACGTCGGCCGGGTTCAGCTTGGCGATCTCGGCGAACAGTTCCTCGTGGTCGTTCGAGTAGTTGAAATTCGTGCCGTCGGGCCAGTTGAGACGGTAGAAGGGCGACACCTTCATCAGTTCCACGTCGCGGGCCATGTCGTGGCCGGTCAGTTCCCACAATTGGGTCAAGCAGTCGGGATCGGTGACGACGGTCGGCCCGCCATCGAAGGTGAAGCCGTCTTTCTCCCAGTAATAGGCGCGGCCGCCGGGCTTGTCGCGCGCCTCGATCACGGTCGTCTGGATGCCGGCGCTCTGCAGGCGGATGGCGAGCGCCATGCCGCCGAAACCGGAACCGATGACGCAGGCAGTCTTGCCTTCTGAGCTCATGGAGACGGGTCTTTCTGTTGCTGTGGCGCAGTCAGGGGATCGCGCGAGGAAAGGAGGGCGCCGATGGCGCGTATGACGGGAACGGGCGGACGGCCCGAAAGTATCCGCAGCCGGTCGGCAAAAGTGCTGCGCGCTGCATAGAACCGCTCGATAAGGGGCTCGGGCAGGCGATAGAAGCGCTCGAAGACGCGGTAGCGGTGGGCGGGACGGGCAGCGCCGAACAGCATCTGGCCCAGCAGCCTGTAAAAGCCGGTCCGCTTCCACACCCGCCGGGCCTGCGCGTCGAGCAGGGCGGCCAGCTGGTCGCCCGGCAGGTCGGCATTGTTCGCCACGAGCAGCGCGGTCTCGACCGCGTGGGGCAGGGTATAGCTGGTGAGCGGGTGGACCATCAGCCCCGCCGCGCCCGCTTTGGCGACGCCCGGCGTGCCATGCGCCTGCTGGTATTCTGCAATGCTGCCGCCGGTGATGACCGGCAGGACGCCCGTTTCCCCGCCCAGTATCTCGCCTTGCCAGCCGTTTTCACGGCAATAGGCGTCGATGCGCGAGGACAGGGCGCGCCGGTCCAGCACCGGGCTGTCGTCGTAATAGGTGTCTTCCACGAACAGCTCGTCCACGCCCAGCGGCAGGACGTAGACGAAACGGTATGCGCCGCCATCGGCCCCGCCGCCCGCCCCGCCGGAAGACAGCTGGTCGACCGCGGCATCCATGATGACCGGGCGTTCCAGCCCGTGGGGGGCATCGGTGCGCAAGTGGCGTCCCATGAAGACCTGCCATCCGCCGCGCAGGCTGTCATGCGGCAGGAAGCCCCGGCAATCGATTACCGCGCGCGCATCGACCCGCGATCCGTCCGCCAGGGTAATGCCGCGCGCGTCGAGGTTCGCGATCTCGCGCCCCGGCAGCAGCGTGTCCTGCGCCAGTTCGCGCCGCAGGGCGGCATCGAAATCCTCCGACGAGAGCGAGCGGTAATGCGCGGCCAGCGTCCGCTCATGCGCGGGAAAGCGGACATCGTAGCCCTGCCATGCCGTCTTGCGGAAAGGGGCCAGCAAGGCCTCGCCCCCATCCGGCAGGTCGCTTGCGAACCAGCTCCACCGGTGATTGCCGCCCATGGCGTCGCCGCGTTCGATCAGCGCGACCGATAGTTCGGGCCGGGCACGGCGCAGCGCGAGGGCAATGAGCCCCCCGGCCAATCCGCCGCCTGCGATGGCAATATCGACCCTGCGATCCGTCATTCCTGCCAGCCCTAGGGCGCGCGGGGTGAGCGGGCAATCCGGCTTAAAGGTGGTGAGGCGAGGAACCCGCATGGCGTATCACCGTTCTCGAAGGCATAATCCCGGGAGCATTCCATATCATGACCATCCGTAACGCGGCATTTCTTGCCAGCGCAGCCATCCTTGCAGCCTCCACCCCTGCAGCCGCGCAGGACGCCGGGCCGGAAACGGGACCCGCAGGGCCGCCGCTGCCTTCCGAAACGGTGTTCGACGGCGATTTCCTCAGCATCGGGGTCGGGGCGGGCTTCGGTCCCAGCTATACCGGGTCCGACGATTACGTCGTTTTCCCGCTGCCCATCGTGCAAGCCAGTTACAAGGGGATAGACATCAATCCGCGCCCGGCGGGGCTTGCCATCGACTTCATTCCCGATGCGGATGAAGGCGTCTCGTTCGACCTCGGCGTGGCAGGGCGGCTGCGCAGCGACCGTGCCGACCAGATCGAGGACGAGACGGTGGAACTCTATGGCGAGCTGGACCGCGCGGTCGAGGTCGGCCCCACGGCCGGTATCAGCGTGCCCGGCGTGCTCAACCGGTTCGACAGCGTGACGGTCAGCGTCGATGCGCTGTTCGACGTGGCGGGCGCGCATGGCGGCATGACCGTCAGCCCGTCTGTCACCTATTTCACCCCGCTGAGCCGGGGCGTGGCGGCGTCCATCGGGGCGAGCGCGACTTTCGTCGACGACGATTACGCCGACTATTACTTCTCGGTCCCGCAGGCCGCGACGATCGGGCCCGACCCGCGCCTGCTTCCCGCATTCGATGCCGAGGGCGGCCTGCAGAGCATCGGTGTGAACGCGCTGGTGGCGGTCGACCTCAATGGCGACATCACCGATGGCGGGCTGAGCCTCGTGGCGATCGGCGGTTATTCGCGCCTGATGGGCGATGCGAAGGATACGCCCTTTACCAGCGTGGTCGGCAGTGCGGACCAGTTCCTGGTGGGCGCAGGGATCGGCTACACCTTCTGATGCGCCGTTGAATGCTGCAGGGGGAAGAGCGGCGCTCCTCCCCCCCGCAGGCAATCAGTCCTCGCTGCCCGCCTCGTCCTCGCCGCCGAGGTTCAGGAGCGGGCGACTGGCAGGCATTTCCGCATCGCGGTCGCCGGTCTTCAGATAGGTGTCGAACCAGCGCAGCATCCGCTTGTTGTAGTCATAACGGCTGGATGCCTTGCGATTGCCGTGCCCTTCGCCCGGATACAGCACCATGCGCAGCGGCGTGTCGGGATTGCGGATCTTCACGAAGCGGTAAAGCTCGTAACTCTGGCCCGGATCGACGCGCGTATCCTCCAGCCCGTGCATGATCAGCAGCGGGGTCTTGGCCCGGTCGGTGTAATAGATCGGGCTGACTTCCAGCATCTTCTGCCAGTCGTCCCACGGCCACGCGCGGCTGTGAACATTGTACATCTCGAACGGGATGTCGCCCGTGCCGAACTTGCTGGTCTGGTTGGAAATGCCGACGAACATAACGGCAGCGGCATATTCGTCCGAATAATGCGTCGCGCCCCATGCGCTGGCATAGCCGCCATAGGAGCCCCCGGTGATGCCGGTGCGGTCCGGATCGGTGATGCCTTCGGCGACGAGGTGCTTCTTGGCATCCACGATGTCGCGGAACTCAGGATCGGTGTAGTTGCCCTGGTGCTGCTTGGCATAATCGACGCCGTAGCCGGTCGAACCGCGATAGTTCGGGTGGAACACGGCATAGCCTTCGCCCGCCGCCATCTGGCCCGGCATGGAATAGGCGGTCAGCCAGCCATTGGAATAATGCGCTTCCGGCCCGCCATGGACCATCATGATCGTCGGGCTGCCCCCGCGCGCCGGGCCGCCGACCGGCTCGATCAGGATGCCTTCGACCTGCTGGCCATCGGTCGCGGTGTAGGTCACCGTGCGCTGCGTGCCCATGTCGATGTCCGACAGCCACGCATTGTGGTTGGTCCAGCGGGTGAAGGTCCCGTTCGCGTATTCATACAGTTCCGTCGGGTGGGAAGGGCTGTTGGCCCAGACCATCAGCCGGTTCCCGCCGCGCGCCATGCCGGTCGGGATCAGCTCGCCCGGATCGACCGTTTCCGCGACGCTGCCATCGGCATTGTAGATACGCAGCATGGCATCGGCGCCGACATGGATGATCGCGGCCAGCCGTCCGTCGGCCAGCCACTCGGCATCGACCGCAGCCTCCGCCGCGCCCGCATTGAGCGCGCGGTAGCTGCCGTCGGAGATGGAGCCCAGGTGCAGCGTCGTGGCGGCGGGATCGTTCATGTCGACCCCGGCAATCATCGAGACCTGCGACCCGTCGGGCGAAATCTCGACATCCTCCAGCTTGCCCGGCGTTTCGAACGTGGTCCGGACCGTGCCCGTGGCGAGGTCCAGCACGTGGCTGCGCTTCTGCGTGTAGCTGTCGTCGATCACCGGGGTGGGCGCGCTGTCGATCACGGCCGTCTGTCCGCCCGGTGCGATGCGAACCGCGCTGACATAGCCCGGCACGTCGATCCGGACCGGATCGGCGTCGACATCGCTGCCGACCGATGCGCGGAACAGGCGGTTGAACCTGAATTCTTCCTCGTAGACGATGGAGACGAAGCCGGCATCCGCCTCTTCCTCGCGCTGTTCGTCCTCTGCGGCGCCGGCCAGCATGTAGATCGAACCGCTGTCGGGCGACCATTCGTGGCTCAGCACGTTCGCGCCGTCGACCTCGGCCAGCTTGCGCTGCGCGCCGCCATCGACCGGAATGCCCCAGACGGCGCGGTCTTCTTCATCCTTCGCCCAGACGAAGCTGACCATGCGGCCATCGGGGGAGAACTTCACGTTCGAGGGACTGATGTCGTCCGGCAGGAAACTGCGCGCATTGTCCGGCCCGAAGGCCATCTTGAGTTCCTGCGTCGTGGTGCCGTCCTTTTCCCCGGCTGTCACGTCGGGCAGGCTGGCGGTGGTGTAGGCGACGCGGCTGCCATCGGGCGACACGGCGACGGCGCCGACCGCTTCCAGCTTCGCCACGTCCTCTGCCGTCATCGGGCGGGCGAGGGCGGCGGCCGGGACCAGCAGGCTGGCGGTCAGCAGCGCTGCGCGCACAGTGCGCACGGTGTGCGCGGCGCGGCGCGGCGTCTTGAAGAATGTTTGCATCGGGGAGGGACCTCTCTCGTTTGAAATCTTTCGCCCAGGCCTATAGCGAACGGGAAAACAAGCGCAAACCGGGCCGAAGGAACGGGCTGCGGGCGCATCATCAAGGGGAGGGTATCGATGAATTTCACCGCGATCATGCTGGCAGGGGTGGCCACGCTGGCAATGGCAGCGCCCGCGCTGGCAGATACGACCATCATCCACGCCGGCGCCGTGCTGGACAGCGCGGACGGGGAATTGAGCGGTCCCGCCACGATCACGGTGACGGACGGGCGCATCGTTTCCATTACCGACGGATTTGCGCCGGTGCCGGACGGTGCGGACCGGGTGCACCTGCCGGATCATACCGTGCTGCCCGGCCTCATCGACCTTCATACGCACCTGTCGGGCGATCCCAGCGGCGAGTTCTGGCGCGCCGCCACCACGCCGCCCGAATGGAACGTGCTGGTCGCGGCGAAGAATGCGCGCGTCACGGCGCGCGCCGGCTTCACCACCGTGCGCGACCTCGGCTCGCGCACCGACCAGGTCACCCAGATGCTGCGCCGTGCGACGGAGGAAGGCATGATGCCGGGCCCGCGCGTCGTCACCTCGGCCCGAACCATCGCCATCGTCGGCGGACATGGCGACACCAACGGCTTCCGCCGCGGAGTTGGGGAAATGCTGGCGAGCGATTTCACCTGCACCGGCGCGGTCGAATGCGCCGAAACCGTGCGCACCGCATCGAAATACGGCGCCGACCTCATCAAGATCACCGCGACCGGCGGCGTGCTGAGCCAGCAGGGCCGCGGTCTGGAAGCGCATTTTTCCGACGCCGAGATGAAATCCATCGTCGATACCGCCGAAACGCTGGGCCTGAAGGTCGCCGCCCACGCCCACGGTGCACGCGGGATCGAGGCTGCCGCGAGGGCCGGCGTGCAGACGATCGAGCACGGGACCTATATCGACGAACAGGCCGGGCGCGTCATGCGCGAGCAGGGCACGATCCTGATCCCCACTTTGATGGCACTGAAAGGCGTGTCGGAAAATCTCGGCACGGGCTTCTACACCCCGGTGGTGGAGGAAAAGATCCGGCAGGTATCGAGCTATATGGGCACGCTGGTCAGCCGCGCGCGCGATTACGGCGTGAAGGTCGCTTTCGGGACGGATGCGGGCGTTTTCCCCCACGGACGCAATGCAGAGGAATTCGCCCTGCTGCGCGAACAGGGCCTGACCAACCGCGAGGCTCTGGCCAGCGCGACCACCGCCGCGGCCGAGGTCATCGGGCTGGAAAACGAGATCGGGCGGCTCGCACCCGGCTATTCCGCCGACATCATCGCGGTGGAGGGCAATCCGCTGACAGACGTGACCGTGCTGGAAAATGTCGACTGGACGATGGTGCGCGGGCGCGTGATCGACTGATGACCGCTCGTCGGGACAGCCAAGCACTTGATAGAGTGCATCTTCGCCGCCCGGCCTTTGTGGGATAGACAAGCATGATGTAGCGGAAGCTGTCTTCCGCCATCGGAATGACTTGATTGCACAGGGGACCCAAATGAAACTGATCCGCACCGCCTTGCTGGCGACCGCCGCGCTCGCAATGCCGGCCGCGCCCGCACTGGCCGACGACCATATCGATGCGGCCGAGGCCGAAACAGCCATGACGGAAGGCCAGAAGCTGGAGGCGCTGTTCGCCGAATCCGACGAACGCAGCCTCGCGCTCAACCCCATCAGCGGGCTGTTTCGCGGCGATATGCGGCGGGCGGACCGGCTGGGCGATTTCCTGACCGACAGTTTCTTCCTCGCCCAGCGCACCGACACGCAGCTGAACATGGCGCTGCTCCAGCAGATCGATCGCAGCCAGCTGTCGGAAACGGACAAGCTCGCCTACGACGTGTTCCTCTATAACCAGGAACAGGCGCTGAAAGGCACGACGGACGAGATCCGCGCCCTGACCGAAGTGCGCCCGATCAACCATTTCAGCGGCTTCCACACCTTCTATCCCACCTTTGCCAGCGGGCAGAGCGCAGCGCCGTTCAAGACGGTCGAGGATTACGAGAACAACCTGTCGCGCCATGACGATTACATCGCCATCGGCGAACGCGCGATCGACAAGTTCCGAGAAGGCATGGAAACAGGCGTGCTGGAAACGCGCCTGACGATCGAACGGGTCATCAGCCAGTACGACACGCAGCTCGCCATCCCGCTGGAAGAATCCCAGTACTGGGCGCCGGTGAAGGCGATGCCGGAGGATTTCTCCGACGCGGACAAGGCCCGGCTGACTCAGGCGTACCGGGCCAAGACGCAGGAAATCTACGACATCACGGAAAAGACGCGCGATTTCCTGCGTGACGAGTACCTGCCGGTCGCGCGCACCAGCGTCGGCCTGTCGCAGATGAAGGGCGGGGAAGAGCTCTACGCCCAGCTGATCGAGAGCACCACGACCCTGCCGCTGGAGGCCGATTACCTCCACGAGCTGGGCCTGGCGGAAGTCGCCCGGATCAAGAACGGGCTGGAAGAGATCAAGGACGAGGTCGGCTTTACCGGCACGCTCAACGAATTCTTCGACTATGTGCGTACGGACGAGCGGTTCAAGCCGGAAAGCCGCGAGGCGCTGACCCAGACCTATTACGATATCGGCGAGGAAGTGGACGCCCGCATCGGCGACTATTTCAGCCTGCTTCCCAAGACGCCGCTCGAAATCAAGCCCTACGACCCGGCGATCGAACAGTTCAGCGCGGGCGGTTCGTACCAGTCGGGTGCGCCCGACGGATCGCGCCCGGGCACGTTCTATTTCAACGCCTATGACCTGCCCAGCCGCCTGACGACGGGCAATGTCACGCTGTACCTCCACGAAGGCGCGCCGGGGCATCACTTCCAGATCAGTCTGGCACAGGAAAACGGGGACCTGCCCGCCTTCATGCGGTTCGGCGGCAACACCGCCTATGTCGAGGGCTGGGCGCTGTATTCGGAAACGCTCGGCTACGAGATGGGCTTCTTCGAGGACCCGTGGAACCGGTATGGCACGCTGCAGGACGAACAGCTGCGCGCCATGCGGCTGGTGGTCGATACCGGTCTGCATTCCAAGGGGTGGAGCCGCGAGCAGGCGATCGATTTCATGCTGGAAAACAGCGGCATGACCCGGACCGAAGTCGTCGCCGAGGTCGAGCGTTACATCGCAATTCCCTCGCAGGCCCTCGCCTACAAGGTCGGCGCGCTGAAAATCCAGGAACTGCGCGCCGAGGCGGAAGAAGCGCTGGGCGACGATTTCGACATCAAGGAATTCCACGCACAGGTGCTGGGTACGGGCGCGCTGCCCCTGCCGGTGCTGGAAGCCAAGATCGATCGCTGGGTCGCCAGCCAGTCGTAAATCGCACCAAGCACTAGTGAACCGGGAAGGGGCGGGGCCGCGCAGGCCGCCGCCCCTTTTCCTTGGCATGAGGTCCGAAACTGCTCATATCCCGGTCATGTTCGCGGTGGTAAGGATCATGTCCTTCACGGCAGAAGGCCGCCGGGCGCCAATTTCGACAGGGACCAGATACTCCATGAAACCGCATCTCGCCGCTATTTTCGCAACTGCCGTTCTCGCGTCACCCGTCGCCGCTCAGGATCCGGCAGCGCAGGGCCAGCAGGACAGCCTCGGCAGGGCGCAGTTCGTCGCGCAGATGGATGCGCAATTCACCGCGATCGACGGCGATGGCAGCGGCACGATCACCGCGCAGGAAATCGAGACGCGCAGCCAGCAATTGCGGCAGGCCGCGGCGCTGCAGATCAACCGGGCTGCGTTCCGGCAGCTCGACACGGATGGTAACGGCGCGCTGTCGCCGGGCGAATTTGCCGCCTTGGCCGACCCAGCCGGAATCACCAACGTACCAGTCCCGACGGTGCGCGATTTCGACCGCGACGGCGATGGCATCATCAGCCTGATAGAATACCGGATCCGCACGCAGGACAATTTCGATCGTTACGACCAGGACCGCGACGGAACGATGTCGGCTGCCGAAATGCAGGCGGCGGGCATGGGCGCGCGCTGAGCCGCAGTCTGCTTCGGTTTCCTGCAGCCGGCACCCGCGTGCAGTTTCGTACGAAATCCGGACGCGTCGAAGAGAGATGAAGGGCGGCTGCGGCTAAGAGCCTCCCTTTTTATATCCGGACGGGTTTCGCCGGGTCGTCAGAACCCGACGGCGAAGCCGGCCTGGGCCACGACCTCACCATCGCCGCTATTGCCTGCAATCCCACCGCCGATGGCGAAGGAATCGGACAGGCGACCGGTGACGGAAGCAGCATAGCCCTGTTCGCCGTTATAGGTTGCGATATTGCCTCCGATGGTGACGCGCTTGTCCGGCAATGCAATCGCGCTCCCCAATGCCGCGGCCGCCGCGATCCCGCCGCTCATCCGCTGGTCCAGATCGTCCAGGCGGAAAGACATGGCATCCAGTCCGCTTTCGAGCGACGTGACGCGCCCGGTCAGCGTATCGAACTGCGCCCCTGTCACAGCGGCGATGTGGTCGACCGCCACCTCTACCGTGCGCAGGGCACCCGCTGTCGCAACTTGCTGACGTCCCAGGACGCCATTCGCATCTACGGTCACGACGTCGACCGGCCCTTCCTGCACGGATGTGCCCGCATCGATGCCAGCGACGACGACGGCCGTCCCGCCTGCACCCAGGACCAACTGGTTTGCCGCGGTCGTTACCGCGCCGGCGCCAATTGCGGTCGAATTTACATGGACCGCGCTGGCCCCGCTGCCGATTGCGGTCGCAGAGCCCTGGGTAGCGTTCGCTTCAAATCCAAGGGCGGTGGCACGGGTGCCGCTGGCGTTGGCGCGTGTGCCATAGGCCGAACCACGGTTGCCGGCCGTCGCCTGCTGTCCGGTCGCTGCGCCGAGCGTTCCGGTGGCCGATGCGCTTCGTCCGATAGCGACCGTGCCGCCGGCACTGGCGTTTGACAGGGAGCCGATGGCGACCGAGTTAAGGCCCGGCGCCGAGGAGCGCGCGCCGATGGCCGTTGCAAGGTTCGCCCCGACGGACGAACCATTGCCGATTGCCGTAGACTGTTCGAAAGCCGCGGTTACACCGCTGCCGATGGCGGTCGCCCCCGTTGCGCTCGCCCCGGCGCCGGCCCCGATTGCCGTGGAACTGACCGCTGTCGCCCGGCTGTCGGCGCCGATCGCGGATCCGCCGCGCCCGCTTGCCGAAGCATTCGCGCCGAGGGCAAGGCTGGCTATCGCCAACGCCCTAGAGTCGCCGCCCAGCGCCACCGCGTTCTCACCATTGGCGAGAGCCTTGGCGCCGACCGCGACGCTATTCGTTCCCCCGGCATCTGCCTGGCTCCCAATTGCCGTTGCGGCGACATTGCCGGCATAGGAGTTATAGCCGACCGCTACGGACCGTAGGAACTCGGCACTGGCGACTTCGCCCAATGCGGCAGCCTCGTCTCCGGCGCGCGTGGCAAACCCGACTGCAACTCCGGTGAAATTCGAAATCGATTGCGTTCCGACAGCGATGCCTTGGGCGGAATTTGCCGATGCGCGGTTACCGATAGCGATGGCGCTGTTGCCGAGCGACGAGGAGTCGACGCCGATGGCAATGGCATCCGCTCCGCTCGCATCGGCTGCCGGACCGGTGGAATTGGCGGCGAAGTAATCGGCTGCGGCAAACCCTCCGCCTTCAACTGCGGCGACCGCGGCGTTGAGCTGCGCGACATTGACCGCATCGAAATCGTCGATCCCTTGTGCCACGTTCACGATCCGGCGCTGGAGATCGGCGTTGCCCACGGAGACGGTGCGCTCTTCGGAGGCTACCGATTCAGATCCAAGCGCTACGGACTCAGTTGCTTCTGGGCGCGCCTCTGCCAGCGCTCCTATAGCGACAGAATAAGTGCTGAATGATTTGGCAGCGTTACCGATGGCGATATCTGCGCCGCCAGTCGCGCGGGCTCCGCCTTCGTTTGCTGAATTTCCGCTACCGATAGCAATGGAGCCCCCGCCTCCCGCGTAGGTGTCGACACCGAGTGCCATGTCGTAAAGCTGCACAGCATCGCTGTTTCCGCCAAGGGCAATCGCACCGAATTGCAACGCCTGTGCGCTGGGGCCGATCGCAATGGTGAAAATCTCTGCAGCGTTGGCCCCTGACCCGGTCGGGTGACCGGAGGCCAAACCCCCGATAGCTATCGCGCCGGAGCGAAGTGCAGAAGCACCCCAGCCGATTCCGATGGCATAACCTTGATCAGCAAAAGCTCGATACCCTACAGCGACTCCGTTGCTGTCTGCGATGGATCCCGAACCTACAGCAGTACTATAGGACCCGGCATAGGTGCCGAAACCGATGGCGGTCGAATTGGACCAGGCTGCATTTGCGCCGTTCCCGACTGCGGTAGCATTTTGCGAAGGAGCGGTCGCTCCTACCCCGCATTCCAGCCCGTCATCGTCGGTCCCAAGGGTGGCATCGGGCCCGGCACTGATATTGCAGTCAGCGGTTTCGTCCGCCGAGGCGGGGGTGGCAAATATAGTAAAAGCGGTGGTGGCGAGCAGCAGGGCGCTCGCGCGGCGAGTATTGGTATTCATCGAATAACCCCCAATAGGTGACGCGGGATTTCCTGACCCGCTACGATCGCGGGCTACCTACTCATTTTTTCAACCAGATAGCAAATGGGTATCTAAGCCATGGTTTGCGGTGGGCGGGCGACGGCAAAAACGCCGCGCCCGCCCTGTTATGCGAACCGGCCTCAGAACTCGCCGGCGATACCGACGCGTGCGGCGGTGGAATTGCCGCCGGCGTAGCTGACCCCCGCCGTCACGGCGAAATCCCCTTCGAGGCGGTGCATCACACCGGCGGAGAAGCCGACTTCGCCGCGATAGAGCGCGACGTTGCTGGCGTAGCTGGTCTTGCCTGCTTCACTGGGGAAGTGGGGATGGGCGGCAGCAGCGATCGAGGCGATGCCCCGCTGCGCGTCCTTGTCCACAGTCTCCGTGAGGTCGAACAGGGTCGAAACCTGCCCTTCCAGCGCCGTTGTCCGGGCGCCCAGCGCGCCGACCTGCGTGCCCAGCACGTCGATCCGCTGGTTGGCCGCAGCCAGCCCGCCGACGGAGGCGAAGCTGCCCCGGCCGAGTACCCCGCTGGCATCGATGGTCACGGCATCGACCGGACCCGACTGCGCTGCAGTCGAGCTGGCGATATCGGCCACCACGACCGAACTGCCGGACGCGCCAAGCATGACCTGGTTCTCTGCCGTCGTCACGGAACCGGCACCGACCGCGGTCGAGCCCGCAAAGGCAGCCGTCGCACCGGCACCCAGGGCCACGGCGTTGTCGGCGGAAGCATCGGCCGTGCCCCCCAGCGCGAGTGCTCCGTCACCGCCGGCAGTCGCTCCGCCGCCGATGGCGATGGCTTCCGCCCCGGTGGCAGAGGCTGGCGCCACGTCCGAATTGACGTCGACATAGGGCAGGCTGCCCGCCAGCGACTGGATCGCCGCCTCGTTCGCATCGACGCGGTCGTTCACGTCGTCGATCGCGGCCGTGTTGCCGGCAATGGCCGCCGTATTCGCCGCGATGCCCGCCGCGTTGGTTGCAATGGCTGCCGTATTCGTGGCGATATCCGCGGTGTTCGTAGCGATGTTTGCAGTATTGGCTGCAATATCTGCCGTGTTGCCGGCGATCGCGGCAGTGTTGTCCGCAATGGCCGACTGGTTCGACAGCGCCAGCGCATTGGCATCTTCTGCCAGGGCAAAGGCATCGTCCGCACGGGCCCGCGCAGCAGCGGCCGTACTGGTCGCGCCTTCCACGGCATTGTTGAGCTGGCGCACGGTCACCGCATCGCTGTCGTCCACGCCATCCGCCACGTTGACGAGGCGGCGCTGCGTGTCCGCATTGCCGAAGGATACGGTGTTATCCTGATCCGCCATGGAGCCGTAGCCGATGGCGACCGAGCCGGTGGCCGATGCCAGCGAGTCGGACCCGATCGCGACAGTTTGGGCACCCTCCGCCCTTGCGCCCAACCCATCGTCATCAAGGTCGGCGCCCAAAGCGACCGACCCTGTCTCTAGCGCAAGGCTGCGATGACCGACCGCCGTTGTCGCCACGGCCAATGCATCGGCTGATGTGCCAATAGCACTCGACCCGAAATCGGCAGCGACTGCCACGACTCCGAGCGCTATCGAGCTGCGGCCGTTCGCAAACGCTTCGACGCCCAATGCGCTGCTGAAGAGTCCTGATGCATTCGAGAATGCGCCGATTGAAGTGGATTGCTCGCCGGTTGCCTGCGCACTGTTACCAAAGCCTGAGGCGAAGTCGCCCAAGGCATCGGTGTCGTTGCCTACTGCCGTAGATTGCAGACCTGTAGCCTGGGACGCGGTGCCGATAGCATTCGCGAACCTGGCCGAGGCGAAGGCGCCCGAACCGATGGCGGTCGACCCGATTTCAATCGTCGAAGCGTTTGCTCCCATTGCGGTAGAGAAGGGTCCTTGAACAAAGGCGAAAGAGCCGATCGCGGTTGCATTATCGGCTAGCGCGGCGCTGTTCTGTCCTAAGGCCAAGGAGTTGAATCCAGCGACTACGCTGCCGCCACCTATGGCGATATTGCCATCAAGAAACGCGATCGCATTTCCCCCTATCGCGATGGAATCGAAGCCGCCCGCTTCGGCCGGTGCTCCGGCGCTGTTGACTGCGAAATAAGGACTGCCGGCATCGGCGACCGCGGCGTTGAGCTGCGCGACGTTGACGGCATCGGTATCCGCGGTGCCCGCTGCAAGATTGGTGATCTGACGCTGCCCGTCGAAGTCGGTGTTGCCGACCGACACCGAATTTTCCCTGTCCGTTCGTGAGTTCGCTCCCAGAGCAACGGAATTGGCGAAGTTCGCACCCGCGCTCGACCCGATGGCTGTCGAATTGTCCGCGATGGCGCTGGCATTGCTGCCGATTGTCGTAGAGATGAAGCCCGTGGCCTGTGAGAAGGCTCCGACTGCCACGGCATTTATGCCGGTTGCGGCCGCCCCTTCTCCCAGCGCGCTGGAGAAATCGCCGGTCGCAAAAGCGAACTGCCCGATGGCTATCGTGCCACTATCAATGGCGTTGCTTGCATTGCCGATGGCAATCGCACTGAAGCCCGGTGCAAGCGCGTCGGACCCGATCGCGATCGCTTCGAACCCGTCGGCATTTGCCGGCCCGCCTGTGCCGTTGACGTCGACATACACGCTCCCGCTTGCGCCCATGGCAGCATTGAGCTGGTCGAGGTTGACCGCATCTGTGCCTTGTGTGCCGGCTGCGACATTCGTAATCTGGCGCTCGGCGCCAACCTGACCGATGGATACGGAATTGTCGCGGTCGGCAAAGCTGGAAGCGCCGAGAGCGACGGAATTGATGGCGTTCGCAGTCGCTCCTGCGCCAACCGCCGTGGCAGAGTCGGCGAATGTCCCGGCGTACGATCCGATCGCCGAACTGAGTTCGCCGAATGCGAGACTCTGCGTTCCCAGGGCCACGTTGCTGAAACCGACTGCGGTTGCATTGACGCCGATGGAGGTCGTGCCGAACGCATCCGCAATCGCGCCGGTGCCAAGGGCAACCGCGTCTTCTCCGCGCGCTTCCGCGGCATAACCGACGGCGGTCGAATTGAACGTATTGGCCCGCGACAATGTCCCGATAGCCGTAGCCTGGTCGCCCAGTGCCTGGGATTCGTGGCCAACGGCAGTATTCATGAACCCGCTTTGCGCCGCGAAGCCGATCGCCACGCTCATTTCCGCAGCGCTGGCGTTACCGCCGAACGCGGTGGCGGCGAAACCTAGTGCGCTGGCCCCCGGTCCGCACGCGAGGCTTCCGTCATCGCCGGTCGACGTGGCACCGCCATCGGTATCGGAACCGTCGGCAACGCCGTCGTCATTGGTATCGAGTAGGCATTCGCTTGCCTGCGCAGAAGATGTAGCAAAGGCGAGCGAAGAGGTGGCGAGCAGCAGTGCTGTCGCAACGCGAACAGATTTTTTCATGTGTGACCCCTCAACAATGGGGAACCCCATCGACTCCCCAAGGAAGAAATCGATAAGAAATTCCAAAATTTTGACAATATGAAAAACGCCTCGTCAGCATCCAAGGCCTGAAAAACTCGTATGTTTTAGCGTGGCGACCCGCGACTTCGTCGGGCGGTTGCCTGCCAAGATCTTCCAGACCGGACCCTGATCGCCCGGATTCTCAGGGCTCAACGATTCCCGGCAATCGTCCTTTACGCCGGTGCCCGCAGCATCTACACTGGTGCCATCCCCGGGGAGCGCGCCTTGCGCTGAGAGGGAGGGCTGGCATCCTCCGACCCGTCGAACCTGAACCGGCTAGCACCGGCGGAGGGAAGGGTTGGTGATCGCCAGTGGTGAGCCGCCTCGCTTCCCTTGCCTTGCTGCCATGCGAGAGGAGAGGCTGTCATGGCGAGCACTGCGGATACCCCGGCGTGGATCGCACTCTTCCTCGGCCTCTACATGCTGGCCGCCTGCGTGGCGGAACTGCGCGCGCCCGGCGGCTGGGCGCGGCTGCTGGACGATTTCGAGCGCAGTCCGGCGCTTTCCTTCCTGACCGGCGCCTTCACCTTCACGCTGGGTGCGGCGATCTACCTCGCCTCGCCGTGGAGACCCGGGGACTGGCTCAGCATTTTCATCTCCGTCATCGGCGGGCTGGCGGTGGCGAAGGGGCTGTTCTTCCTTGCCGCACCGGACCGCGTCACAGCGCTCGGCCGCCGGGTGCTGACAGGGGACAAGACCACTTTCATCGCCGGGCTGGACGCCGTGCTGGCCGCCGCCCTCATCTTCGTCGCGCTTTCGCGGCTGCAGACCATCTGATTTTCGCAAACCCAAGGATCCTCCCCATGGCAGACATCAATTCCCCTCTCGAAATCGGCGTTACTACCGGGCCCATTCGCGGCAGCCGCAAGGTCCATGTCGGCGCGCGCACCGGCAGCGGCGTGCGCGTCGCCATGCGCGAGATCGACTTGGAGGGCGGGGAGCCCAGCTTGCGGGTCTACGACACCAGCGGGCCCTATACCGACCCGGCGGCGCATATCGACATCCAGGCGGGCCTGCCGCAGCTACGGCGCGACTGGATCACGGCTCGCGGCGATGTCGAGGAATACGACGCGCGGGAAGTGAAGCCGGAGGATAACGGCCAGCTCGGCCCCGACCGCAGTGGCGGTGTCCCAGCGTTCCCGAATGTCGTGAAGCGTCCGCTGCGAGCGAAAGCAGGGCAGAACGTCACGCAGATGCACTATGCCCGCCGCGGCATCATCACGCCCGAGATGGAATATGTGGCGGAGCGCGAGAATCTGGGCCGCGAAATGGCGCGCGAGACCATTGCCGCCAACCGCGAAGGGACGCAGGATTTCGGCGCTGCTATCCCCGAGATCATCACCCCCGAATTCGTCCGCGACGAGGTTGCGCGGGGCCGCGCGATCATCCCCAACAACATCAACCACCCCGAAAGCGAACCGATGGCGATCGGGCGCAACTTCCTCGTCAAGATCAACGCCAATATCGGCAATTCCGCCGTGGCATCGGACGTGGCGAGCGAGGTCGACAAGATGGTCTGGTCGATCCGCTGGGGCGCGGACACGGTCATGGACCTCTCCACGGGCCGCAACATCCACGACACGCGCGAATGGATCATCCGCAACAGCCCCGTCCCCATCGGCACCGTGCCGATCTACCAGGCTCTGGAGAAGGTCGGCGGCGTGGCCGAGGACCTGACCTGGGACATCTTCCGCGACACGCTAATCGAACAGGCGGAGCAGGGGGTCGACTATTTCACGATCCATGCCGGCGTGCGCCTGCCCTATGTCCCGATGGCGGCGAAGCGGGTGACGGGCATCGTGTCGCGCGGCGGCAGCATCATGGCGAAATGGTGCCTCGCGCATCACAAGGAGAGCTTCCTCTACGAACATTTCGACGAGATCACCGAGATCATGAAGGCGTATGACATCGCCTACTCCCTCGGCGACGGCCTGCGCCCCGGCAGCATCGCGGACGCCAATGACGAGGCGCAGTTCGCCGAGCTCTACACGCTGGGCGAGCTGACCCACCGCGCGTGGAAATCCGACGTGCAGGTGATGATCGAAGGGCCGGGCCACGTGCCCATGCACAAGATCAAGGAGAACATGGACAAGCAACTGGAAGTGTGCGGCGAAGCGCCCTTCTACACGCTCGGGCCCCTCGTGACCGACATTGCGCCCGGCTACGACCACATCACCAGCGGCATCGGCGCGGCGCAGATCGGCTGGTACGGCACCGCGATGCTTTGCTACGTCACGCCGAAGGAGCATCTCGGCCTGCCCGACCGCGACGATGTGAAGGTCGGCGTGGTGACGTACAAACTCGCCGCCCACGCCGCCGACCTCGCGAAGGGGCACCCGGCGGCCAAGGTCCGCGACGACGCGCTGAGCAAGGCCCGCTTCGAATTCCGCTGGCGCGATCAGTTCAACCTCAGCCTCGACCCCGACACGGCCGAGCAGTACCACGACCAGACGTTGCCTGCAGAAGGCGCCAAGACCGCGCATTTCTGCTCGATGTGCGGCCCGAAATTCTGCTCGATGAAGATCAGCCAGGAAGTGCGCGAGTTTGCCGCGAAGCAGAACTCCGACAGCTATCTGGCGAGCGAGAACATCAGGCAGGAGACCTCAGAGGACGAGGCTGAGGAAGCGCGCGAGGGCATGGAGGAGATGTCGCGTAGGTATCACGAGAAGGGTGAGCGGCTCTATCTTCCCGAAAAGGAGACTTAAGACGTTCCCTCGTAAGGATTAATAGGCGAAGTCCGTACGCATGTACGGGCCCCGCCCGGCCTTAGAGTTCTTCGGGCTTCATCACGCACTTGATGCAGCCGTCATGCTTGTCGCGGAAAGTGTTGTACAAATCCGGCCCGTCCTTCAGGTCGCCGCGGTGGGTGATGATTTCCGACAGGTCGATCTCTCCCGCCTCGACCCGCTTCAGCAGCGGCGCAAGGTAGCGCTGCATGTGTGTCTGTCCCGATTTCATGGTGAGCCCTTTGTTCATGAAAGGCCCGATCGGGAACTTTACCGTACTCGCATAGACGCCGGGGACGGACAGCGTCCCGCCCTTGCGCACCGACTTGACCATTTCCTGCAGCGCATACGGCTGGTCGGACATGCCGGTGGTGTGCAGCTCTACTTTGTCCTTGATATCGCCCAGCACGCCGTGCCCGTGGGCCTCCGCGCCGACCGCGTCGATGCCTGCATCCGGTCCCCGGCCACCCGTCATCTCGTCGAGCGCCTCCTTGACGTCGGTCTGGCTGTAATCGATGGTTTCAGCCTTGCCGTAGCTCGCGGCGAGTTCCAGCCGTTCGGGCACCCGGTCAATCACGATGACCCGTTCCGCTCCCATCATCCATGCGCTGCGGACTGCAAACAGGCCCACCGGTCCTGCGCCCCACACCGCAACGGTCTTGCCCTTTTCATCGCCGATGGCGTTTTCCGCCGCCATCCAGCCAGTCGGGAAGATGTCGGACAGGAACAGCACCTTGTCGTCCGGCAGGTCGTTTTCCAGCTTGATCGGGCCGACATCGGCGTGGGGCACCCTGACATATTCTGCCTGACCGCCGGAATAGCCACCGGTCAGATGGGAATAGCCGAAAAGTCCGGCGGGAGCGTGGCCCATGGCTTCGCGGGCGTTTTCCGCCGTGCGATTGGTCGTATCGCACAGGGAATAGAGTTCGCGCTGGCAGAACCAGCATTCGCCGCAGGATATGGTGAAGGGCACCACCACCCGGTCGCCGACCTTCAGGCGTTTCACATCCGCCCCGACTTCGACGACTTCGCCCATGAATTCGTGGCCCAGGATATCGCCCTGTTTCATCTTGGGAACGACACCATCCATCAAATGCAGGTCGGAGCCGCAGATCGCGGTCGAACTGACCTTGAGAATGCAGTCCCGGGGATCCTCGATACGAGGGTCGTCGACCGTTTCGCAGCGGATATCGTTCTTTCCGTTCCAGACAAGTGCGCGCATGGTTTTGACCTTTCTCGTATTTTCAATCGGTGTGGTCACTCAGCAAGCGGTAGGAAGAAAAGTTCCACGGTTCACTCATTTAAGCTGCGATTTGCGCCTCACCTCGCAGGGAGAAGGTAGATCGCCGGAGCATGCTGGCCGCACAAGTGGTGGCATTTCAGTCCGAACTGGCCGCGGCCAAAAGCGGCGAATTACGCCGCATTACCGCCAGGAACCGGTCCAGCGCCTGCAGGAAGTTCAACTTACGGCTTTGCTGAACGGGGGCGAAGCTGAACGGGCGCGGGCCGCCGCCCACTTCGTCCATGAAGGCGCGCGGGTCGTCCATAATCGCGCGAGTGGCGCCGATGTTTTGGGGCGGTGCCGATGCTGGCGGCATCCACGGTCTGTTGTGAAGACGAACAACTAACCTGCCGGAACCAGCTTCTCCACCAGCGCCCTGAGTTCGCTCGGCGTGGTGTGCCCGGCGACGATTTCGTGATAGCCGATGCCCGCCTTGCGCAGTGCTTCTTTCTTGACCGCGTCGCGGGCGGCGGCGCTTTCACCGGCGTGGTGGCCTGATCCTTGGTATTCCAGCGCGTGCACCACGCGGCATTTCTCGTCCATCAGGGCGAAGTCCACCCGCTTGGAATTGACCGCGAAATAGGCGTCCTTGTCCGGGCTGGACAGGAATTCGCCCAGCGACACCTGTGCCATTACCTGCCATGCGGGGTTGCGGGCGATCACCGCCTTGTCGAGCGCGTCGAACACCTTGGCTTCCGACTTGTTGAGCAGGCTGCGCGATGTAAATTTCGACCGGCTGACCGTTTTCAATTGCTCGGCAGCGTAATCGCCTCGGGACTGTCCCGCCTTGCCATTTTTGTAGAAACCCTTCTTGCCGGTGCGGTGCGCGTTGCGGCCACGCCAGTAGGCCTTGCGCTTTTCACGGTCGAACCTGTTCAGCGTGTTTTCCAGCGCAATCCCGATAATCCCGCCAAGGGCGAGAACAATCAGGAGCGCGAACGGGCGGTCGAGCAAGAAATTCACGGTTTCCATCACAATAATGGTGGCCGCAAATGTTTGCGATACCGTGAATAGTCGGGCTGGCCTCTCTTAACCCACCCGCGACCGCTTCTCAGCGCCATGCCGGTGCAGCAGCACGTCCAGCAGGGCGGGGCGGTTCTTTTGTTCCCAGGCGCGTTCGTGGAAGAAGAAGACGACGGCGTTTACCAGCGGCTCGACCAGCGCGATGCCTCCGGCCAGCGCGATCGAGCCGGTGAACAGATAGGCCACGGTGAAGCCCACGATCAGGTGCAGGGCGAGGAAGGTCAGCGTCTTGGCATAATCGCGGGTCATGGAAGGGGTAATGCACTCGTCCACACAAAGGCTCCCGCGATTAATCCGGCGACATTAATCGGTTTTGGCGAAGTATCGGCGGGATGGCGAGCACCGGGCGGCACGGGGCCCGCGCGGTTTTTCCTGTCCTACACGGCCCCGCCTGTGCCTTAGACTGTTCGATGAGCAAACCATCCCCCCTGTCCGCCTTCGACCCCTCCAGCCCCGCCGGCGACCTCGGTCCAAGTGGCCTCGGCCCTCAATGCGAGCCCGAACACGGAACCGGCCCTCACCCGAACCACGCGGCCACAGGGGCGGCGCTGGTCCGTGTGCCGCCGGGCGATCCCGGCGCGCCGGCCGTCCGCCATGACGGGTGGACGCCGGAAAGGCAGGCGATCTTCCTCGAAGCGCTGGCGACGAAGCACAATGTCTCGAAAGCGGCGAAGGCTGCCGGGATGAGCCGCGCCTCCGCCTACAAGCTGCGCGCGCGGCTGAAGGGGGAGCCGTTCGACCTCGCCTGGGATGCGGCCTTCCAGTGCTCTTTCGATGCGCTGGGCGCGGCTGCGATGGACCGCGCGCTGAACGGCGTGGAGCGGCATCATTACTACAGGGGCGAGCTGGTCGGCACATCGCGAAAGTTCGACGAGCGCCTGACCATCGCCCTGCTGTCCATGCGTCACGGCTTCCTGCGCGACGAACCGCCCCGCACCGACCCGTCCGCCGCATACGACGCGGAAGATTTTCGCGGCCTGCTGGCGCGCGTGAAGCAGGGGCCGGAAACATGGGACGGCCATGACGATGACGAGGACCTGTGGGAGGATGAGGAAGAGGGCGATTACGTCTACGAAGACGGGGCCGGGTAGGGCGGTTTTCGCGTGTTCCCGCGGGATGTGTCAACTTCGCGGGGGCGCAAAAACCGAGTTCGGTCAGGGGCTTGCGCCGATACGTATTGGAAAGGCGGTGTTTTCTTTGTCAACTTCGCAATCGGCACCCAAAGGGCCGATTTCCGGGCACTTCGCCGGGGCATGGGCGTTTCCTTTTCACACAATGAAAAAGGAGACGATGTCATGCAGGTACAGTTCAATTCCGACAGCAGCGTGATGGGCACGGAAAACGTGGCGGAGCGGATCGAGGCGCGGCTTCGCGAGAAGCTCGGCCGGTTCGAGGACCGCCTGACGCGGCTCGAGATCCATGTGCGCGACGAAAACGGCGCGAAGGGCGGCGGCGACGACAAGGCCTGCGTCCTGGAAGCGCGCATTCGCGGCTGGGCGCCCGTCACCGTGGTCGCGAAATCGGGCGACGTCGATGCCGCCGCGCGCGAGGCAGGCACGAAGCTCGCCAAGCTGCTGCGCCGTAAGTTCGAGAAGGATGGCCGCCACGCGCCGATCCCCGAGCAGGTGGACTGATCGCGGAAGGCGAGAACGCTACGGAAAGCGAACAAGGCGGGACTACCTCTTTTAGGCCACATTGTCGCCTTTTTTGGAACATCCCGCCGATGTGCCCGTTCATGGGGGTAACAGGCCAGCCGGTCGGGCGGGCCGCATACCGATGTATTCCACAGTACACATACCAAGGAAAACACCATGAAAAAGCTTCCCATCGCACTCGCCACCGCAGCCTCGCTCGCGCTGGCCGCCTGCGGCGCACCGGCAGAAGATGCCGACACCGTCGAAATGGACGACGCCACCGCAGCAGACACGATGGCCAATGACAACATGGCCGCCGGCAACCTGGTCGAAGTGGCACAGGGTAACGAAGATTTCTCGACGCTTGTCTCTGCCGTGACCGCTGCCGGTCTAGGCGATGCACTGTCGGGTGACGGCCCGCTGACGGTCTTTGCACCGAACAACGCCGCCTTCGACAAGCTGCCCGACGGCACGCTGGAATCGCTGACAACGGACCAGACCGACCAGCTCGGTACGATCTTGCAGTACCACGTCGTCGAAGGCTCGGTCGATGCAGCCACGTTGACGCAGGCGATCGCCGATGCGGGCGAGGAAGGCTACACGATCAAAACGCTGGGCGGCGGCACGCTGACCGCGATGCTCGACGGCGAAAACGTCGTGCTGACCGACGCCGCAGGTGGCACGGCGACCGTGACCGCGACCGACGTGCAGGCCTCGAACGGCATCATCCACGTGATCGATACGGTGCTGATGCCCGAGTAATCGGCTTCATATCTGATCAGGTAAGGGCGGGTCTTCCAGAAGGAGGGCCCGCCTTTCCTGTCTTGCCGGAAATAATCGGCGCTAGGTAATCGAGGCGAAGAGTGCTAACCCTCCTGCTGCTGACGTCGAAATTTGCGACGGACTTCGGATTTTGACGACCGCCCGGTGCCAGTTGACCGGCAGGGCGCACTTGGACGACGACTTCCTTTCATCGGACGAACTGACGCGAATACCGCCCGGCAATCTCGCCGCGCGGCACACGTTTCCTTGAAAGGAACACCTCATGTCGAAGACCGGCACAGTAAAATTCTTCAACACCGACAAGGGCTATGGCTTCATCCAGCCCGACGACGGTTCGCCCGACAGCTTCGTGCACATCACCGCGGTGCAGGCAGCGGGCATGACCACGCTCGATAAGGAGCAGCGGCTGAACTACGAAGTCGAGACCGGTCGCAACGGCAAGGAAAGCGCCGTGAACCTGTCGGCCGCCGACTGATCCGATTTCTGCATCCGGGCGGTCGGCATCGGCCGGGCCGCCCGGAGGCGTTTTGACGGTGCAACCCGTGGGAGGTGCGTTATGAGCCAAGGCTACGATTTCTACATTACCCGTGCCGACGAAGCAGCGGCGGAGGCAGAGAACGCCGCACTAGCCAATGTCCGCGACCGCGCGCTGAGAGCCGAGGCGACATGGCGCGGCCTCGCGAACCAGGCCCGCGCGGTGGCGGTCGAGCGCGCGAAGGTAGAGCAGGAAAAAGCTGCCCAGCGCGAGGCGGAGGCTACCCCCACCGCCTAGGCGTCCGGGCAGTGGTCCTCCTTCGCAGACGGATTGCCTAGGTCGAAACCGGCGGCCTTGGCCTCCGCGATGATCTGTGCGCCAGTCTTCATCGGGCTGGATTGGGCAAAGTCGAACCATCCCGGCTTCTCGTCGACGAATATCTGCTGCTTGATTTGAAGCGGCGTATCGGTCGGCAGTTCAAACAGGCCGGCCAGTAAACTGTAGTGGTCGGCAGGGATGAAGCGGAACCACAAATGACTGCCGCAGGATTTGCAGAACGCTCTCTCGGCCCATTCGCTCGACCTGTAGGATATGACCGAAGCGCGTCCCGACAGGTCGAACGCGGCGCCTTGCACCCCGCCGAAAAAAGAACCGCCCCAGCGTTGGCACATCGTGCAGTGGCACACATCGACTTCGCCGTTTGCGCCATGCAGTGCGATACTTACCGCGCCGCACAGGCAATGCCCTTCCAGCGGGCGTGGTACCGCACCCGATGAAGGGTCGATAGTGGTATTGCTTATGACCTGCTCCTGAAAATGGACGCGGTCCAGGGTGCACGAAGACCCCGGCTGATCAAGCATAAGATGGGAGCGTTCGGGTGTTCGCTGCGTTGACCGTAGGATGACAAAAATCCCCATGCTTCCGCGTATTCTGGGCCTCGCCGGCTTGCTGCCGCAACTGGCCTGCGTTCTCGCGGTCTGGTTCGGGCCGCTTGAATGGCGGTTCACCGCACTCGCGATCGGGTGGGGCTATGCGGCACTGATCTTCAGCTTTCTCGGAGGGTTGTGGTGGGGGCTCGCCGCGGCCGAAAGCGCAGCGGGCCGCCACGTTCCGGCCTTGCTGTGGCTGCTATCAGTCGTGCCCAGTCTTTGGGCGCTCGTCACCTACCTGCCGTGGATCGCAGGCGCCAACTGGCCGGGACCTTCGCTTGTCGGGCTGGGTCTGGCCATCCTAGCAAGCCTTTTCGTCGACCGGCGTATCGGTACCGAACTGCAAGTTACGCCGCCGTGGTGGATGGCGTTGCGAACCCCGCTCTCGTGCGGGTTGGGGCTACTCTCCATCCTTCTTGCCCTTGGCTAGGGCGCATCGAAGCAGTAATTCGAAAGGTATGACCTCACTTTCCCTCGGTATTTCGATGAGCCTTCGCGGCGCTTTCCTGTTTCCAGCTCTTTTCGCATTGGCGGCCTGCGGGGCGGGCCAGCAGGATAACGATACGGTGCCCGGAACCTCGCCGGAAGGGTTCACCGGCATCGGTGTGGAGGAAACGATCTTTTTCGGCGGAACCGAACCGTTCTGGGGCGGGGAAGTGGCGGATCGCCAGATGCTCTACACGACACCCGAAAATGCCGACGGCGTGCGCTTCGCGGTCGAACGCTTCACCGGGCAGGGCGGATTGGGCTTCTCTGGCACGGTGGAAGGAGCGCCCGTCGACATGACGGTAACGCCGGGCGAATGCAGTGACGGGATGAGCGACCGTGTCTATCCCTACACTGTCACTCTCCAGATCGGTCCAGAACAGCGTGTGGGCTGCGCCCATACCGACAGGCAGCCCTTCACCGGGCCGGAGGCTCCGTGACCTAGCGCCTGGGGTCCGAAGCCACGCCGGCGTTTCGCAGGTGCGGACGCAGCCGCCCTGTCAGCCACAGCCACCACATCCTGAAATCGGCCGCGAGGCTCCACAGCGGATAGGTGAAGGTCGCCGGCCGGTTTTTCTCGACGGTGAAATGCGCGATCCAGGCGAAGAAATACCCGGCAAGCGGAAGGGCGATCAGGACCCACCAGTTTGCAGTCAGGACGCCGAAGACGGCCAGCCCTACGACAAGGCTGGTCCCGACATAGTGAAGCATTCGGGTTCGGGGGAGCGAATGTTGGCGCAGGTAGAATGGCCAGAAGTCGGAAAAGCTCTTGTATTCCCTCTCGGCCATCCTTCGATTTCCCCGTGTCCTGAATGTCGTCCTCTTCGAACCGGATCTGAAGGAAATGCGAGCCGATTTCAACGATAGCGGGTCTTGCACCGATGGGGTCTGACATCTTCGCGATGCGGCAGACAGGCCTGCAAATTGGGGGAAATGCCTGAAAAGCCCGCCCTGCGCCCTCGCAAAGGGCCACAAATGGTCCTAGCACTAAGGCGTAATTTCTGACTGGAGACGATTTAGAATGGCCGAATGGCTCGATTCCGTGTTGCCCAAGGACTGTCCTCGCAATGAAGGGCTCGCGATCGCGCGACTTGCGAAGGCGAACCAGATCGGCCGGGGCGGACTGACATTGACGAGCCCGGCATTCGAGGCCGGAGGCGTCCTCGATCCATGCTTCACGGCCGACGAAGAAGACGCCGTTGCGCCGCCTCTGGAATGGACCGCCCCGCCTCCCGGCACGCAGGAACTGGTTATCCTCGTCGAAGATGCGAGCGCCAGCCCGCCGACCCTGCACTGGGCCGTATGGGGCCTTGGCGGACAGCGCGGAAAATTGCTTGAGGGCGAAGTGCCGCCGCGTGTCGGCAAGAACGATCGCGGCAATTCGGAATGGCTCCTTCCCCAGCTGGAAACCGGAGCAGAGGCGCACACCTATGTCTTCCAGATATTCGCGCTGGACCTGCCGCTGACGCTGCTGCCCGGCGCAACGAAGGACGACCTGCTCGCCTCGATGGAGGGGCAGGTCACCGCAGCGGCGGTGCTCGCTGCAAAATACCAGTCGCTTCCCGAGGAAGAGATCGACTGGGACGACGAAGACGCTATCGACTGAAACACTTGCCAACAGGAGATTTGTAATGGCCGGAAAGAACAACGCCCTTCAGAAACCCGTCACGGTTTCGCCCGAACTCGAAAACGTGATCGGCAAGGGCCCGATGACGCGCGCCCAGGTCACGTCCAAGGTGTGGGAATACATCAAGAAGCACGACCTGCAGAAGCCGACCGACAAGCGCACCATCGTGCCTGACGACAAGCTGGGTGCCGTCATCGGCAAGGAAGAGATTTCCATGTTCAAGATGACCGCAGCGGTGTCGAAGCACCTCAGCTGATCAGCGATTGCGGGCGAGGGGCCACCGTGTCACCTCGCCCGCCCACAGGGCCAGCCAGATAATCAGCGGCTGCGCGATCATGCGCGGCACGTGATAGGCAAGGCCCAGACCCCCTGTCGCACCGCTGTTCGCACTGGCGAGGTCGATGGCGAAGTGATGCATGTTCGCCGGCCATACGCACAGCGCATAGAGGCCAAGGCCCACACCGGCCGCGCGGCGCAGTCGCTTGGAGAAGGGCTGGAGCAACCCTGCCGCACCGGCAATCTCCGCGATCCCGGTCCAGAACACCACCGCGGCAGGTTCAGGAACCCATGGCGGGGTGATCAGCAGGAACGGGGCAGGCGAAACTATGTGGAGATAGCCCGCGACCGCATAGAACAATGCCAGGACGGCGCGGGTGACTGCTTTCGCCATGGCCGATGTCATCGCATGTCATGGCGTGCGCCTCAACTCAGTCTTCGACGATCTCGACCTCTCCGACAAACGCGATATGGTCGCGAATATGCTCCGCGTCCGGCAGCGGGTCGGTATAGGTCCATGCGGCGTCTTCCAGCATTGCACCGCCGGCATTGATGCTGAAATAGCTTGCATCCCCCTTCCATCCACAATGGCTCGTCTTGTCCGAGTGGACGAGATTGCCGCGATTGACGCTCGCTGGCGGGAAATAGTGATTTCCCTCGACAATCGCGGTGTCGTCGCTGCGAGCGATGGATTCGCCATTCCAGCGTGCTTCCATGGTCATGGCAAAGGTCCTTTTGCTTTCGTATCCGGTTTCGCTAGGTCAGCGAAACAGAAGCCGACCCGTTCCACCAGGTCGGAAATTCCGATGGAGAGAAAGCCAATGATCCCGCGTCCGTCCCCCTTATTCGCCGCCCTGTTTCTTTCCGCGACTGCATCGCCGGCGTTGGCACAGTCGGCAGAAGAGGTGGCGGCGGCAGCGCTGGACGCGGCCCCTGTGTGGGACGGGCATAACGATGTGCCAATTCAGCTGCGTGGCCGGTTCGGGAACGTGCTCGCCGATTTCGATTTCGAGGACACGACCGGGACGGCCACCGACACGCGCGCGGCGATGCATACCGACATCACCCGTGCACGCGCAGGCAGGTTGGGAGCGCAGTTCTGGTCCGTCTATGTCAGCGCATCGCTGAACGAACCCGAAGCGGTGCAGGCGACCGTCGAGCAGATCGACGTGACCAAGCGGCTGATCGCGCGGTATCCCGGCGATCTGGAACTGGCGCTGACCGCAGATGATGTGGAGCGCGCGGTGTCCAATGGCCGGATTGCCTCGTTGATGGGCATGGAAGGCGGACATTCCATCGGGTCCAGCCTGGCGGTCCTGCGCCAGATGTATGCGATGGGCGCGCGCTACATGACGCTGACGCACTCCAGGACGCTCAGCTGGGCGGACAGCGCGACCGACGAGCCGCGCAATGACGGTCTGAGCGATTTCGGCAAGGACGTGGTGCGCGAAATGAACCGGATCGGCATGCTGGTCGATCTGAGTCATGTGAGCGAGAAAGCCATGCACGACGCGTTGGACGTGGCAAGTGCACCGGTGATCTTCAGCCATTCGTCTGCCCGTGCGCTCAACGGCCATGCCCGGAACGTGCCGGACAGCGTTTTGCAGCGGCTGCCAAAGAATGGCGGTATCATCATGGTAACTTTCGTGCCCGGGTTCCTGAGCGAGGAGGCGCGCGTCTGGAACGCCAACCGTGCGGCAGAGACGGCCCGGCTTGAGGCGCTATGGCTGGGCCAGCCCGGCGAAGTCGCCCGCCGGCTGGAGGCATGGGACGAAGCCAACCCCCTCCCGAAATCTTCCATTGCCCAGACCGCCGACCATATCGACCACGTGCGTTCGGTCGCGGGTATCGATGCGATCGGTATTGGCGGGGATTACGACGGCATTCCCTTTGCGCCGCCGGGGCTGGAAGACGTGTCGACCTATCCGGCGCTGTTCACGGAACTGGCGCGGCGCGGCTATTCGCAAGGCGATCTAGAGAAAATCTCCATGCGCAACATGATGCGTGTCATGCGCCAGGCCGAAAGCGTGGCGGCAAAGTCCATAGACCAGGCACCGTTCGAATATCCCGCCGGCGAGGAGCGGTAGAGCCTAGTCCGACTTGCAGGGGTCGTGGCCCCAGTTCATCAGGCTGTATCGCCAGTCGCTGTCCGCGATATCGCCCGACGGCTTTTGCGCCGTGTGCCGGTGAACATAGCCGATGACCTTGTCCATGTGGCTCCACTGGCTATCGGTCAGGTCAACCTTGTTCGTGCGCTTGATCTCGACGATCCGGCGACCGGATTTGTGACCTGTGCTTTCGCCTGAATCGGTGTCGCCGACCGATTTGGATTCATCGGTCTCAAGCCATTCTTCGAGCTCCTTGGGCTGCATGTTCACGCAGTCGTAGAACTCGTCATAGGTTTCGTCGCGTGACCGGTCCGACATCAGTCGTCCCCGCCGGCCGTATCGGGCAGGTCGGAGCGATCGGTGGAAGCCATGTCTTCCAGCTCGCTCTCGCTCATGCTGTCATACATGTCTTTCGACGCACCCTGCAGGTCCGATACCTTCTGCTCACCGCGCTTGGCGGCGAGCGCTGCGCCCGCCGCCTGTTGCTGTGCCTTGCTGTTGGCCTTCGCCATCTCAGGTATCCTGCGCGGAGAGTTCGGAGCCGCGCTTCAGCACCTTGTCGCCATCTTCCTGATTGATCAGGTAGGCCGGGTTGTCCTCGTCACCATCCTTCGTGACTTCGGAATCCTGCAGGGTGCGGGTGACCTCACGCTCGAAGCGTTCCTCGATCTGGCCCTTGCCCTCGCCATTGCCCCAGTCCCACTTCACGTACTGGTTGGTCTGAAAGCTTTTGGAATTGCTCATCATCGATCTCCTTTATTGGAAGATCAATTCGCGGACCCTTATTCGGGTTCCACCGTCTCCGTGGCATCCGGCGAGGTCTCGACATCGTTGGCGATCGTATCGACGTCGCCCGTGCCCGTGTCCTCGATCGTGTCGGCATCGTCGCTGACGATGCTGTCCGTACCGTCGCCGCTATCGGCTGCGTTGATGTTTCCGGTAGCGGTAATCTCGCTCTCGGCATCGCCTTGCGACAGGGCGCCGGTGATCCAGATGATCGACATGAATGCGATGGCCAGGATCAGGCCGATGCCCAGAACCCAGCGTACAACGCCTTCCTTGCTGCCGCCGCTTGCTTCCGTCTCATCGACGTGCACTTCCCCGTTTTGTCTATCCATTTTTATGTCCTACCCGTCGTAGATATTGCTTGTCGTTTGTTAAACGCGATCCTGCTGACGCGGTTCCGGTCAGTCCCGCAGCAGCTCGTTGATACCGGTCTTGGCGCGGGTCTGTTCGTCCACCGTCTTGACGATCACGGCGCAGGCGAGGGCGGGGCCGCCCTTGTCCGAAGGCAATGTGCCCGGCACGACCACGGAATAGGGCGGGATGTGTCCGCGAATGACCTCGCCTGTGTCACGGTAGACGATCTTGGTCGACTGGGTGATGAAGGTCCCCATCGCCACCACCGCGCCTTCGCCGACGACCACGCCTTCCACGATTTCCGAACGCGCGCCGATAAAGCAGTTGTCGCCGATGATCGTCGGATTGGCCTGCAACGGTTCCAGCACGCCGCCGATTCCCGCACCGGCAGAGATGTGGCAGTTCGCACCGACCTGCGCGCAGGAGCCGACGCTGGCCCACGTGTCGATCATCGTGCCGTCACCGACATAGGCGCCGATATTGGTAAAGCTGGGCATCAGGACCACGCCCTTGCCGATGTGGCTGCCCCTGCGCACGATGGCGCCGGGAACGACGCGGAACCCCGCGGACCGGAACGCCGCATCGTCCCATCCTTCGAACTTGCTCGGCACCTTGTCGAAAGCCGGTGCCCCGACCGCGCCTTCCATCACGCCGTTGTCGCGCAGGCGGAACGAAAGCAGGACCGCTTTCTTCAGCCATTGGTTGACGGTCCAGCCCCCTTTGCCGTCAGGCTCTGCCACGCGTGCTTTGCCGCTATCGATGAGGCCGATCGCCTCTTCGACCGCCTTGCCGACCGTTTCGTCCCCGGCCTTCAGATCGTCGCGATTGTCCCAGGCGGTTTCGATCGTGCTGGCCAAGGTGTCGGTCATTTCGGCAATCCTGTTTTCGAGGGGTGGCGCGGCCGGGTGGCCGCATGTGGCCTTGCTGCTAGCCACGCGGCCGCGGACCTGCAAGACACACCTGACAGGCCGCCGCGCCCTGCAGGCTTCAGTATCGCCGGGAAAAGCGTTAAGGAAGTTGTCAACGGTAGTCTGCGAATGTGTTGGCATGAGAGGAAAAAGCCCGTCACCAGCGGCGACCCTTCGCGGGGCGAACCGTCGCACACCGCTGCTTCGCATCCTGTTTCTCGGCTGCGCGAGCGCTGCATTGGCAGCATGCGGAGGAGGGGGCGGGGGCAGCTCCATCAGGACGCCGGCACCGCCGCCATCGCCGGCGCCCGCACCCCCGCCATCGCCAACGCCGGCGCCGCCGCCGACTGATTTCGACACTGCCGAGGTCGCCCGTTCCGACGGGCCGCAGCAGCATGACGCGATTTCCGTCTGGGAAGCGGGCACGACCGGGGAGGGCGAACGGATCGCCATCATCGATACCGGCATCGATCTCGACAATCCCGAATTTGCCGGACGCATAGACTCGCGCTCGACCTATGTCGCAGGAACCGGCAACGCCCAGGATGTCGATGATCACGGCACCCATGTCGCACTGGTAGCCGCCGGCGCTTTCAACCAGCGCGGCGTCGTCGGCATCGCGTTCGATTCCCAGATCCCTGCCCTGCGTGCGGACAGGCCGGGAACCTGCAATGACAGCAGCGATGCCTCGCTGGATGGCTGCCGGTTCGCCGAAGCCGATCTCGCCAACGCGGTCGACCGTGCGCGCAACGCCAATGCGACCGTCATCAATCTGAGCCTTGGCGGCAGCAATCCGGGACAGCGCCTGCGCGAAACCGTGTCGCGTGCCGCTGCGGACGGGATCGTGATTGTCGTGTCCGCCGGAAACGATGGCGGATCGAGCGAGCCGGGCATCGATCCGGACAATCCGGACCGCTTCGCAACCGGCCTGCTGGAGGTTGGCGGAGACAATGTCATCATCGTCGGGTCGGTGGACGAGAACAACAATTTCTCCGACTTCAGCAATGCAGCGGGTGACTTTGCCGGTTCGTTCATCGCGGCGCGCGGTGAGGAGATCTGCTGCATTTACGAAAACGGCGAACTGCGGAGGACGGCACGCGATGGCCTGAGCTTCGTGACCGTCTTTTCCGGCACCAGTTTCGCCGCACCGCAGGTGTCGGGCGCGGTGGCCCTGCTGGCCCAGGCATTCCCCAACCTGACCGGGGCCGAGATCGTGGAGATCATTCTCGAAAGCGCGCGCGATGCCGGGGCTGCGGGTTCCGACACCATTTACGGGCAGGGCATTCTCGACATCGGGGCGGCCTTCGCCCCCATCGGCACCACCCGGATGGCAGGGAGCGCGACGAGCCTGCAATTGGCCGACGACGCCGCCATCGGCTCTGGCGCAATGGGCGATGCGCTGGCAGCAACCACGCTCGATACCATCGTGCTGGACAAATACGACCGCGCGTTCGGGTTCAAGCTAGGGTCGCGCCTTCGCGGAGCCTCGCCCGAACCGCTGCTGCACGGTGTCGTCGGCAGCAATGGGAGGCGAGTGGCCGCAGGAAGCGACAGGCTGTCGCTGGCCTTTACCGTTGGCGCGGCAGGATCGGCAGGTGACGGGACGGCGCTGCAGCCCCTCAGGTTGACGCAGACGCAGGCCGACGGCGCGCGCGTGCTGGCCGGGCGCCTGTCGCTGGCCGTCGCCGACGGAACGCGGGCCGGCCTTGCCTTTGGTGAACGCGGCGAAGCGCTCGCGGCGGATCTGCAGGGGCGCGAACGGCCCGCTTTCCTAATTGCACAGGATACCGGCAGCGACACCGGTTTCGCTCGCACGGGGAAGATGTCGCTTGCGGTGCGTCACGAACTTGGACCGGTCGGCATGACCGTCGGTGTTTTGTCGGGAGAGGCCATCCTCGGCGCAGCGCGGCGCGGTGCGGACGTTGCATCGCGCAGGTTCGAGCGGTTCGGCACGCAAGGCGTGTCCATGTCGCTCGATCACCGGACAGGCCCGTTGACGGCGGTCCTGGGCGCTAGCCTTCTAGGCGAAGACCGAACGATCCTGGGTGGATACTGGCATGATGCCTTTGGCGTGTCCGGGGCGGATACGCTTTTCCTGGATGGCGCGCTCGGGCTGGACGCAGGGGATGGTTGGCGCATCGGCTCGGCGTTCAGGCAGGGGATCACCCGCCCGAGAGGCGGGGGCATGCTGGCACCGGGCGCCACGATCAGCAGCAATGCGTTTTCCCTGGATGTGGCGAAAAGCGATGCCTTCACGAAAGGCGACGCCATCGCACTGCGTTTTTCGCAGCCGCTGAGGGTCACGGGTGGCGGGCTCGACCTGATCCTGCCCGTCGCCTACGATTACGCAGCGGAGAGCGCTGTCTACAACGTAGAGCGGCTGTCACTCGCTCCGGCAGGGCGAGAAATGATGGGCGAACTCAGCTGGACGGGAAGCGTCCTTGGCGGGGCGTTCATCAGCAGCATCTATCTTCGCAGCCAGCCCGGGCATTACGCCGACGCGCCTGACGATGCCGGGTTGGTGCTGCGCTGGAACCGGCAGTTCTAGCGCAGCACCGTAGTAATCCAGCAATCAGTCCAGCCCGGCCTGTTTCGCAAAGGCGTAGGCGTTCTGGACAAGGGGCGTCACCCGCTCGCTCATCTGCTTGGCATGGGCGCTGCTCGCCGTGCCGTCGATGACGCGTTTCTTGATGCCCTGGATGATGCCTGCGAGCCGGAACAGGTTGTAGGCGAAATACCATTCCATCGGCGGAACCGGGAAGCCCGTACGCTCGACATAGCGGCCGACCGCCTCGTCGACCGACGGAATGCCGAGCCCCTCGATATCGAGCCCGCCAAGCCCGGCGCGCCCATCGGCAGGGTTGTACCAGTTCAGCATGAGGTAGCTGAAGTCCGCGACGGGATCGCCCAGGGTGGACAATTCCCAGTCCAGCACCGCGATGACACGGTTCTCGTCAGGGGCGAAGATCATGTTGTCGAGCCGGTAGTCGCCGTGGACGATACCGCTGGCATGCTGCGGCGGGATCGTTTCGGGCAGCCATTCGATCAGCCGGTCCATTTCCGGAATGGTTTCCGTTTCCGACAGCTTGTACTGTTTCGACCAGCGGGCGATCTGCCGGGCGCAGTAGTCTTCCGACTTGCCGAAATCGCCGAGGCCGATTTCCTCCGGCTTCTTCAGGTGGAGATCCACCATCGTGTCGATCATCGCGAAGTAGATTTCGCGCCGCTCTTCCGGCGTCTGCTTCGGCAGGGCACCGTTCCACAGCGAACGCCCGTCGGCGAGGCTCATCACGAAGAACTTGGAGCCGAGCACGTCCGGATCCTCGCACAGCCCGAAGGTTCGCGGAACGGGGAAACCGGTCGGGTACAGCCCTGTCATCGCCTGATATTCGCGGTCGACCGCATGGGCGGAAGGCAGCAGCTTGCCGAAGGGCTGGCGTCGCAACACGTAGGATGCGCCCGGCGTGTCGATGCGATACGTGGGGTTGGACTGACCGCCCTTGAACTTGGTGTAGCTGATGGGGCCTTCATACCCCTCCACGTTCTGTTCGAACCAGGCGGTCAGGGCGTCCATGTCCAGCCGGTCGCGGTCCTCGACCTCGACCGTGCCGACCATCTCCTTTTCGTAGTCGATCGCGTTGTCCTGTTCCCCGGCCATCAGTCGAACACCACCACGCTGCGCGCGCTCGTGCCTTCGCGCATCTTGTCGAAGCCGGCATTGATGTCTTCCAGCTTGATCCGCTCGGCAATGATGGTGTCGAGATCGAGCAGGCCGCGCATGTAGAAATCGACGAGGCGCGGCAGGTCGACCGGGAAGTGGTTCATCCCCATGATCGCGCCCATCAGTTTCTTGCCGCCGAGCAGGTCCATCGCGCCGAGGCCGACCTTGCAGTCCAGCGGCATCATGCCGAGGATGATGGCCGTGCCGCCGCGCCGCAGCGACGCGACCGCGAGGTCTGCGCTTGCCTGACGGCCGACAGCCTCGATCCCCCAGTGGACACCGCCGCCGGTCAGGGCGACGATCTGCTTGGCAGCATCGTCGGCCAGCGCATCGACCGTGTGGGTCGCGCCCAGCACCTTCGCCAGTTCGCGCTTTTCCTCCAGCGGATCGGCGGCGATGACCATGCCTGCCCCGGCAATCTTTGCAGCGTTGATCGCGGCAAGACCGACACCGCCGCAGCCCACGACCAGCACGGTCTCGCCCGGCGTTACGGCAGCCGCATTGAAGATCGTGCCGGCACCCGTCGTCACCGCGCAGCCGATGACGGCGGCGCGGTCCAGCGGCATGTCCTTGTCGATGGCGACGCAGGCATTCTCGTGGATCAGCATCTGCTCGCTGAAAGCGGACAGGTTCAGCATCTGGGCCACGGGTTCGACCCCGCCGGAACCGTCGGCGCGGGTAATGCGCGAAGGTTCGCCCTTGCCCCGGCGGGTGTTGGCCCCGAGGCACAGCGCCATGCGGCCGGTGACGCAGAATTCGCACTGGCCGCAGAACGCACTGAGGCAGGAAACGACGTGGTCGCCCGGCTTCACCGTGCTGACTTCGCTGCCGACAGCGCGGACCACGCCCGCTGCCTCGTGCCCGGGAATGGCGGGCAAGGCGTGGGGATAGGACCCGTCGATGAAGTGCAGGTCCGAATGGCACAGGCCGCAGGCCTTGGTGTCGATCAGCACTTCGTGGGGGCGGGGATCGGCGAGTTCCACCTCGCCGATCACCAGTCCCTCACCCGGTTTTTCCAGGATTGCTGCCTTTGCCATCAGCGCGTCGCCCCTACGTCACCGCTCGACATCGCACCGGCGCTGCCGGCACTGGCAGCATGGGCGTTGCCGCCGCGAAGGGCATTGGCGGTTTCGCTTTCCTGCGGCACGTGCTTGCCGAACTCCATGCGCGCGATGGAGCGGGCGTGGACTTCGTCCGGGCCGTCTGCAAGGCGCAGCGTGCGCTGGTGGGCATAGGCGTTGGCAAGGCCGTAATCGTTCGACACGCCGCCGCCGCCATGGGCCTGGATGGCATCGTCGATGATCCGCAGGGCCATGTTCGGTGCCTGCACCTTGATCATGGCGATTTCCTGCTTGGCCGACTTGTTGCCGACCTTGTCCATCATGTCGGCGGCTTTCAGGCAGAGGAGGCGGGTCATGTCGATGTCGATGCGGGCACGCGCGACGCGCTCTTCCCAGACCGAGTGCTTGTAGATCGGCTTGCCGAACGCTTCGCGCTCCTGCAGCCGCTTGCACATCTTCTCCAGCGCTTCCTCGGCAACGCCGATCGTGCGCATGCAGTGGTGGATGCGGCCCGGCCCGAGGCGCCCTTGCGCGATCTCGAAGCCGCGCCCTTCGCCCAGCAGCATGTTGGTCGCAGGGGCGCGCACGTCCTTCAGCTCGACTTCCATGTGGCCGTGCGGTGCATCGTCATAGCCGAAGACGGGCAAGTGACGGATGACATTCACGCCTTCGGCATCGGTCGGCATCAGGATCATCGACTGCTGGGCGTGGCGACCGGCATTGGGATCGGTCTTGCCCATGACGATCGCGACCTTGCAGCGCGGATCGCCGAGACCGCTGGACCACCATTTGCGGCCGTTGATGACGTATTCGTCGCCATCGCGTTCGATCCGGGTCTCGATGTTCGTTGCGTCGGAGGAAGCGGTGAACGGTTCGGTCATCAGGAAGGCGGAGCGGATCTCGCCGTTCATCAGCGGGGTCAGCCACTGGTCCTTCTGCTCGCGCGTGCCGTAGCGGTAGAACACCTCCATATTGCCGGTATCGGGCGCGGAGCAGTTGAAGACTTCGGAGGCAAAACCGATGCGGCCCATTTCCTCGGCGCACATGGCATATTCGAGATTGGTGAGGCCCGGACCTTCGAATTCGTAGGTCTCTTCCACATGGTGGTGGCCGTCATTGCGCGGCGGCATGAACAGGTTCCAGATGCCCTGCGCCTTGGCCTTTTCCTTCAGTTCCTCGACCACCGGGATGACTTTCCACCGGTCGCCTTCGGCGTCCTGTTCGAGATAGGTCGGCACGGCCGGGCGAACGTGGGATTCAATGAAATCCTTCACGCGGTCGCGCCAGTGGCGCTGGCGGTCTGTGGGTTCGAAATCCATGGGAAAGCATCCTTCTTTGTGAGTCGTTTTATCGTTCGTGTGGAGCGACCGTGGCAGAGCCGTGCGGCCGCGCCAAGGCGTGAATTCAGGGGTTCATGGGGTTATCGCATGTCCATCGGGGTCGGCGCGGACCGCCTGGTCCAGCGGTGGCGGCGGGGCTGCCGGACCGGATGTGGAGCGCCCGCTTTCGCGTGCAGCGATCCGCGCTTCGTGGTCTGCTCGGCTGATCGGGAAACGCGCCAGCCAGAATGCGGCGAGTAGGCCGAGAGCAACCCCGGCGGCGAGATAGATCAGGGCAAGCTTGCCGACCGCGTCGGCGGCAACTGCGTCCTGCGGCGTGCCCTGTTCGATGCCGAGCGACTGAATGATCAGGCTGGTTACCAGGATGCCGACGCCGGTGGCGCATTTCTGCACCAGCCAGTTGCCGGAATAGAAAGTCGCCTCTGCCCGCTTGCCGGTCCGCTCTTCATGCGCCTCGACGATTTCCGCGACCATCGAAGTGGCCGAGATGATGCTGACGATGGAGCCGGTATTGGCCACCACCAGCATCGCCAGCAGCGGCGCGGTAGAAGCGGTCGTCCCGGTTTCCGGCCAGGCCCCCAGCAGGAACGCGACATAGGGCGAGAAATAGAAGACGAGCGAGACAATCGCCCCCATCGCTGCGGACCGCGGCTTGCCGAACCGGCGATGGAGCGGGCCGACGATGGCGAACATGATGAAAACGGATACCGCCAACACCGCCGGATAGATCTGGAAAGCCGTCTCGTCGAACTTCCAGATGTAATTGTTCACGTACTGAGTGACGGAGAAATTCATCCCCTGCGCCACGTAAGCGGCCAGACCGCCTGCGGCGAAGATCAGGAAGGCTTTTTCACGGAAGGCGTCGCCGATTTCGGAGAAAGCGCCGGAGAGCGAGAACGCTTCGGGCCGGGCAGGAGGGTATCCGGCAACGTAACGGTGCTGGCCGGCGGCGGAGCCTGCGACCGACAGGAAGATGAGCGTCGCGCCGAATATGCCCATCGTCGCATAGCCTTCCGGCTCCAGCTGGGATTGGGGGGTCGGCAGGAAGACCGTGAAGGCTAGGACCATCATGACCATCCCGCCCAGCCATCCGGACAGGAAGCGGAAGCGGAACAGCGTCGTTCGCTCGTCGTAATCGTCGGTGATTTCAGGGACCAGGCTGATCGAGGGAACCTCGCAGGCCGAAAGAAGCAGCCTTACCCCGACCGCGAGTGCAACGATTTCCCAGAATGTCGGCGTGCCGGTGACGGGCGGCGACCACATCAGGACCCACATGAGCGCCAGCGGGATCGGTGCAAGGTACAGCCACGGCAGGCGGCGGCCCCAGCGAGTGTAGGTCCGGTCCGACAGGTGTCCGATCATCGGATCGACGAAGGCATCAATGATGAGCGCGGTCGCCAGTGCAGCGCCGACCAGCCACGCTTCGACGCCCAGGACAAGATTGTAATAGGGCAGGAGGAAGAAGCTGAAGCCAAGGTCCTTCACCCCGAACGCGACCGCACCCGACCCGTGGATCAGCTTTAGCCGCAGGGGAAGCGGGTGCGGAAGACGTGACGCCGCGCCGCTCATCTGCATTCCGCAGAAGGCCGCAAAAGGGGCGCGACTCCGCCTCGTTTCAAGCTCTCTCCCATGCCTTCAAGCGTAGGCAAGTTAACGCGTCCGTCAACGCGCGAATGCCTTACGCTACGGCACGGCAGGCCTGCGGCATCGCGGAGAATTATCGCCCAAGCCTGCCCTTGCAGCGGGACGCCCAATGCGCTTAACGCTTACGTTAAAGAGAGGGCGATCCGCGCCCCGTTTCCATCCCCCGCGCCGCAAATGGCGACATATTGCGCAAGTATCACTGGAGAGAGTTCATGTCCGACCTGGAAGCGTTCCGCAGCGAAACCCGAGACTGGCTGGAGGCGAACTGCCCCGCCGAAATGCGCGAGCCTGTCCGCGACGATCAGGATGTCTACTGGGGCGGCCGCAAGGCGACGTTCAATTCCGACGCGCAGAAAGCCTGGTTCGATGCCTGCGTGGAAAAAGGCTACACGGTCCCCGCCTGGCCGAAGGAATATGGCGGTGCTGGCCTGAGCCCGGCAGAGGCCAAGGTGTTGCGCGAAGAAATGGCCCGCATCAATGCCCGGCCGCCGCTCAGCAGTTTCGGCATCTGGATGCTCGGCCCGGCGCTGCTGCAATTCGGCACCGAAGGTCAGAAGAAGCGCTTCCTCAACGAAATCGCCCGCGGCGAAATCCGCTGGTGCCAGGGCTATAGCGAGCCGGGCAGCGGATCCGATCTCGTGTCCATGCAGACCTTCGGCGAGGACAAGGGCGACCACTGGGTCGTCAACGGCCAGAAGATCTGGACCTCTTATGCCGACGAGGCGGACTGGATCTTCTGCCTCGTCCGCACGGACAAGGAAAACAAGTACCAGGGCATCACCTTCATGCTGTTCGACATGGCCGGCGAAGGCGTGTCGACGAAGCCGATCCTGCTGATCAGCGGCAACAGCCCGTTCTGCGAAACCTTCTTCGACGATGTGAAGGTCCCCAAGTCCTATGGCGAGGATTGCCCCGGCTATGTCGGCGAAATCAATCGCGGCTGGGACGTGGCGAAATACCTGCTGGGTCACGAACGCGAGATGATTTCCGGCGCAGGCGGCGGTGGCCACACCAGCACGATCGGTGCCGCGATGATGCGCCGGGCGAACAAGGATGGCGCCCAGCTCGATCCGGTACTGCGCGCGGAATTGGCGATGTTCGATGTCGACGCGCTGGCCTATGCCGCAATGGGCGAGAAATTCCTCGACGAGATCAAGGTCGGCAAGGCGCATCCTGCCCAGCCGAACATGATGAAATATGTCGGGACCGAATTGAACAAGCGTCGCCACGAGCTGATGATGTCGGCGGGTGGCAGCACGGCGCTGGAATGGGACAGCGAGGAAACCAGCGGCGGCAAGCCGGCTCGCAACTGGCTGCGCACCAAGGCGAACTCGATCGAGGGCGGAACCAGCGAGGTCATGCTGAACGTGATTTCCAAGCGTATCCTTGAACTGCCGGGGGCTTGAGCCACGCCACCATGTCGCCGGTCGATGCACCGGCGGATGTCTGAGAATTTTTGGCGCGGGGGGTGGCAGACCCCTCGCGAGCGGAGAGAACGATGCCACTTTACCACGACGACGATCAGGCCATGCTGGCCGACAGTGCCAGCCAGTTCATGGCCGAAGAAGGCGCGATCAAGAAACAGCTGCGCCACTGGCGGGACCGCGATTGCAAGGATGGCTTCGGCCACGGCTTGTGGAAGCAGTTCGGCGAAATGGGTTTCACCGGCATCCTGGTGGACGAGGACGATGGCGGGCTGGGCATGGGCCATGTCGAGGCTGGTATCGTGCTGGAGGAAATCGGCCGGAACCTGACGCCGTCGCCGTTCCTCACCAGTTCGGTCCTCGCCGCCACGGCGCTGAAACATGGCGGTTCGGACGTGAAGGGCCGATACCTGCCTGGCCTGGTCGCCGGCGAAAGCGTATTCGCGGTCGCGATCGACGAGGGCGCGAAGCACAACCCCGATCGCATCGCCTGCAAGGCGGAGAAGTCGGGCAACGGCTTCAAGCTGTCGGGCAAGAAGGACTACGTCGTCTATGGCGGCAGCGCCGACATGCTGGTGGTCGCGGCGCGCACTTCCGGCGGGGACGCGGACCAGGACGGCATCACCCTGTTCGCCGTGCCGAAGGACGCGGCAGGCATGAACCACGAGGCCGTGCGCCTCGTCGACAGCTCCATGGCCACCCACACGACCTTCGACGGTGTCGAACTGGATGGCGATGCGGTGATCGGCGAAGTCGATGGCGGACGTGAAATCCTGAACGCGATGCTCGATGCGGGCCGTGCCGGTTCCGCTGCGGAAGGCTGCGGCGTAGCGCGCGGGGCGTTCGACATGACGGTCGACTACCTGAAACAGCGCAAGCAGTTCGGCCAGTTGATCGGGGAATTCCAGGCCCTCCAGCACCGGGCCAGCCATCTGTATTCCGAAGTCGAGATCGCACGGGCCGTGACGATCAAGGCGCAGCAATTGCTGGACGGGAATTCCGAAAATGCATCGCTGATGGTGTCGGTGGCAAAGGCGAAGGTTGCCAAGGCTGCCGGTCTGTCGGTCAAGGAAGGCGTCCAGATGCATGGCGGCATCGGCATGACCGACGAATACGACATCGGCCTTTACATGAAGCGCGACCGCGCATTGCAGGAATTCCTGGGCGACCAGTATTTCCACGCCAACCGCGTCGCGCAGCTCAGCGGATATTGAGGGAGACGATCCGATGATGAAATTGAACGAACTGTTCGGGCTGGAAGGCAAGATCGCGCTGGTCACCGGCGGCAGCCGCGGAATCGGCAAGATGATCGTGGAAGGCCTGCTCGAGGCCGGCTGCGCGAAGGTCTACATCGTCGCCCGCAAGAAGGAGCAGGTCGACGAAACCAGTGCGGAACTGGGCGAGAAGGTCATCGGCCTGACCGGTGACCTGTCGCAGATGGACGGTATCAAGGCGCTGGCGGACGACCTCGCGAGCCGCGAGGACAAGCTTGACCTGCTGGTCAACAATGCGGGCGCTGTCTGGGGCGAACCGTTCGAGGATTTCACCGAAGCGGGCTGGGACCGCACGATGGACCTCAACGTGAAGACCCCGTTCTTCCTGACGCAGAAGCTGCTTCCCCTGCTGAAGGCCGCCGGCACGAAGGATCGCCCGGCCAAGGTTCTGATGATTGCCAGCATCGACGGGATGAAGAGCAATCCGTGGCCGACCTACCCCTACCAGGCGTCGAAAGCGGGTCTTATCCATCTGACGCGGCGGATGGCTGCCGAACTGGTCGGACACAACATCATCGTGAATGGCATCGGACCCGGCGCATTCCCCAGCGCCATGAACCGTGCCGCCCGCGACAATGCCGACATGGTGGAAAAAGGCATCCCCTCGCGCCGGGTCGGTGTGACGGAAGACATGGCGGCAGGCGCAATCTACCTGCTCAGCCGCGCTGGCGACTATGTCGTCGGCACGACCATTCCCATCGATGGCGGCGTGGTGAACGCCAATATCGGTGCAGGTAACTTCGTGGATCCCTCGGGCGACTGACGCCCGGGGGTTTCCCCTTTCGGCTAAATTCTTATTCGGTCAGTTCGCGCACGAACGGGATCAATCCCGTCTGGCGTGTGCGGCGCATGCGCTCCGCGTGCAGGATTTCGCTGACCTTGTGGAAGCAGTCGTCCAGATCGTCATTGATGACGACGTAGTCGTATTCGGCCCAGTGGCTGATTTCGGCCTTGGCGCGTTCCATCCGCGCATCGATGATGTCCGGTGCGTCGGTGCCGCGTCCTTCGAGCCTCTCGCGCAGGGCCGCGATACTGGGCGGCAGGATGAACACGCTGACCGTGTCCTGCTGGTCCTTCTGGTAGAGTTGCTGCGTGCCCTGCCAATCGATGTCGAACAGGAAATCCTGCCCTTCCTTCAGCGCGTTGCGGATATGCCCCTTGGGCGTGCCGTACCGGTTGCCGAAGACGTGCGCCCATTCGTAGAAGTCGTCGTCATCCACCATCCGGTCGAATTCGGCATCGGACACGAAATGATAATGCACACCGTCCACCTCGCCCTCGCGCGGGGCACGGGTCGTGGCACTGACGGAAAGCTTGATCTCGTTATCCGCGGTCAGGAGTTTGCGCGCAATCGTCGTCTTCCCCGCGCCGGAAGGGGAGGACAGGATGAACATCAGGCCCCGGCGATGGAGCGTGTCGGACTGCGAGTCTGGAATGCCGTTTGCCTTGGTCATGGTGGCTCTTGCCCCCACGCGCGCAGGGAAATCAAGCGCTGCTGTCAGACGATCTGCAATCCCGGAGGTCTACGGCCGGTGCAGCTTGCGCCCGATCAGTCGTCCCGCGCCTGTTCCAGCAATTCGCGGTCGCCTTCCAGCCGGGCCTTTCGGGCGCGGCCCCGGTCGAACAGGGTTTTTGCGACCAGACCACCGCTGACGATGACCGCACCGGGCAGCGATCGCGTAGCAAGCTTGGCAAGGGCGAAGCTGGCGACCGTTTTTTTCAAGGAGCGATTGGCGACGATTTCCGACGCGGTCTCGCTGCCATACCGGCCCTTCAGGAACCCCTTCTCCACCGCGCCGCGCAGCAGGTACGACCCTGCTCGCATGGCAACATCGGCCATGATGACATTCGTCGCGGGATTGACGGACGGGCCGGGCACGTGCCGACGGTTGCCGCGTGTGCGCCTGCGCACCTTGTCTACCGCGTCTGCCCCGTATTCCTCGACATGCTTGACCATCTGACCCTCCTGTTGTCCGGACCGCTGCCTGTGCCACCCCGGTCCGCAGAAGGGAGGCGCTCCTAGCTCTTGCGGCCGAAATCCACCGTGACGACGTTGGAGCCGTCTTCGCTCTCTGTAACGGGCGCGGTGCCTGCCTGTTCCGCCTCGTCGTTTTCGGGTGCCTCGTGTTCTTCCGGGCTCATGTCGGCGACGGTGGCCTGGAACTGCAGCCCGAAATCGACAGCCGGATCGACGAAAGCGGTGATGGCGGCATAGCGAATATCCAGCTTCGCCGGCATCTGGTTGAAGCTGAGCCCCACGCTGAAGCCATCATCCGTTACCACCAGGTCCCAGAACTTGTTCTGCAGGACGATGGTCATCTCGTCCGGAAACCGCTCGCGCAGATGGGGCGGGATGTTGACGCCGGGAGCCTGCGTCTTGAACGTGATGTAGAAATGATGTTCTCCGGGCAGCTCGTTCGGGCCCCGGGCAATTTCCCCGAGCACGCGGCCGACGACGGCGCGCAGGGCCTCCTGCACGATCTCGTCATAGGGGATCAGGCTGTCTGGTGTGTTGTCGCTCATATCGCGGCAACTCGTGGCGTCGGCAGGCGCGCGGGTCAAGCCGGAAAGCTTGCCTGCCTGTGGTGAGGGCCTATAGCGCGCTCGTTATGCGAACAGGCACAATCAGCCGCGACACCGCCGAAACGAAGATCCTGGTCGAGGTCGATCTCGACGGGACCGGCACGTACGATGTCTCGACCGGCATCGGTTTTCTCGATCACATGGTGGAACAGTTCAGCCGCCACTCCTTGATCGACGTCACGATGAAGGTGGATGGCGACCTGCATGTCGACCAGCACCATACCACCGAGGACAGCGCGCTCGCGCTGGGGCAGGCCCTGGCAGCTGCGCTGGGGGACAAGGGGGGCATCGGACGATACGGAACGGCGCATTCGCCCATGGACGAGACGCTGGCGCGCGTTGCGCTGGACATTTCGGGACGCCCCTACCTCGTCTGGAAAGCCGGCTTCACGCAGGAAAAGCTGGGCGAATGGGATACCGAACTGATCGAGCACTGGTTCCATTCCGTCTCGCAGACGGCTGGGCTGACGCTCCATGTCGAACTGCTCTACGGAACCAACAACCACCACATCTGCGAGGCGATCTACAAGGGATTTGCCCGGGCGATGCGCAGCGCGGTCGAACTCGATCCGCGTAAAGGCGGGGCCATTCCCAGCACCAAGGGGCAGCTGGGTGGCTGAGACGGTCGCCCTGATCGATTACGGGGCCGGGAACCTTCATTCGGTAGAGAACGCGCTCAAGGCAGTCGGGGCAGACGTCCTGGTCACGGCGGATGCCGGCGCGGTGGCGTCTGCTTCCCGGATCGTGCTGCCGGGCGTTGGCTCCTACGCCGCCTGCATGAAGGGGCTGTCAGCCATTCCCGACATGACGGAAACGCTGGCAGAACGCGTGCTTTCGAAAGGGACGCCCTTTCTCGGCATCTGTGTCGGCATGCAATTGATGGCGACGCGCGGGCTGGAGCATGGCGCGCATCCGGGCCTTGGCTGGGTTGGCGGCGATGTCGCGCCCCTGCAGGCGAGCGCCGACGTGAAGGTCCCGCATATGGGCTGGAACCGCGTCGAACCGGTCGGCGAACCCTCGCTTGTCGAGCCGGGGGAGGCGTATTTCCTCCATTCCTACGCCCTTCGCTATGCGGGCGAGGGGCAGGCCTCCGTCTGCGCGGCGACCGATCACGGCGGGCCGGTGGTGGCCGCAGTCCAGACCGGCACGGCGCTGGGCGTCCAGTTCCATCCTGAAAAGAGCCAGCGCTACGGGCTCGACCTGCTTTCCCGCTTCCTCGAATGGCGGCCTTGAAAAGGATTCCGGCGTGATCGTATTTCCCGCAATCGACCTGAAGAACGGCGAAGTAGTCCGCCTCGCGGAAGGCGACATGGACCGGGCAACGGTCTATGGCGACGATCCTGCAGCGCAGGCGATGCTGTTCGCCGGGGTAGGGGCGAGCCATCTCCATGTGGTCGATCTCGACGGAGCGTTCGCGGGCGAGAGCCGTAACCGGGACGCGGTCGAAGCAATCGTGAAAGCCTTCCCCGGCAAGATGCAACTGGGCGGCGGCATCCGGGACCGGATCGCGGTCGAGGGCTGGCTGGCGCTCGGCGTCGACCGGATCGTGATCGGATCGGCCGCGCTCAAGGACCCGGACTTCGTTAAGGAAGCCGCGCGCGCCAATCCGCAGCGTATCGTTGTGGCCGTAGATGCGCGTGACGGCATGGTCGCGACCGAAGGCTGGGCGGAGGTCTCCGACGTGCCCGTCGCCGACATGGCGCGCCGGTTCGAGGATGCGGGCGTTGCCAGCCTGCTGTTTACCGATATCGGCCGCGACGGCCTGCTGAAGGGTTGCAATGTTGCAGCGACGCTGGACCTCGCCCGGGCGACCGACTTGCCGGTGATCGCCAGCGGCGGGGTTGCGGGTATGGAAGATATTCACGCACTTGCCGCCCATGCGGGCGAGGGGATCGAGGGCGTCATCACAGGCCGCGCACTCTACGAAGGTCGGCTCGACCTTGCCGAAGCGATCGGGGCGGCCGGCACATGACCGTCTGCGTTCGCGTCATTCCCTGTCTCGACGTTGCCGATGGCCGCGTGGTGAAGGGCGTCAATTTCGTCGACTTGAAGGATGCCGGCGACCCGGTCGAGCAGGCGCAGGCCTATGATGCTGCGGGGGCGGACGAGCTGTGTTTCCTCGACATATCCGCCACGCATGAGGGGCGGGGCACGCTGCTGGACATGGTCCGCCGCACCGCCAAAGTGTGTTTCATGCCGCTGACCGTGGGCGGCGGTGTCGCAAGCGTGGAGGACGCGCGCGCGCTGCTGCTGGCAGGGGCGGACAAGGTCGCGGTCAACAGCGCGGCGGTGAAGCGGCCCGAACTGGTTTCCGAAATCGCCGAGAAGATGGGCAGCCAGTGTGTCGTCGCCAGCGTCGATGCTCGCCGGACGGGCGAGGGCCGGTGGGAAATCTTTACCCATGGCGGCCGGAAAGCGACGGGCGTCGATGCTGTCGAACACGCCCGCAGGCTCGCCGGTCTCGGCGCAGGCGAACTGCTGGTTACCTCCATGGACGGGGACGGAACGAAGGCAGGATACGACCTCGAATTGACCCGGACCATATCCGATTCGGTGGATGTGCCGGTGATCGCCAGCGGCGGTGTGGGCACGCTGGATCACCTGGTCGAAGGCGTGACCCGAGGTCATGCGAGCGCGGTGCTGGCGGCCTCGATCTTCCATTTCGGGCAGCACACCGTGTCGCAGGCGCATGATGTCCTGCGCGCCGCAGGACTTCCTGTGCGTTCCGCGATTGCCTGACCCGCAAGGGTTAGCGACTCGCTAACCATCGGTTCCAAAGCGGGACGCCGCTTTTTCCCGCCTTGTGCAGGTGCAAGATCTGATGTCCTGACTGCTCCCATGAGCAAGGTCCCATCTTCGGTTCTCCGTTCCAGCGTCGCCATCCTGCTTACGTCCGCATGGGCGGTCCCCGCCGCGGCGCAGGCCGGCACGGCCATTCCGGAGCCCTCCAATCTTGCCCTGTTCGGGATCGGGCTGGCCGGACTGGTGATCGGCCGCCAGGTGGCAAAGCGCCGGTCCGACAGCGAGGAATAGGCTCTTCACTGCCGCGGCCCGCTTGACGCGGGCGGCGTGGGAGCGCCATGGCGCCATGCATGGAAACGCTGCAGCGCCTCGAACAGACCATCGCACAGCGCCGCAGTGCCGATCCCGGCAGCAGCTATGTCGCGCAGCTGACCTCTCGCGGACGCCCCGTCATGGCGCGCAAATTGGGAGAGGAGGCGGTCGAGGCGACCATCGCCTCGCTCACCGGCGATGACGCGGAAATGGTGGGGGAGGCGGCCGACGTCCTGTTCCACCTCATGGTGCTTCTTGCCGACAGGGGCATTCCGCTGAGCGATGTGCTTGCCGAACTGGACCGCCGCGAAGGCGTGTCCGGCCTCGACGAGAAAGCCAGCAGGAGCGAATGATGCCGATCGACCCGACGAAGCCCTATGACGATGACAATATCTTCGCGAAGATCCTGCGCGGCGAAATTCCGGCGAACAAGGTGTACGAGGACGACTGGGCCTTCGCGTTCGAGGACATCAATCCGCAAGCGGAAATCCACACGCTCGTCATCCCCAAGGGTCGATATGTAAGCTGGGACGATTTTTCCGTCCGCGCTTCCGATGCGGAGATCGGCGGTTTCGTCCGGGCCGTCGGGGAAGTCGCGCGGTCGAAGGGGATGGTCGAACCCGGCTACCGGCTGATGGCGAATATCGGCGCGCATGGCGGGCAGAAAGTGCCGCATCTCCATGTCCACATCTTCGGCGGCCAGCCGCTCGGCCCGATGATCGCCCGCTGAAGGGCTTTCGTCGCGCAGGACGAAGCCGCTCTCCTTTCGTCGCATTACGGAATCGGTTCGTCGATGTCGCTTGCTAGGCGACTCGCCCCTCCGCTAAAGCGGCCCGCGCACCATGACAGTCTCCCCCACTCCTCCCGGTGGCATCTTCGATGGCCCGGTTCACCTCTACGCCGTGCGCGTGTATTACGAAGATACGGACCTGTCCGGCATCACCTATCACGCCAATTACCTGCGGTGGTTCGAGCGCGCGCGGTCCGACGTGCTGCGCATGCTTCAGATCGACCAGCGCGAGGCGATCGAAGCCGGAGAAGGTGCCTATGCGGTGGCCGATGTGGCTCTGCGATACGTGCGGCCTGCGAAGCTGGACGACGATGTCGTGATCCACACTCGCTGTACCGATATCCGTGCGGCGTCCGTCAGGATGAACCAGCGGGCGATGCGGGGCGACGAATTGCTGTGTACAGCGCAGTTGCGAGTCGGCTTCGTGGCCCCCGACGGACGGCCCCGCCGCCAGCCCGAGGCGTGGCGCAATGCTTTCAAGACTGTTTTGACCGAGGAACCCGTTTCATGAATGTGCTCGCCGTCGCTGCTGCGGCCCCGACCCGCCTCAATCCGCTCGAGCTGTTCCTGGACGCCGACATCGTCGTTCAGGCGGTCATGATCGGCCTGCTGATCGCCTCGGTCTGGAGCTGGATGATCATCATCAGCTTCGCCACCCGGCTTGGTGGGGTGCGTCGCCGGTCCAAGGCGTTCGAGGCCGAGTTCTGGCAGGCGGACGATTTCGACAGCGTCATGCGTGACCACCAGAAGAAAAACGTGCCGGCCGCCCGCGTTGCCAATGCCGCGATGCTGGAATGGAAGCGTTCGACCAAGGGCGGGCTGAAGGATCGCGACGGCGCGCGGCAGAGAATCGCCAGTGCGATGGAAAGCCAGGTCGCGACCGAGGCCGACGATCTGTCCGACCGCTTGGGCTTCCTGGCCACGACCGGCTCCGTCGCGCCGTTCGTGGGCCTGTTCGGCACGGTGTGGGGCATCATGAACAGCTTCTTCCAGATCGGGGCCCAGGAAAGCTCTTCGCTCGCCGTGGTCGCGCCGGGCATCTCGGAGGCGCTGTTCGCCACTGCCATCGGCCTGTTCGCAGCCATTCCCGCAGTGATCGCCTATAACCGCTTCTCGGGCGCGGTGAACACATTCGAGGGGCGGCTGCAGCGCTTTGCCGACCGGTTCCATGCCAATCTGAGCCGGGAACTGGAGCGCGTCTGACATGGCGATGGGCATCCACAACACGTCTCGCCGCGGCCGGGGTTCGCGCCGGGCCCCGATGGCGGAAATCAACGTCACGCCGTTCGTGGACGTGATGCTGGTGCTGCTCATCATCTTCATGGTGACGGCCCCGCTGCTGACTGCGGGTGTGCCGGTCGACCTGCCGGAAAGCCGGGCAAATGCGCTGCCGCAGGAAAGCGAGCAGGTCACCGTGTCGATCCTGCAGGACGGTACGATCTATCTCGGCGAACAGCCGCTCGTCCCGGGCAGCTTTGCGCAGGAACTGGAGGCGCTGGGCGCTGTGGGCGACCGGCCCGAGGTCACGCTGCGTGCGGACCGGACGCTCGACTATGGCCTCGTGATGGGCGTGATGGGCGAACTGAACCGTGCCGGTTTCAATTCGATCTCGTTGGTCACCAACGGTTCAGTCGAAGCGCCATAGCTGCTGCGCATGGCTGCAACCGCCCTTCGCCGCGATGAAGCATCCGCCCTGGCAGTGGCTGCGGTCCTGCATGCAGCGCTGATCGGCGTCCTGCTGCTGCAACCGGACGACCGCGCCCCCGCGCCGGAGCCGGAACGTGTCGTCGTCAGCCTGTCGGAAGATGTCGGGCTGACCTCCACCGCGCCGGACCCCGTGGCGGAAAGCCGCGCTCCGCAGGCCCCGACATTCTCCGAACTGGCCGCACCTCCGCCGCCGACACCGGTGCAGGTGACGCCGCCACAGGAAACGCCGCGAACGGTGCCGCCGCGTCCCACGCCGCCGACCCGGGCACGTCCGCGTCCTGCGCCGACCAGCGCCCCGCGGCCGACCCCGACGCGTGCGGCAAGACCGTCCCCGGCACCGACCCGCGCTGCGCGGCCCAGTCCTGCACCGGCACCCGCACCCGCTCCGTCTCCGCGCGCAACCTCCGGTGCCAGCCGGATCGGCAGCGATTTCCTTCCCGGTAGCGGGGAAAGCGCGTCCAGCACCGAAACCCGCATTCCCGCATCGCAGATCGGCGGCAGCGCGAAGGCAAGCCTGCTGGCGGCGATTACCCGCGAATTGCGCCCGCACTGGAACGCGCCCAACGGCGTCGATGCCGAATTGCTGGTAACGCCCGTCAGCTGGCGATTGTCCGAAAACGGGGCGCTGCAGGGCAGCCCTTCGTGCGGAACGACCCGCGGCATTACCGATTCCAATCGCCCGCAGGCCGACCGGCACTGCGAGCTTGCCATCAGGGCGGTTCGTCTTGCCGCCCCTTTCGACTTGCCCGATCAGTATTACAACGCGTGGAAGTCGGTCAGAAACTTCGAATTCAGCGGTGAACTGTGATGCGTATTTCCTTCCTTTTCGGCCTTGCGGTGGTTTTCTCTTCTCCTGTCCTTGCACAGGATCTTGCCGCGCCCGCCCCAGCGGACGGCGAAGTCGTCCAGATCGAGGATGACGAGGAAGGCGGCCTGACCGGCGGCAGCGTCGTCGACCGCATCGATTTCGACGATCTCGGAATTGCCATCCCGGCCTTCGCCGCCGACCGCGACGTGCCCACCGCCGCCAATTCGGCCGGCACGGCAGCGCTGGGGCTGGAACTGGCACGGGTCATCACCTCGGACCTCAAGAACAACGGCCTGTTCAAGCCGACCGGGCCGGACGCACTGCCGCGACCGACTTATCCGCAGATCACGGATCCCCAATGGAGTACGTGGTCCAACCGCGGTGCGGAAATGCTGGTCCAGGGCTATGTCCGTGCGCAGGACGACGGGCGGCTGGTGGTGGGCTGCTACCTTTACGACATGGCGCTGCAGGACGAACTGGCCCGTTCCGGCTGGATTGTCCCGCCCTCCGACTGGCGCCGTGCCGCCCATAAGTGCGCCGATCTCGTCTATTCGCGCCTGACCGGTGAAGATCCGTTCTTCGACAGCCGCATCGCCTATATCGCGGAAACGGGGCCGAAGGATAACCGGACCAAGCGGCTTGCCGTCATGGACAGCGACGGGGCCAATCACCGCTTCCTGACGCTGGGCGGTTCGACTGCGCTTACCCCGCGATATTCCCCCGATTACCGCCGCCTGCTCTATCTCAGCTATGTTGACGGCAATCCGCGGATCTACATCTACGATATCGGTAGCGGTCGCCAACAGCTGGTCACCCAGAACAGCAACCCGACCTTCGCCCCGCGCTGGAGCCCGGATGGCAAGTGGATCCTCTATTCCATGGCCGTCAACGGCAATACCGACATCTACCGCGTCAGCGCCGAAGGGGGCCCCAGCGTCCGCCTGACCGATGCACCGGGCATCGATATCGGCGGCTCCTATTCCCCCGATGGCAGCCAGATCGTGTTCGAGAGCGACCGGTCGGGAAGCCAGCAGATTTACGTTATGGATTCGAACGGCGGCAACCAGCGCCGCCTGTCCTTCTTCGGCGGTCGCGCCGCTACGCCGGAATGGAGCCCGCGCGGCGACCAGATCGCCTTCACCTACATCCCGGGCGACTTCAACATCGCCGTGATGAGCCCCAATGGCCGCAATTTCCGCAAGCTGACGAATGCGTGGCAGGACGAGGCGCCGACCTGGTCGCCCAATGGCCGTATCATCCAGTTCTTCCGGACAGAGCGCAATTCGGGCAAGACGTCGATCTACCAGGTGGACCTGACGGGCGAGAACGAACGCCGCCTGCCCACCCCGGTGAACGCGTCGGACCCGGCATGGGGACCGATCCTTCCCTGATTGCGTTGTCTTAGCAGATAACCTCGGAACCGGTCCTGCATCAGGGCCGGGATACCGGGGCGAAAACCCGGACGACCCGGACGATGGTCGCGTTCCATCCCTCTTGGACCTGAGGAGTTACTTATGACGTACCGTATCGCCACCACCATGCTGCTCGCCGGCACGCTCGCCCTTGGCGCGTGCAAGAAGGACGCACCGGAAGACCTGCCTCCGCCGCCGATCGATCCGAATGCCGGGTCGAACCAGCAGGCCGACCCGGCTGCCCCCGGCGTCGGCACGAACGAGCATTTCGTTGCCGGGGTCAACGGCCAGAACATCATCTATTTCGACACCGACCGCTACAATATCGACAGCGCCGATGCCGCCGCCCTGCAGACGCAGGCGCAGTATCTCGCTCAGTATCCCAGCGTCTCGGTCACGATCGAGGGCCATGCCGATGAACGCGGAACGCGTGAATACAACCTCGCTCTGGGCGAGCGGCGCGCGAATGCGGCGAAGAACTACCTGACGTCGATCGGTGTGGCAGCAAATCGCATCTCGGTCGTCAGCTATGGCGAGGAACGCCCGGTTGCCCTGGCATCCAATCCCGAGGCGTGGGCACAGAACCGCCGTGCGGTGACGATCGTCGTCAACTGACCCACGGTGCAGACAGCATTGTAAAGGGAAGGGGCCCTGCCGATTAGGCGGGGCCCTTTTTCGTTCAGTCGAACATTACGACCGGTGACAGTGCCATGCCCGGGCTGGAGCGGTCGCCGGACCGGTCGCCAGCGGGGCCCGACGACACGGCGAACAGCGCCATGGCGAGCACGCTTGCGATTACTGATACGGACAATTGCTTGCTCATCGGTCCCGGTCCGGCCTGATCGTGAAAATGCTGGTAATGCCGACCTGTGAAGGCTTCGTTGCAGGGCGGCACCGAAGAAAACATTTCATGGCCCAGCGGGTTCCCGCGCCTTCCTTCTGCGCGCAACAATCCCTAGACTATCGCCATGATCTTCCGACGAGCGACTTCGAGACTGCGTTTTGCCTAGGGCGGGCCGTTCCAACGATTGGGGCTTTCCCCGCTGGCGTCCCTATGGCTCCAGCCGCGAAACCGTGGCCCAGCGCGAATGCGACCGGCACGGGTGCACGGAAGCCGGGCTGTGTCCTGCGCCCAAGTCGCCCAACAGCCCTGACCGCTGGCATTTCTGCCAGAAGCACGCGGCGGAATACAACAAGGGCTGGGATTACTTCGAAGGGCTGGACAAGGAACAGGCCGCCGAACGCAAGCGGACCGAGCAGCGCGATGCAAACGCCTACGCCGAGGCGCAGCATTACGGCTGGGCCGGCAGCGGGGACGGGACCTGGACCGCCGACGAACTGCTGGCGCTGGAAGTGCTGGAGCTGGAAACCGACGCCGATTTCGAGACGATCAAGAAGGCGTATCGCATCCGCGCAAAGGCGGTCCATCCGGACGTGAAACCGGGCGACGAGGAAGCGGCGAAGGAATTCCAGAAGATCCAGGTCGCCTACGAAGTCCTGAAAAACGGCGAGGACCGCCGCAGCTGGAAGGGGTAAAGCACTGCGCGAACAGCGCCCGCGTCAACCCCGCTTGCGCAGCAGTCCTGCGACAAATACCAGCCAGCCTATCGTCATCGAGATGCTGCTGAGCCCGATCGCTATCGTGACCAAGATTTCCACCGATTTGGCGGCTGAATAGCCAGCGCCTGCAATGGGCAGGTTGTCGCTTGCCCCGGTAGCGGCAGACACCGTCAGCGCAGTCCACAGGCCGAACATGCCGGCAATGATCGTCCATCTACCGATGTTCGACAAGTTCGCTGGAAGGTTGGCAGAGCCCCACAGGGCGCCCGCTATCATCATTGCCATGCCGCTTTGCACGGCCGTCAGATGAGCGGACAATCCCATGCGCGGGTTGAGAAAAATCTGGACCACGCCTCCCTGCAGCAGGCCAAGCAGAAATAGCACGGCACCCGCGACGACAAGGCTGCGCTGGTGGCTGGTTATTGGCACGGCAGTCCCTCCCTGCGGTTTTTCGCTGGCATTCGCCCAAGACTGCTTCTTGTCGTCTTTCCGATCGCTGTTGGCAAATCCCGCGCGGACGACAGGGGACCTTCGGGCTGTTCAATGCGTATTTGGGGCAAAGGAGAAAAATGATGCCCGATAACCAAGATACCCTCTACACCATGCCCGGCACCTGCTCGCTCGCCGCCAACATCGCGGTCGCGTGGCTGGATGCACCGGTTGCGGTCGAGAATATGGACTATGGTGACCACAAGAAGGACGCCTATCTTAAGATCAACCCCAAGGGGAAAGTGCCGGCAATCCGTTTTGCCGATGGCGATGTGCTGACAGAGCTTTCGGCGATCCTCGGCTGGTTGGGGGCGGAGCATGGCAAGGACCGCTATGCGCGCGACACTACGCTGGGCCGCCGCGAGGCGGAGGCGCTGTCGTACATGACGACTGAAGTCCATGCCTCTTACGGCCCGCATTTTGCCGCGCAGAACTTCGCCGAAAGCGAGTCGGCACAGGAAGAAGTGAAGCAGGCCGCCTACGATACGCTTCGCGGCCATTACGAACGGATGGAGAAGAAGCTCTCCGATGCCGGCGGCGAATGGTATCTGGGCGAGAAGAGCTTTGCCGACGCGTTCCTCTATGTCCTCGTGCGCTGGCTCGACCAGACGCCGCTGTCGCTGGGGGATTACCCGTCGTTATCCGCGCACCGCGACCGGATGGAGGCGGATGAGGGCGTGAAAACCGCACTCGCCCGGCAGAACATGGAGCCTCAGGGCTGAAGCCGCTTCATTCGTAGGAAATCGTGACCGTCGATGCCGCTTCGCCTGCAACGCGGAGAGCGGTATCGGTATCCGCCGCCGAGGCGAGTGCGACGCCCATCCGGCGATATGGGCGGGTCACGGGTTTGCCGAAGATGCGCACATCCGCGCCGCCTGTCATGGCGTCCGCCATTCCTTCATAGCGAAAGTCCTCGCTTTCCCGGTCGGCCAGGATGACGGCGCTTGCCGACGGGCGCGCGCGGATTTCTTGCGGGATGGGGAGACCCATGATCGCCCTTGCGTGAAGGTCGAATTCCGACAGGTTCTGGCTCGCCAGCGTGACCATACCCGTATCGTGGGGCCGGGGGCTGAGTTCCGAGAAAATGACGTTCTCGCCCCGAACGAAGAACTCGACGCCGAACAGGCCGTAGCCCGCCCCGCCTGATGCCAGCGCATCCACGACCCGGCGGGCCATGTCCTGCGCCGCCGCGATGGGGCCGTCCGCCATGGCGGCCGGTTGCCAGCTTTCGCGGTAGTCGCCGCGTTCCTGCCGATGGCCGATGGGCGGGCAGAAGGTCACGCCGTCCTTGTGACGCACCGTCAGCAGCGTGATTTCGTAGTCGAAATCGATGAAGCCTTCGACGATGACACGCGCCCTGTCGCCGCGCATACCGGCGCAGGCGTAATCCCATGCAGCCTCAAGCTCCCTGGCTGAATGCACGGTGCTCTGGCCTTTGCCGGAGGAGGACATGACCGGCTTGATGACGCAGGGAAAACCCGTCACCTCGGCCGCAGCGCGAACTTCGTCCAGGCTTTCGGCATAGCGATAGGTGCTGGTGGTAATCCCCAGCTCCTGCGCCGCCAGATCGCGGATGGCGTCGCGGTTCATGGTCATCTGTGTCGCGCGTGCGCTGGGCACGATATTGAACCCGGACGCTTCGAGATCGGCCAGCACCTCGGTCCGGATCGCCTCGACCTCGGGCACCACGTAATCGGGTTCGTGCCGCTGGGCGACGCTGCGCAAGGCGTCGCCGTCGAGCATGGAGAAGACCTCGCTCTCGTCCGCCACCTGCATTGCCGGCGCGTCTGCATAGCTGTCGCAGGCGACGACATACGCGCCCAGCCGCTTGGCCGAGATAATGAATTCGCGCCCCAGTTCGCCGGAGCCGAGGAGCAGGATCTTCGCAGTGAACGCCATCAGGTCACGTCTTTCGCAGAAAGCCCGGGTGCCGGATTGTCGTTCCACCACGCGGTGTTGGAGAAGGGCCGGATATCCACTTCGTGGCTCCAGCAATTGCGCGGCTGGTGCGCCAGGTGCCAGTAGGTTTCGGCGATCGCCGCGGGGTCGATCATACCGTCCTCGCCCTTTGCCTGTTTGTACGCCTCGAAATTCTCGCCCAGCATCCTGCCCAGCGTATCCGGCGCGTCAACGGGCCCATCGACCACCACGTGCGCCACATGGACACCCTGCGGCGCCAGTTCGGCATTCAGGGTCTGGCACAGCATCCGCCGCCCGCCCATCGCCGCAGCGTGGCTATGCTGCCCGGCATTGCCGCGCACGGCCGCGGTAGCGCTGGTGACGAGGATGGTTCCGGCACCGCGCTCGACCATGCGCGGGGCAAGGATGTGGGCGAGCCGGAAGAGGCCGAACGTGCCCAGCCGCCAGCCCAGTTCGAAGGTCCGGTGCGGTGTGCCCGCCAGTGCCCGGTTCCCGATCTGCGCGCCCAGATTGTAGACCGCGCAGGAGATCGGGCCGATATCGCTTTCGACACGCTCCACCAGTTCCTCGATCGTGCCGTCCGCCGCGGCATCCAGAAGCGTGCCGCTCGCCTCGCCTCCCGCATCCTCGATTTGCCGGACCAGCTTCGCCAGCCCCGCCTCGCCCGATCGCCGCGCGAGGACGGCATGATAGCCGCCCTCGGCGAAGCGCTGCGCCACATGCCCGCCGATCCCGGCACCGGCTCCGATGACGAGACAGACGGGGCTGGGCGCGCTCATCGGATCAGACCGCTTCCAGCGCCTGCTCGAAGTCGGCGATCAGGTCGTCCGCGTCCTCGATCCCGATGCTGATGCGCACGAGGCTGTCGGTGATGCCGAGTTCCTGCCGGCGGCCATGGGCGACCGAGAGGTGCGTCATGCTGGCCGGGTGGCTGGCGAGCGTCTCCGTCCCGCCGAGGCTTACGGCCAGCTTGGCGACCTTCAGATTGTCGAGGAAGTGGAAGCATTCCTCTTCGCCGCCTTTCAGGAACAGCGAGAAGGTGCTGCCTGCGCCCAGACAATGCCGGTCGTAGATGTCCTTCTGACGCTCGTCCTCGATCATGCCGAGATAGCCCAGGCCGTCGACCTTGGGATGCTGTTTCAGGAATTCGCAGACCCTGGCAGCGTTCTCGCCGGCGCGCTGCATGCGCAGTTCCACGGTCTCGAGGCTGCGGCACAGCATCCACGCAGTGTTGGGATCGGCAATGCCGCCCATCGTGTTCCTGAGCGCGCGGATGGCATCGATGAACCGCTTCGGCCCGGCAACGCTGCCCGCCACGAGGTCGGAATGGCCGCCGACATACTTGGTCAGGCTGTAGACCACCAGGTCCGCGCCATGCTCCAGCGGGCGCTGCCACAGGGGGCCGAGGAAGGTGTTGTCGATCGCGATGGGACAGCGGTCGGGATCGAAATGCGCATCGCGCGCTACCTTTACCGCCTCGATATCGACCAGCGCATTGGTCGGGTTGCCGGGGCTTTCGAGGTAGATCAGTGGAACCTCGCCGCCCTGTTCCTCGGCCTTGGCCTTCGCCGCCTTCATCACCTCGTCCAGTTTCTCGGCGCTCGCGCCGGCTGGGAAGTCGATATAGGTCACGCCGTATTTCGCCATGGTCTTGGCGACGAAGCCTTCCGATGCGGCGTACAAGGGCCCGGAGTGGACGATCACGTCACCCGCCTTGCAGGCGGCCAGCATCAGGATGGCGATAGCGGTCATGCCGCTGGAGAAGCTGAGCGCCTCTTCCGCGCCGTCCCAGATCGCGAGGCGATCCTCCAGAATTTCCTGGTTCGGGCCGTTGAAGCGCGAATAGACGAGGCCGTCTGCGCCGCCCGGGCGCTGGCCGGTAATGCCTTCGAAGTGACGCTTGCCCGCCGCCGCGCTCTCGAAGGCGAAGGTGCTGGTAAGGAAAACGGGACTTTTCAGCGAACCTTCGGACAGGGCGGGGTCGAAGCCATGCCCCATCATCAGGGTTGCAGGCTTCAGTTCGCGTCCGCCGATGGTCGTGACCTCGGGCTTGGGATTGCGGCGCGGGGTCGGCTGTTCGGTCGCGGAATCGGCGGTGCTGGGCGTATCGGTCATTGGGACAGGCTTCCTGTTACATATGCTCCCAGGAAGGCAGGAGCCGTGGTCTGCACCGTCGGGGCGGCCCGCTCCTAACCTCCGCAGGAGCGCATCTCCACCGGGCGCGTCGTGATAGGGCGGCGATTATCGTGTCCGCCCGTCCGCTTCAAGCGAACACAGCAGCCACCAGCCAGACCGCGCCGACGATCAGGCCGATGCCGAGCAGGTCGAGGATCAGGCCCGCCTTCACCATGCGTTCTATCCTGATCCGGCCCGTCGCCCACGCGATGGCATTGGGTCCGGTTCCGGCCGGCAGCATGAAGCCCCAACTGGCGGCGAGGGCGGCCGGCATGGCAAGCAGCACCGGGTCGGCCCCCAGCGCCACGACCAGGCTGGCGACGACCGGGATGATCGCGCTGGCAGTGGCGACATTGCTGGCAAATTCGGTGATCAGGACGACCATCGCGACCAGCGCCAGCGCGACCAGCAGCAGCGGCACGGTTTCCAGCACCAGCAACGCATTGCCCAGCCAGTCGGCAAGCCCGCTCGCGCCCATGCCCGCGGCGAGGGCCAGCCCGCCGCCGAACATCATGATGACACCCCATGGCGCGCGGTCGGCTTCCTGCCATGTCAGCAGCGGACGGCCCGTGCCGTCGGGCAGCAGGAACAGCGCGAGGCTGGCGAAGATGGCGATCGTCCCGTCCGTCCAGCTTCCCGTGGGGAGGTAGGGCGCGACCAGCAGCCTGGTCATCCAGGCCAGGAACGTGAGGGCCACCACTGCCATGACCCGCTTCTGCGGCGTGCCGAGAGGCGTATCCTGGGCGATGGCGTCTCGCGCCTTGGCCACATCGAAGGGATGCGCGGCGACCCGTTGCACCCGCGCGATGACGAACGCCGCTGCGGGCACGCCGATCACGACGACGGGCAGTCCGTACAGCATCCACTCCGCAAAGCTGATCTGCACGCCGATGGATGTCTCCAGCAGGCCTACCGCAATCGCATTGGTGGGGGAGCCGACCAGCGTGCCCAGCCCGCCGATGCTGGCGGCAAAGGCGATCCCCATCGGCAAGGCGCCGTAAAGACCGTCCGCCGTGTCTTCCCCGCTTCCTCCCCCGGCCAGAACGGCAATCGCCATCGGCATCATGATGAGCGTGGTGGAGGTATTGGAGATGAGCATCGACAGGATCGCCGCACTCGCCATGAAGGCGATGAGCAGTCCTGCCTGCCCGCCGCGCTGCCCCAGCGCATTCAGGATCGCTGTCGCCAGCCGTTTGTGCAGCCCCGTGCGTTCGATGGCGAGGGCGATGAATGCGCCGCCCAAGAGGAGGAACAGGATCGGGGAATAATAGGTACTGGCCGTCGTCCGCGCGTCGCTGACCCCGGTGAAGGGCAGGACGATGAATGGCATCAGCGCGGTTGCGGTCAGCGGCAGGGCTTCCGTCATCCACCACGCGGCCATCAGGACGACCAGCCCCGCCACGATCAACGCTTCCCGGGTCATTCCGGCAGGCGGCGGCGCGAAGACGCCGAATGCCAGGGCCAGCGCGCCGACCAGCAGCCCGATTGTTCGTGCAGTCATCCTCGAATTCCCCTCCGTCGCCGGTTCAACCACAGCTTGGCGGGAAGGGGAAGGGCACTTTCCCGCGCGTGAACGGGAACGTCAGGTCCGGTTGGGTCGCTTCATGGCAGTATGAAACGCATGAAGACAGCTTCCCTTATCGCCGCCTGTTCTATGGCTGCGAACGGGCTTGCAGCCACTGCGTTTGCAGCCACGGCCATGGGCCAGGAATACAGGCAGGCGCGACCCTATCCGGGTGTGAACACCCCGGCCGTGCGCGCGCCCGTAGCGCCCCGAGCGGAAATCCCTGTACCGGAAAAATCCGCGCCCGACAGGCCGCGCCGGATAACAGGGGCAGGAGCGTCAGAGCCGTACCGGGCTCAGGTGCCTTTACGGACGGTTTTCGATGGCCCGGCTGCGAATGCCGCGAACTGGGAAATCGGGCCGGTTATTCGCGGAAAGAGCCGGTCGCCCGGAATGCCGCTCAGGCCCACGCAGCAAGGGCCAGCGATGAATGGCGGATGGAGCTTCGATTTCCCCTACCCAAGCCCGCAGGCAGGGCACGTCCATTACGTGACTGCACCCGCCTCTGCCATGCAGGTGGACCTGGCGAATGCAAGGCGCATCACGATGACCTATCGCATCGATGCGGCGCCGGGCACGCAGTTCCATCCCCAGGAATGGCCGGGAACCCCGGCGACGTTATCGCTGTATTTCCAGGTGCGGGGCGATAATTGGTCCGCCCGCGACCAATACCGATTTGCGCGCTGGTATGCCCCTTCGGACAAGGTCGTGCGGCTTGCTCCAGGCACGTTTTCGATCTCGCTCGAGCTCGCCGACAACTGGATTGCGGTGAAAACTTTCGATCGCGAGAGCGCGCCGGGCGAATTTCGCCGGTCACTGGAAAACGCCGCGCGCATCGGCTTCACGCTGGGCGGCAAGGGCGGGCGAGGGCACGGGGTCTATGCCACCGGCCCTGCGCGGTTTACCGTGCTGGATTTCCGGACCGAGTAGGCCTCAATCGCTAGAGTGGAGGCGCGCGTCCTCATCGAGGGGGGCGGCCGCGCCGCCCGACAGTCCGGACCCGCCGGGCCCTGTCGGGATGACAGGCGCTCCGCTTTCCGGTCCCCCTCCGCTTTCCGGTCCCCCTCCGCTTTCCGGTCCTTTGTCCGGCGGAGGCTTACCGCGCGGCGGTTTGCCGGGCGAGCCCCGGTCCAGCCATTGGCCGAACCGCGCGAACAACCCGGCCTCGCTCCTCTTCCGGCGGCGGAAGAAAGGTTTCCGGAACGGTTCCGGCCCGCTCAAGCCCGCACGGTCACTTCGGCGCGAGGACCATCAGCATCTGGCGACCTTCGAGCCGCGGGAAGGCTTCGACCTTGGCGGTTTCTTCCATGTCGTCGCGGACACGGTTCAGCAGGTCCATGCCCAGATTCTGGTGCGCCATCTCGCGCCCGCGGAACCGCAGGGTCACCTTCACCTTGTCGCCATTGTCGATGAACTTGTTCACGTTGCGCATTTTGACATCGTAGTCATGCGTATCGATGTTCGGACGCATCTTGACCTCTTTGATGTCCTGCGTCTTTTGCGTCTTGCGCTGCAGATTGGCCTTTTTCTGCGCTTCGAACCGATGCTTGCCCACATCGAGGAACTTGCAGACCGGCGGATTTGCATTCGGCGACACCTCGACGAGATTCAGGCCGGCTTCGGCCGCCTGTTCGATCGCTTCATTGGTGTACATGACACCGAGATTTTCCCCTTCATCATCGATGACGCGGACTTTCTCGGACTGGATGAACTGGTCGTAGCGAGGGCCGCTCTTGGTTGGCGGCTGCAGGGAACGACGGGGTGGACGAGCTATGGGGCGATTCCTTTGTCTTGTTTCGTTGGAAGGCTGACATAGGGCCAAAGCGCGACTTTTGCTAGGTGGATTGAGAAGGATGCGCGCCTTTTCTCCGCCTCATGCCGCGACCCGTGCCCCCTCCCGCCACAGCGGGAAGCGGGCAAGCCGCCCCCCTGCCGGCAGGACGGCCTCGATCGAACGGGCGGGTTGCAGTGCTTTCAAGATGGCGCGGTCGCCTGCCGGCATCCCACCGGTGAACGCGCCGAAGGCAGGCGCGATCATGCGGTGCGTTCCCGCGCCCGTATCCGCCAGCACGGCGCAAGGCCGGCTGATGCGGCGGCGCTGCACGCTGACCGTCAGCTTGGGATGGTAATGGCCCGAGATTTCCGGGCGGGTCTCCCCCCGTTTCGCCTCGTGCCGCAGGATCACGCCGCCAAGCTCCATTTCCTCGACCAAGGTCCCGCCGCAGCGTGCCTCCGCGACGCTGCCGTCCCGGCGCGTGTCGTGGTTGCCGGTAATCCAGATCCAGTCGAGCGAGCCGGTCAGCGATTCCAGCAACGCGCAATCGTGATCGTCCAGCCGCGTCGCGCCGTCGGCATCGTGGAAATTGTCGCCCAGCGTGATGACGCGCCTCGCTCCTGTTTCGAGCACTTCCTTCGCCACCCGTTCCAGGGTCTCGCGTGTGTCATAAGGCGGCAGCATCTGGCCATGCCGGGCATAGAAGCTCGCCTTTTCGAGATGCAGGTCGGCCACCAGCAGCGCGTTCTCGCGCGGCCAGTACAACGCACGGCCTTTCGTGAGCAGCAGCTCTGTATCAGCGAACGAAACGGGAACCATGCAGCGCTATTGCCGCGATGGCGGCAGCTTGGCAAGAGGGCGCCATGAACGACTGGACGACCCATTCCGTACAGGCACGCGCCTGGTTCGAGGATCTTCGCACCCGCATCTGCACCGAATTCGAGGCGATCGAGCGGGAGGCAGGCTCCGATGCAGGCTTCGAATATACCCCGTGGAACCGCGTGGAAGAGGGCAATGCGGACCCCGGCGGCGGGGTGCGCGGCGTAATGAAGGGCCGGGTGTTCGAGAAGGTCGGCGTCAATGTCTCGACCGTGCAGGGCAATTTCGCATCCGACTTTGCCAAGACGATGAACGGTGTCGATCCGGACAATCCGGTCTTCACGGCAACCGGTATCAGCCTGGTCGCGCATATGGCCAATCCGCACGTGCCCGCAGTGCATATGAACACGCGCTTCCTGACCACGGGGAAGGCATGGTTCGGCGGCGGGGCCGATCTCAACCCGCCGATCCCCTACGAGCAGGATACGCAGGCTTTCCACGCACGGATGCGCGCCGCCTGCGCAGCGCACAATCCGACCTATTACGACCGGTTCAGCAAATGGGCGGAGGAGTATTTCTACATCCCCCACCGCCAGTGCCATCGCGGCGTCGGGGGCATCTTCTACGATCACCTGGAATGCGACGACGACGCCGATTTCGAGCGTCACTTCGCCTTCACCCGCGATGTGGGCGAGGCGTTCCTCGACATCTATCCGCAGCTCGTTCGCGGCCGGATGGAGATGGACTTTACGCCCGATGAAGAACGCCAGCAGCTCGAATGGCGCGGGCGCTATGCCGAATTCAACCTCGTTTACGATCGCGGCACGCTGTTCGGTCTGAAGACCGGCGGCAATATCGACGCCATCCTGATGAGCCTGCCGCCCCGCGCGGAGTGGAGCTGACGAGACTTCCTAGCCCCATTCGGAACTGTTCAGGCCAGCTTATCACGGGCCCCGCTAGCCCTGAGGCAATCCTTTTTCCCGGAGTTTTCCATGCACCGTCCCATCCTTGCCGTTCTCCTCGCCACAGCAGCGACCGCTTGCACCTCCGTGCCGTCCTCTACGGTCGGTAGCGACCCGATGGGTATCAATCCGATGACTGTCGCACCCATCCTGACTTCGCCGGAGGCGGTCGACACGCTGACCTTCGCCCAACCCCAGGTCGCGCGGGTGGTCCATGTCGCCCTCGACCTGGCGCTCGATTTCGACGGCAAGGCGATTGGCGGGACGGCCGGCCTCGTCCTCGATGCGCAGGACTATGCGGACGAAATCGTGCTCGACAACAACGGACTGGTCATCGAGCAGGTGACCGACGGCGCCGGAAATCCGCTGGACTTCGTCATCGGCGACGCGGTCGAGGGGAAGGGCGCGCCGCTGACTGTCTTTATTGGTGAGGCGCGGCAGGTCGAGATTACCTACAAGGCTGCCCCCGATGCCGCAGCCCTGCAGTGGCTGACGCCGGAACAGACCGCGGGCGGGGAGCATCCTTTCCTCTTCAGCCAGGGTCAGGCGATCCTCAACCGGACATGGATTCCGACGCAGGACAGCCCCGGCATCCGCCAGACGTGGCAGGCGCGCATCACCGCGCCAAAGCCACTCGACGTGGTGATGAGCGGGGTGCGCCAGGGCGAACCCGAAGATCTCGGCAACGGACGCCGTGCCTTCACCTTCGTGATGGACAAGCCGGTCCCGCCCTATCTCATTGCCATCGCGGCGGGCGATATCGACTTCGCCGCAACGGGCCCGCGCACCGGCGTGTGGGCGGAGCCGTCCGTGCTGCCGCGCGCCGCACGCGAAGTGGGCGATACCGAAGCCTTGGTCGAGGCGGCGGAGGCCCTTTACGGCGATTATCGCTGGGGCCGCTACGACATGATCGTGCTCCCGCCTGCCTTCCCGTATGGCGGCATGGAGAACCCGGTGATGACCTTCCTCACGCCGACATTCATCGCCGGGGACCGGTCCAACAACGGCCTTGTCGCGCACGAGCTGGCGCATAGCTGGTCGGGCAATCTCGTCACCAATGCCGTCTGGGGCGACAGCTGGCTGAACGAGGGCGTGACCACTTATTTCGAGAACCGGATCGTTGAGGAAGTCTACGGGGAAAAGCGCGCGGCGCAGGAAGCCGCGCTGATGTTCGCCAATATCGAGGAAACGCTGGCCGAGGTCGGCATGGATGCGCCCGGCACTGCGCTCAGCACGGAAGGCGGATATGAACTCGGCAGCGCGATCGCCTACGACAAGGGCGCGTTCTTCCTGATGACGGTGGAGAGCATTGTCGGGCGCGAGCGCTTCGATGCGTGGCTGCGCCAGTGGTTCGACAACCACGCCTTCCAGCCCGCGACCAGCGAGATGTTCCATGCCGACATGCTGGAAAACCTCGTGGCAAGCGATGCCGAACGCGAGGCGCTAATGCTGCGCGAATGGATCTTCGAACCCGGCCTGCCGTCCAATGTGAAGCGCCCGGACCCCGCCGCCTTTGCCGAGGTCGATGCCGCCGTCACCGCTTATGCGGACAATGATGTCATTCCGGCAGGCTGGTCCGGCTGGACCGCGGCGGAGCAGATGCGGTTCCTGCGCGGTATCGAGGACGCGCGCAGCGCCGACCAGCTTGCGGCTCTGGACGACGCGCTGGGCCTGTCGCAGAACGGCAATAACGAGATCCGTTTTCTGTGGCTCGAACTGGCCCTGGACAATCGCTACGAACCCGCCGTGCCGCAGACCGAGGAATTCCTGGCCCGCGTCGGCCGCGCGAAATTCGTGCGCCCGCTGTTCGAGACGCTGTGGAACGAAGGCGAATGGGGCCGTCCCATCGCGCGCCGCATCTACGACCGCACGCGGGCGAGCTATCACTCGGTCACACGGGCAGGCGTCGACCGCGTGCTGGCGGCGGGAGAATAGCGCTCGCTCCCGCTTTTTCGCGCCTTTGCCTGCACGTTTTGCATTGCAATATCGGGGCGCGGCGTCACATCATGGGATGCGATGCTGCGCCAGTACGAACTTGTTGAACGGGTCAAGGAATACGACCCCGACGCCGACGAGGCGATGCTCAACCGCGCCTATGTCTACACCGTGCAGAAACACGGCACGCAGAAACGCGCCAGTGGCGATCCCTATTTCAGCCACCCGGTAGAAGTCGCCGGGCTAATGACCGACCTGAAGCTGGACCAGGCGACGGTCATGACCGCGCTGCTCCACGACACGGTCGAGGACACGCTGGCAACGATCGACGACATCGAGAAGAATTTCGGCAAGGATGTCGCCCGGCTGGTCGACGGCGTGACCAAGCTCAGCAAGATCGAGCAGATGCCGGAGAACGAGCGCGCGGCGGAAAACCTGCGCAAGTTCCTGCTGGCGATGAGCGAGGATATCCGCGTCTTGCTGGTGAAGCTGGGCGACCGGCTGCACAATATGCGCACGCTCCATTTCATCAAGAAGGAGGAGAAGCGCCGCCGCATCGCCCGCGAGACGCTGGATATCTATGCCCCGCTGGCAGAGCGCATCGGCATGTACGAATACATGCGCGAGATGCAGGCGCTGGCGTTCCGGCACCTGGAGCCGGAGGCGTACGAGACCATTACGGGCCGGCTGACGCAGATCCGCGAAAGCGATGGCGGCCAGGTCGATGCCATCGCGCTCGCCATCAAGCAGGCGCTGGCAGAGGCGGGCCTGCAGGTCGAGGTGCATGGCCGTGAGAAACAACCCTATTCCATCTGGCGCAAGATGGCGGAACGGCATGTCAGCTTCGATGCCATCACCGACATCTTCGCCTTCCGCGTGCTGACGGACAGCGTTGAGGATTGCTACCGCGCGATGGGCCTGCTTCACACGACGTGGCAGTTCATTCCCGGCCGGTTCAAGGATTACATCTCCACCCCCAAGAACAACGGGTATCGCTCGCTCCACACCTCGCTCATCTTCGACAAGTCGATGCGGGTGGAGGTGCAGATACGCAGCCACGACATGCACCGGACCAACGGTTTCGGCCTGGCGGCGCACTGGGCCTACAAGCAGCAGGATTCGCACGATGGTCAGGTGGCGTGGCTGCGCGACCTGATCGAGATCGTCGATGCCAGCCACGACGCGGAAGAACTGCTCGAACACGCGCGCATGGCGATCTACCAGGACCGTATCTTCGCGTTCACGCCGAAGGGGGCATTGTTCCAGCTGCCCAAGGGGGCGACGCCGGTCGACTTCGCCTTTGCGGTGCATACCGATCTGGGCGCGCAGACGGTCGGGGCCAAGGTCAATGGCCGGCACATGCCGCTGCGCACGCAGCTGGCGAATGGCGACGTGGTGGAGATCATCAAGGGCAAGGATGCCGAGCCGCAGATGTCGTGGCTGGGTTTCGTCGTGACAGGCAAGGCACGCGCCTCCATCCGCCGGGCCGTGCGGCTGAAGGAACGCGACGAGATCGAGGCGCTGGGTCACAAGCTGTTCGACGACATCGCCGACCGCGTGCCTGCCAAGATCGGGAAGAAAGCCATTCGTGCCGCGGTCAAGCGGCTGGAACTGGAAGACGAGGACGATCTGTACTTCGCTGTCGGCGCGGCCAAAATCGACGACCGCGACGTGATGGAAGCGCTGGTGCCGGGCTGCACCACCGAGATCGAGGGCGGGGATCCCGACTGGATCAGGCGCGAGCGGGCGATATCGATCCGCGGACTGACGCCGGGCGTCGGCTTCCGCCTCGCCACCTGCTGCCATCCCGTCCCCGGCGACCGCATCGTGGGCCTGCGCCATCCGAACAAGAGCGTTGAGGTCCATGCCATCGACTGCCTGACGCTGGCCAGCGGCATTGATAACGACTGGCTCGACCTGCAATGGGACAAGCGCAGCCAGGGCGCGGTCGGCCGGCTTAAGGTGACGCTGTACGACCGGACCGGCACGCTGGCTGAAATGGCCGGCATCTTCGCCAAGAACCACGTCAATGTCCGCAGCCTGAAACAGACCCAGCTGGACCATCCTTTCACCAGCTATGAGATCGAGCTTGAGGTCCAGGACCTGGCGCACCTCACCCGCATATTGAGCGCGCTCAGGGCCAGCGACGCTGTGGCGCAGGCCGACAGGGGGTAGGGGGCGACATGCGCCGCTTCGCGCACAACCCTTTCGGCAATCGCATCGAGTTGATGCAGAGCCTCTAGCCTGCTGCCACGGCGTTCAGTTCCTCGGCTGTCCAGCGACAGCGCAGGCGCCATTCTCCCATTGCGAGGGCCCATTGGGTGTCGGTCCGTTCGATTTCTCTCGCGCCGAGTTTGCGGTAGAATGCGCGGGCGTCCTCGTTTTTCTCGAACACCCACAGATACAGTCCGCTATCAGGATCGCGCGCGGCGACCAGCCTTGTTATCTCCCGGAACAGGGCAAGTCCGTGCCCCTGGCCGCGATGTGCAGCGCTCGCGTGGAGGTTGTCGAGGAAGGCGCCGTGGACCGGGTCGTGGCCGTGATAGACACAGGCAAACCCCGCCAATGCCCCAGCCGCGTCCAGCGAGACCAGTGTTTCGCGCCCGTCGTCGGACGTGGAGAGCCGGTCTTGCCAGCCCGTGAGGCGGTCGGCCTCCACCTCGTTCGCGAGATAGTCGCCGGGCAAATTACCCGCATATCCCTGCCGCCAGTTCGCGGCATGCAGAGCAGCGATGGCTTCTGCGTCCTCGCGGCGGGCTGGTCTGATCGTCACTCGGCGATGATCCGCCTGACAGGTACGGGGATGTTGCAGATATCCGCGCCGCCCGCAGGCTCGATGAAGAAGGGATCGCGCCGGTTAACCCGAGCCTCGGCATAACGGGCGAAGGTCTCGCGTTCGGTGGAAAGGTACTCGAAGCGGGGCTGTTCGGCGGCAGGCAAGTCGCTCGCCACGCGAATGCTCTCGATCGGAACGCGCTTCCTTGCATCTTCGTAGAACCCCAGCGCCCCTTCGCCGCGCGGCAGGCTGGAGAGATGCTCGATCCCTTCGACGACCCTGCCAACCAGGGCAATGTTCCGGTCGAGATGTCGAGGCGCATGGCCAATCACCGTGTAGAGTTCCGCGCCCGACCCGGTGTCAGGAGAATAGCCGCGTCCGACACCTACCATGCCGTAGCAATGAACGGGCGACCACTCGCCATCGCGCATAGACAGCGGCCAGCCACGCGCGAAGTAGAAGTAGGTCGCGTAATTGTCGATGTTCACCCCTTTGCCCTTCAGGCCCGGCGACATGATGCCGGTCTTTTTCTGGAATACGGAATAAAAATTGCGCCAGAACCGGGTTCCGCGCATCGCGATATCGGTCAGCGCCTCGCTGCGTTGGCTGACGACGTAATCTCGCTCGTCCATTACTTTCAAACCAGTGGGCAGCGGCTTCGCGTCGCCCTCGGCTTCAGGATTGTCGACATTGGGATCGCCCCACTGCACCACGTAATTGTCCTGCACGCGGTTGATGCTGACGCCGTCGTACCATCCGGCGCGGGCGAGGGTGCGGATGTTCTCGACCCAGCCTTGCGAGAAGGGCGGCGGCATGAGCTGGATGACGACCTGTCGCTCGTTGCCGTCGCGGTCTGGCGCGAGGGTCATGACCAGAAGGTCCTCGGCGTCGATTGCCTTCCAGTCGGACGCATCCGCCTGCGCGACGATCTCGTTCGGAGAGGGAGCGCCCTGCGGTTCCTCCTGCGCTGTGGCGGACGTGGCGAGTGCGAAAGCGGCGGTGGCGGCGAGGAGCTGTTTCATGGGCGGCTTTTTGTCACGGTAGCCGGGCCGCGCCTAGGGGTTAGGGAGTCTTTTTGTTGTCCGCACGCCATCCGGCGTGCGAAATCCTCACGCCTTCGGCGCTGCGGGCGGGCAGTCGCCCTTGCGGCGCGCTAGGCGCGCGCCGAGCTCCGCGACAAGGCCGTTGCCTTGGAATGGCTCGGGGCCAACAGGCCCCGCCCGCAGGGTCAAAAAAACACCGAGGACGAAGCCGCGGAGGCGGGTTCGCAAAGCAGGCTAAACCATGTCCTCCAGCGCATGCATGTCGTCGTCGCTCAGACCGAAATGATGGCCGATCTCGTGAATCACCACATGGGCGACCAGGTGCTCCAGCGTCTCGTCCCCGCGTTCCGCCCATTCGTCGAGGATCGCCCGGCGATAGAGGAAGACGCGCGGAGGCATCCGCCCCGAATGCTCGATACTGCGTTCCGTCAGCGCCTCGCCCTCATAGAGGCCCGTCAGCGCGAAGGGATTGTCGATGCCGAGATCGTCCAGCACCTCCTCGGTGGCGAAATCCTGCACCTCGAAAACGATGTCGTGCATCCGGTCGCGGAACGCCTGTGGCAGCCGTGCCATGGCGGTGCGGGCCATCGCTTCCATCTCTTCGAGCGAGCACGGCAATCCGATCATGCGGGTCATATGTTCCTCGCTACGACCGCAGAGCTTGCAGTGCAATGTGAAGCTGGCTAGACGCGCGCCTTCCCGCCCCGCAGGTTTCGCACATACGACCAGCGAACCAGCCGCGCGGCGGGAATGCGGAGACGTGGCCGAGTGGTCGAAGGCGCACGCCTGGAAAGTGTGTATACGGTAACCCCGTATCGTGGGTTCGAATCCCACCGTCTCCGCCACTATTCACGTACCTGATATCGAATGTTTTTTGTGCCGGCAGAAACCGCGGGGTTCAGCGCCATTCGCGCGCCCGGTCCGGTCTGCAGAGAGCCGTCGCTGTGCGCTTACAGGGTCAATTTGGCCGCCTTTCTCTGCAGGCAATTTGGCCAGACCGGAATGCGGTAAGCCTTTGGCTCTGCAGAGTAAGCTCGAACGAAGAGTGGCGCCGAAGCGCCGCGGTGAGTTCGGACTTGGTGCGATCGCGCTACATGTTGAAGTAGGCGAGCTGCTCATCCCATCTTGTCGGGAGATCGGCGGAGCGCAAGGTCGCTGCCGAGACCGCGATAGGCTGCGATCCAGAGAGGATGGCATCGACGATGGCCGGTGCGAGGAAGTTCAGCCTTACCACCCGCGAAATCCACGAATCGTTGACCTTCTCGTCACGGGCGATGGTGGCGATGTCGGCTTCCCCGCTAGAAAGGCGAGCCCACCATTTGCGCGCGCGAACCAGCAGCTGGACTAGCCCGGGATCGGCGGAGGCGAGTGTCGCGGGCTTGCCATCTGCCTGGACGAGCCGCAGCGCGCGTCCGCTGCGACTAAGCTTTACCTCGGACTTGAGTACGACGCGGCAAGATTCTTCCGCTGCATATCCGAGCCGGGCCAGCAGGGCCAGGCCGCTGAGCGCTATCTCGATTACATTCGCTCTGACTACGATCCGCTCTACCAGCTCGTTCAAAAGGCGCCGGTCCTTGGATGAGACCTGTTCCGCAAGCTCGGCGCATGTCCGGTTGATCGATGGCAGTCTCCCGGCCTCGATCGGTAGGCCAGCATCCGCGAGCAGCGTGATCGGGTCGCGCAGCGCCTCGGCCACGCGCTTGGTTACTGCGCCTTCGAGTTCGCTGGCTGGGATACGGATGCCAGTCTCGTTGTGCTCGTCCCCGGCGTGTTGCAGCGATCGACTGACGTAGTAGCGGTAGCGAACCTTTCCCTTGCAGGCATGGCTTGCGACGAGTGGCTCGCCGTGCTCGTCGAAGACGGATCCAGCGAGCAGGCTTGGTGACCTTGTCCGGGACTTACGCTCCTCGCCTTGCAGGTTGGCCGCGAGCATGGCCTGTACACGGTCCCAGGTCGCCCGGTCGACAATGGGCTCGTGCTTGCCATCATAAACCTGCCCCTTGTGGTGGATTTCGCCGAGGTAGACCGGGTTGGCGAGCAACTTGTATATCTGGCCGCGCGTCAGCGGTCCTCCGCCGATCTCCCTGCCGGTGGCCAGCACGCGGCGCGGCGAATGGATCTCTTGCTCGCGCATCTGTTCGGCCACCAGCCGGACATTCCCTAGTTCGAGGTATAGCGCGAAGACCTCTCTCACGAGCGATGCATGTTCCTCGACGATCTTGAGGCTACGGCCATCAGGCTCGTAGCCGATCGGCGGGACGCCGCCCATCCACATGCCCTTGGCCTTCGAGGCGGCGATCTTGTCGCGGATGCGCTCGGCGGTGACCTCGCGCTCGAACTGGGCGAAGCTCAGCAGCATGTTGAGCGTGAGCCGTCCCATCGAGTTGGTGGTGTTGAACGACTGGGTGACCGAGACGAAGCTAACCTCGGCCTTGTCCATCGTCTCGACCAGCTTGGCGAAGTCGATAAGCGAGCGTGTCAGCCGGTCGACCTTGTAGACCACGACGATGTCGACCTTCCCCACCTCTATATCGGTTAGCAGGCGCTGGAGGGCAGGTCGCTCGAGCGTTCCGCCCGAAAGCCCGCCATCATCGTATTCTTCATCGAGCAGCGACCAGCCTTCCGATGCGTGGCTCAGTATATACGCGGCACAAGCCTCGCGCTGGGCATGGAGCGAGTTGAAGTCCTGCTCAAGACCTTCCTCGGAGGACTTGCGGGTGTAGATCGCGCAGCGGACCTTTCTCATGCTGCCTTCCTCCTCTGCTTGAGGCCGAAGAAGGCAGGGCCCGACCACCGCGTCCCGGTGATCGCGCGGGCCACCTCGCTCAGCGAGCGCCATTCGCGCTCGTTCCATCGGATCTCGCCGCCTTCGCCGATGGTGACTACGTGGACCTTGCCGCCGAACTCGCGGGCGAGCCGCATGCCGGGACGTACATCGCTTGTCCGGGTCCTCGCTGCCACCGCCTGGTCGAGCCGCTGCCTTGTCTTGCGCGGCAAGCCACCGAGCGCTTTGGCCTGCAGTTCGTAGGCGAGCGCCAAGCGGAGCAGCTTGGCGCTGACTTGCGGGACCGGGCGACCGGTGAGCTTTGCCCACCGGTCCTTGAGGTCTCCCTTCGCCAGCGTGTTCAGGTTCGCAAGCTGGTCTTCGAGGTTCGCCATAATCACGCGCTCCTAGTGATGCGGTAGCAAGCCGCATCGCCCCGCTTGTCGCGTTCGATCGTGTGCCCCTTCTTCTTTAGCCCCGTCAGCGCTGCCCGCGTGGTGTGCGGTAGCCAGCCCGTGACCCCTATCATCTCCTCGAGCGTTGCGCCGTCCTTGCGCTCGAGCAGCGTAACGATCTTACCGATCTTGGTCTCGCGCGGCCGCGCACTATTTTCCCGGCTGGCGGTAGTCGTGGAGCCGGTCGCCTTCTTGGTAGTCTGATTCGTCATGGGTGGTACTCCTTTACCGGGGCGGCGACATGCCGCTCCCACCACCCAAGGCCCCGGCCGAGCACGTCGCCGGGGCGGCAGCCAGTCGATGCGGCCGCGATCCAGTGATCACACCAATGCTTCGTTTACTGCCGAAGTCGAATAGAAAGTGTGGGCAATGCGAAAGTCGGTTTTGCGCCCCCTTTTCGGACGTTCGAGCCCTCCTCCGCAACGCCCAGAAGCGGCCCCTCTTCTAGGTTCCATCAGGGATTATCTTATCGGGCCAGTATGATGAAACGACGCGGGCCGCACCATACATTTTTTAGAGAGCGTAATTCATCAAATTGCCTTTTCGTTGGAAAGACTTTTAATGCCTTTTGATAGAAATACGTCAACCAACCTGCCATTGTGTGTCGCAAGAGCTTCGACCGGAACGCACTGCTGCATGCAGGTTAACCAGTGTAATCAGGTAGGATCAGTTCGTGGTAGACCGGATCATAAGTGATCGGCACACCGGCTTCTCGCAGCCGATCCAGGGTGACAAACATATCGCTCGCTCGCGACCCTCTCAGATACGCAAAGCGCTCGACATCGAACCGATCCTGGAAGACATCGAGAAGCTGACCGATGCTGACACTAATACGAGATGCCTCGTCGACTTGGAATGCGACCGTCGCGATCGAGCGATCGCCATGTCGCAGAACCATTTGTGAGGACGCATCGCGTATCTCGATTTGAGCGATTTGCGCATCGGTCGGGAGTTTCGTAACCTGATCGATGTATGCCCTTCGTTCGTAGGGCTTGATCGAACTGACCCAGCGATTTTCGGCAATTGCGGAGGCGCTAGACGGGGGGGGTGTCGGCGAGGGGTCAACATTCTCGCCTTCGCCAATTTCAAATTCAAATTTTTTCGACCTTAGCGAGATGACAAACCGGGCGTTCTCCAGTTCCTCCATCTTGTGTGAGACGCTGCTTAGCAAGGTATCGCTCGGGCCTGTGGGCGCCGAGAGCGAAGCGAGGGCAACATCCTGCTCGGTCTCCGGTTTTCCTGCAACAGGCGAACCGCTTTGTGCGGTCGAGGCCGAATGAGACAGTCTGTCGGTGCTGTGAAGCATCGAAACCGACCCATCTCGCGCCGGATCGGCCAAAGAGGTAACGCTGCTGTCGAGGGTTGGGGCTAGCAGTCGATCATCCGCTACATCCGCGTCGAAGGAAACTTTTGCCTGTTTTTCTAAGGACTTTCCACGCTCCGTTTCTTGCCGTGCTGCGAGCTTCCTCGACGGCACAGCGACGTCGTTTTCTCCTATGTCGACAGTCGATCCGGGATCGTCGGAGCCCCGACCTGTACCAGCGCTTCGCGCCGATGCGTCGACTGGCGATGTTTGGCTCGTTAAATCCGTGGATGAGTCATCAAATGGTGGCTCGCTCGGGGCGCTCGACTGAATCAGGATGGGGAAAATTGAAACCGTAGAAAAAAATATCGAAGAGATTGCAGCCCCTGCAACGAGCACACCGCTTGCTCGTTGACTCTCAAATCGCTGGCCGGAATAGATCATCGCACTCATCGGTTACTCAGTTCGATACCGGATCTGTCTGCTCGCATGTGCCGGCAAAGAGGACGTACTCGGAGCCTGCCTGTTCTTTTACAGACAGCCGCGCGCACCACTCGTCGGCATACGAAACCCTGAAACGGGAAAGGGTGTGGGTGCTCCCAGCCGCCAAATCCGTGCGCCCCTTGTGGACTGCGCGCGACTGGCCCGTGATTTCGATCTCGTACTCCACGGACTGAGCGATGCCGGAATTGGCAATGATCTCGATTTCCGCTTCGTTTCCGCTGTCCGAAACTTCCATCGAAAGTGCTTTCGTGGTGTTCATTTCAGATCCTCCCAAGGCCGCAACGGCAAGTGCGACAGATAGCAACAAAGGGGGCGCCATCACATCGCTCCTCCACCGGGTCCGCCGAAGCGTTCGATAATAGCATTGATCAGCGCCTGCGTTTCGGCTGAGAATTCGCCGGCTCCCGTTCCGTCCTCCGGAGAGGGCGCTGCGTCTACGGGCGTGTTGGCAGACAGGGCTACGGAAGCGATCGCCTGGTTTTCGAATTCGTCGGATGCATCAGGATTGCGAACAAGGCGGCGGACCGCACCCTCGATCGACCGGCTTTGCATGCCGTCGAGGGATTCGCCCAGCAACCGCTCTTCGGGCGACAGCCCGTTGCGCTGCGCCGACGCAAACTCCGCCGACCGGGTCTCGAGCCGGTTCGAGCACAAGAGGCGGATGGGCTCGCTCTGATTCTCGCTCTCGCAGATATCGGTGCCGCGAACCGTGTCGATCAGGACCTGCCGCTCGGTCTCGTCCAGTTGCGCCAGCAGGGTCGAAACGTCCTCGCTCGAAAGCTGATTCAGCGCGGCAAGGTCGAACTGCGCTGCGGTAATCTGTTCGACCGGCCGCCCATCGTCCGCATCGCTGCCATTCGCACCGCCATAAACGTCGACGGTTCGGTCCGGTTGCGGCGGCTCCTCTTCTGCCACGCCGGCAGGACTGCGATCGTCGGGCTTGCCGTTCGCCTGGTCGATGAAGACCGCATCCTCGCCCTGCCTGCCCGGCGATTGCGCGCCGAGCCCCTGCGCCAGCGCAAAAGCCAGCACGAGTGAAAAGGCGAAAGACCGGTTCATCGGCTCAATTCCCCCCGCCGGTATTCGTTTGCGTAACCTGCATGGCCTGGCCGCCGTCCTGCGTAATTTCCAGGTCGAACAGCCCGCTGCCGTCCTGTGTCCACTCCAGGCGATTGCCTGCGCCCAGTTGGGTTGCCGTCATCGCATTGCCATCGCCGTTCTGGGTAAGGGTTGCCTGGTTGTCGCTGCCGTCCTGCACCAGGTTCAGGAGATTGTCGGACCCGGTCTGACTGGCGGCTACGGCCGAATAGAGGCTGCCGTTTTCGTTCTGCGAGATGTCGGCGACATTGCTGTCGCCCTGCTGTGCGAGCATGGCAACGGTCTGGCCGGGACCTTCCTGGCCGACGCGCGCGATATTCTCGTCGCCGTCCTGCGCGACGATTGCGAAATGTCTGCCATCCGACTGCCCGACATCAGCCTCGTTGACATCCCCTGACTGCGCGATGCGGGCGAAGGAGTTGCTCCCCGTCTGCCGGGCCTCGGCGCGGTTCGTAGCGCCGACCTGGGTGATGAACACGCCGCGCCGGTCCTCGGCAGGGGTGGGAAGGCTTCCATCCGTAAAGGTCGAACCGCCGGTTCCATCGTTGATGTTGCACACGCCAACCGTGTTACCGGCACAAGGGTCGTCACCGGCACCCCGTCCGTCCTGCGCGAAGATCGGCGTTCCTGCGGTCAGGGCACCTAATGCCAGCGGCAGGGCGATTGTGCGAAACGACGGCATGGCATAATCCTTTTGCGGAAAATTTACTGTAGCAATTCCCGGACGGGCCACGAAACCCGCCCGGGAACCATGGGCGGCGGACCGAAACGGCCCGCCGCCAAGCGGTTTACTGACTGTTGACCGCTCCGACACCGCCCTGTGTAACAGTGGCGGAATTGCCGTTGCCGGTTTGATCGATAGTCGAGACGTTACTATCTCCCGATTGAATCACGTCAGCCGTGTTGAGCGTTCCGCTCTGCAGGATTGTCGACATATTGAAGTCACCCGACTGCAGAACATCGGCCTCGTTCCCGCCGGTACCAGCCCCATCCAGCTGCGTGATCCTGGATTCATTATTATTGCCGGACTGGTTTAGCATTGCGATCTGACCGCTGCCTTGCTGATTTATGGAGCTGACATTGCCGTCACCACCCTGATCAACCGAAGCGAGGCCGTCCGTCAGCCCATTCCCTGCGCCAGGGTTCCCCTGCTGGATCGTGCTGCGGTTGTCATCGCCATCTTGTGCAACGGTAGAATTATTGAACGAACCGAACTGTTCGCGAACATTGCTGAAGTTGCGATCACCAGTCTGATCCACCTCGGCAGTGTTATCGCTTCCCCGCTGGATCACGATAGAATCGTTGTCTGCGCCGATCTGATCGACGAAAGCAACCAGACGGCTACCGCCTTGATCGACATTGCTGTCATTCATCAGCCCGCCCTGATTCACAGTGGCTTCATCATACTGAGACTGTTGCACGTTGCTTATGCCGCCTGTGCCGGTTTGCGTAACCGAGGCCATATTGTTGCTGCGGACCTGGTTGACATCGGAGTCGTTACCTGAGCCCGATTGGGTCACAATTGCGCTGTTCGCCTGACGGGTCTGCTGCACCATGGAATCGTTGTCCGAGCCGGTCTGGAAAACGTCGACACGCGAAGCCGGATCAAACTCCGTATCGCCACTGATCTCATACTGATCGACCGTGGAACGGTGACCTGTTCCTTCCTGCGAGTTGTATGCGGCAGCACCGGTCAGGCCAACACCATTTAGGCCGTTATCCGTCTGGTTGATAGTCGACTGGTTGTCGCTACCGTCCTGAATGATTCGGGCGTTATTCGCAAAGCCCGACGGAACGGTGCTGTCGGTGTCGGTGTCAGACGAATCGAAGCTCGAAGCCTGGGTGATATTTGCGATGTTCGATGCGCCACCCGGATTATCATTGTCCTGCTCGACACGGGCGCGGCTCTTGTTGCCGTCCTGGTCGATATTTACGACGTTGGAGGGCACGCTGAAACCAACCGTGCCCGCCGGGTTTTCATTCTGCGTAACTTCGACGAAGTTGTCGTCGCCGTTCTGATCCACGGTCGATTGGTTCTCGTTACCGGTCTGGGTGACGGTGGTGTCGTTGTTGCTACCAAGCTGGTCGATGTCGGAATTGCTCTGCGCAAAGGCGGGAGCGGCGAGACCGAGCGCGATTACGGAGGCGCTGGCTAGGATAGTTTTTTTCATCATAATTTCCTTTTGCTTACAGTGGTCTGCGACCAATGGGTTTGGCGCGAATTCTTACTGTTCGCTTGGGGCTTTGCGGGCTGCGCCCGCAAAAAGGTCGGGTGGCGACAGATCGTCGCCACCCGGTCATTTTCAGGACGCCGGGCTGCTCTGCATTACCGTCGCGCTGTTGTTGTTGCCGTTCTGGTCGATGTTCGACACGGCACCGGTTCCAGTCTGCGTGACATCGGCATAGTTGCCATCACCCAGCTGCTTGATCACCGAGTCGTTTTCGAAGCCGGCCTGGGTCAGGCGCGCCTCGTTGTTCTCGCCGTTCTGCGAGATCGACGACTTCCCACTCTCACCGGACTGATTGACGACTGCGAGATTGTCGGAACCCAGGAAATTGCCCTGGTCGATCAAGGATTCGTTATTGAGCCCAGCTTGCAGCACGTCGGCTTCCTGACGGAATCCGCGCTGAATGATCTTAGACCTGTCGGTATCGCCTTCCTGGCGGACCGTGGCGAGGTGACCGCTGCCGAACGTCCCACCCTGATCGATGATCGAGACACTGTCGGAGCTCGAGGCGATCTGGTTGACGAAGGCGGACTGGTTGCTGCCCCGCTGTGTCAGCGTGGACGTGCCATTCGTGCCCGATTGCGTCACGCCAACCTCGTTCTCGTCGAAGAACTCGCCTGCGCTGTTCAGCAGTCCGGCCTGGTCGATGGTGGAGGTATTGTTCACACCGTCCTGCAGAACCCGTGCCTGGTGGCCGCCGATGAAGCCCTGGGTCACGGTCGAGGTGTTGTCCGAACCGGCCTGGTCGACGACTGCGCCGCTGATTACCGTCGAGGTCTGCGTGACGGTCGAGGTATTGTCTGCGCCCTCTTGCGTCACATAGGCCGCGTTGATGGCACCGTTCTGCGTCACGGTCGATGAGTGACCGGAATCGGTCTGGCCGACTTCGGCAAAACCGAAGGTACCCGACTGATTGACGGTCGAGGTGTTGCTGGTTCCGTCCTGGCTCACATCGGCAGAGTTGTCGCTGTTCGACTGGGTCAGGTTGGACAGGTTCTCGTCACCGTTCTGGAAAACGACGGCGTCCTGCGCGTTTCCGCTCTGGTTGACGAAGCTTTCATTGGTCGGAGCGTTGGCGGGATCTACCACGTTTGAACCGGTCTGGGTCACGCGAACCGAACTGTCGAAGCTGCTCTGATCGATGAGAGACGCGTTGCGGGCGTGGCTGCCGCTCTGTTCGACAACAGCCGAGCCGTTGCCGCTTTGGCCGACGATCGAGGTATTGTAGACGCCCGACTGCGAAACGTCGGCGGATGCTGCGCCGGTCTGTACGATCGACGACCGGTTGATGGTACCATTCTGGTTGACGAGTGCGTCCGCCCCATCGGCCTGCTGGTCGATCAGCGAAACGTTGTTGGCGAAGCTCTCACCTGCGCCGTTCGGCGGCGGGAATGAATCCCCGTCCCAGGTTCGCGGGCCGAGATCGTTGATACCGCCGCCTTGCGTTACCTCGGCGCTGGCACCCGCGCTCTGGGTGATGCGGCTGGTATTGCCATCGCTAAGCTGACGGGACGTCGCCGAGGCGCCCACGGCGGTATCGGTCTGCACGATCGACGAATTGTTACGGTCGCTAGTTTGAATGATCGTGGCATCGACAGGTACCGCTGCCTGTTCGACACTGGCAACGTTGTCGTCGCCCGTCTGGTCGATCAGCGCATCCGCGAAGACATTCGGCACGACCGGCGCGCCTGCCGGACTGCTGTCGCCGGTTCCGTCCGCGCTCTGGTTCACGACCGTTGCGGTGTTGCTGTTGCCGAGCTGATTGACGACGGCGTTCGAGAAATTGCCATCCTGCGTGATCATGACGGTATTGTCGTCACCGATCGTGTTCACGTCCGCAACGGTGTTGTCACCGTTCTGCAGAACAGTGCTCATATTGCCGGCGCCAAGCTGGTTCACGCCGACGAGGTCGGTTGCATCCGCGCTGGCATAGTCATTGTCGGGATCGCCGACAGCGCCATTCTCGCCGGTTTGAACGACCGTGCTGAAGTTGTCGTCGCCGGTCTGGCTGACGCTGGCTTCGTTGAAGCGGTCGCTCTGCTCGATCGTCGAGGTGCTGCTGCCATCCTGAAAAACCGAAGCATTCTGCGCACCGCCCGACTGGGCGATGGTCGATACCGCAGCGCCACTCACCTGGATCACGCTGGCGCGTTCGTCCGAGCCAACCTGACTTAACGTGCTTTCGGCGCCGTCCGTGGCGTCTTGCTGGTCGACGACCGCGGTATTGTTCGTGTTTTCCTGGGTGACGTCCGACTCCGAACCCGTCCCGCTCTGGGTGACCGTGGCGTTGTGGTTCGTGCCGTCCTGATCGATGTCACTGTCATTGCTCTGCGCGAACGCAGGAGCAGCAATCGAGAGCGCCAGTACAGAGGCGCCGGTAAGGATCGTCTTTTTCATCACAATTTCCTTCTGCTTTCAGGTGTTGTGCGACTTTGATTTTGATGCGGGCTCATCTGGTCCGCTTGATTTCCAGCGGTTTCCCCCGCCGAAACGAAAACGGGACCGACAGCCACTGGCTGCCGGTCCCGCAATTACATGGGGGTGATGGGACGAAGATTTCGCGCAACGCCAACGGCGCCGACAGCATGGCTGCCGCGGCGCGGAAGGAGGTTTGACAGATTAAAGACAGTCTTCATCTTGCATCACCTTTTCATAAAGGCGATAGCCGTCACGCACCTGCGCACAGACGCACGGGCGTTTCAGGGTATCGCAGCCCAATCACTGCACGCATTCGGAGTTGCCGCTCCTGTGCGTGCTTTTTTCTTTGACGGCCCCGTGTCCGGGCTCATCGCCCGCTGGCTAGGGCCGTCAAAGCTCAAGAATCGTCGTCATCCTCCTCGCCGGTGTCGATGACTTTCAGTGCCGAGACGGCGCCTGCACGCCTGACTGCGCGCTGGACATCGCCGGCATCGTAAATTCCGTTCTTCTCGGCGAGGTAATGCTGCCTTATCGCAGCCGCCCCCTCCATGTCGTCAAATCGCCACAAGTCGAGTTCCACGCCTTCCAGAACCAGTCCGTAGACAGCCTTTTCGATCGCTTGCTGCAGGGCCACCTGATCCGGTTCGTTCGACGTGATTCCGGCTTCCGCCTCCAGCAGTTCCTTGAACGCTACGAAGCGGAAAGCGCTGGCCCCGATGGCTTGGCTCGCAATCGTCTTGGATGCGGTGACATTGGTCAGCACCTCGCCCGTCCGCACAGAGACGGCGCGCAGATAAACGGTGACGGTGTCCTGGCGGTATTCCTGTCGGGCACCAATACCCAAGAACGCCGCGCCGGCGCCGCCGGTGACCGTATTGCTGTCGTAGCCGACGATCCCGCCTTCCAACAGGACACCGGCAAAAAGCAGGGCGGGCAGGGCGTTAGGATCGGTTTCCTGCTCCCCGAGATAGCGTTTGCGCATCTCGCTAATGATCTGGCGTTCCTTGAGCAGGTTATCGAGGCGCTCGCGCTCGACGACGGTGAACCACTGGCGCTGCCCCGTTTCCTGCAGCGCGCGAACCAGCATCGAGCTGGCGCCCTGCGTCACGGCCCGGGAAAGCGTTTGCCCACTGGTCGTCGGCTTGAACTGGCCGGTCTGGTCGGTGAAACCGTATACGGCGATCGCCACCTGGCGTTCCGGCGCGGGAAGCCCGTTGAGGAGGTTCTGCGTCTGGGTTTTCTTGGGGAAATAGGCGAGACTGGTCTTCGGCGGGATGAAGTCGCGTCCATCGTCGCCCACGCTCATGCACCCGGCGAGCGAGGCAGCCGCAAGACCCAGGATTGACGTGCGAACGTACCGCATCAGTTCACCTCGATGAAAAGCGGGATCACGATGCGGGTTTCTTCGCCCGTCTCGTCGTTCCTGATTTCGAGGGTGACGGAATCCAGCGAACGGAAGAAGTCGATGGTCTGGCCACCGAAGCTGATTGTCCCACTCTCCTGCGGATTATCTCCGAAAATCGCATCGACGATCTGAGACGAGAGAGCCGACAACAGTCGCGATTGCAATTGCCGCGCAAAAATGTCGGCTTGTGAATTGGTGGTTGTGCTTCGCGGATCGCGATAATCGTTCTGCGCGTTCGCCGTGCCGAGTATGTGTGCCGAATTGAACGGATTGCCACCATTTGTCGGACTGATCGGTTCGTAGACCAAATCCTGAGCAGCAGCGCTGCCAGCACCGAACGCGACTGCGCCCAGAGCGCAAATGTAGAATGGCCTGAAAGTCACACTTCCCCCTTTAAAGACTACACCAACGTAGCCTCTAACCGATCCGAATTGCAGGCGATGTATCGCTCCGCAGATAAAGTGCGACCTTCGATTCGTTAACGAACTACTAAAGGATGATTCCCGAATATTCAATGCCGCCATGCTAGAATGTTACATATTGGGACATGAGCAGTAGATAGTTGATTTTTTGGGTTTTTCCCCGCTGATTTGGTTTGCAGGTCGGCAAGCTGCTGTATGAATTTGGAGTAAATCTACAGCCCCACTTTGGCACGAACCTTAGGAAGACCGTAGCGCATTGAAGGTAGGCGAATCGAACAATGGTGCGCCGATGCCTAGTTTGGCCCGAGAGCTCGGCTATCAAATAGCAGGTAGCGCCCGATCATGCGCGCCAGATTTTTGAGCGCACCTTTCCATTTTAATTGGCCTTCTGGAATTTAGTGTCAGCTTCTGTCCTATTTTAGCGAGAAAGTTGACTAACCGCAGCCGGCCCAGCTTTTGTCTGTCAGCTTTGCGCCCCAAATTTCGGTCGTTAAATAATGCTTCGAGATCGCACATAAGCGGACTCTATCGTCTAAACGACACATCAGTAAAAGGTCTCGATCACGCTACCCTACCGATGAACCTTCGCCTTGCGTTCGAATTCAGGGCCTCCGACCGCGAAAGCCGTGCTCTTTCATCGGCGTTGTTAATCGCTTGAATATCCTTTCGCGCGGCGGCGTTCCTGGCATCCTTTTGAAGAAAGAGGAGCACCCTCCAAGGCGACTGTCAGGAATGCGCTGCCGACGTTCCGACACGAGCACCTGCGAGAGGCAACCAGGCAAACCACGCCAAGGTTGGAGACAGGTGCTGTGCCACACCATTCTCTAATTCATGGCTAATCCTGTCGGAGAGGTTCTCGCCAAGGCTAGCGTTCGGGCAGCGCTAGGCGTCGATGTATCTGTAGGACCAGTTCGTCTGGGAGAATGTCGGCGAAGATGTCCTGCACTTTGTTGATGAGGCCGCTAACCTCCTGCGTCTCGCCTTTGAGGAGCGCGTGATAGCCATCGCGCGCGACCTTTGCCGGATTGGACTTGCTGTCCATCTGCCCGGCCTGCGTGTCTTCCATCCCGGCGCGCTCGAAGAACTGCGTGTCGGTCACGCCTGGCATCAGACAGGATATCACGACATCGGTGTGCTTGATCTCGTTCGCCAGGCCGACGCAGAAATCATTCACGAAGGCCTTGGTCGAATTATAGACCAACTGATACGCGTCGGGCATGTCGCCCGCAATCGACCCGGTTACCAGAATCCGCCCCTGGCCGCGCAGGACCATGCGCGCGCCGACCCTGTGGACCAGCGACACCGTGCCCTTAACGTTCGTGTCGATCACATGCGCGATGGCCTTCCACTGCTGAAGGAAGAATGCATCGCCCAGGCCGTGGCCTGCGTTGGCGACCAGCACGTCGACATCGCGCTCGCCAATACTGTTCATCAGGGCCTCGATCCCCGTTTCGGTGCCGAGGTCGGTCTCGATCATCTCGACCAAAGCGGCGCCGCAATCGCGCAGGGTCGCTTCGGCAGGCTCTAGATCGCGATCGGCAACGAGCAGTAGGGCGACGCCATCCTTCGCTGCCAGTTTCGCCAGTTCCAATCCGATACCGCTCGATGCACCGGTGACCACGCAGAAACCGGTAAGCTTGTCGACCGGGTTTTAACTCATGCGGGGGCCCCCGCATCCATACCGGGCTTGAGAACGACCTTGGTCCAGCTGTCCTGTTCCTCGCGGAAGTTCTTGTAGCCGCGCGGGGCGTCTTCCAGCGGCAGGCGGTGGGAGATGAGGAAGGTCGTGTCGATGGTGCCATCCTCGATCTTGTCGAGCAGCGGCTTGGTATAGCGCTGTACGTGCGTCTGGCCGGCACGCACCTGCAACCCCTTTTCCATCAGCGCGCCCAGCGGAAACTTGTCGGTCATCCCGCCATACACGCCGGGGATCGAGACGCGCCCTCCGGGCCGGACCGCCAGGATCGCCTGCTTGAGCGCCGCTGCACGGTCCGCGCCCATGCCGACGGTCTGCTTGACCATGTCGAGCATGTTGTCGACCGCGAAACCGTGCGATTCCATGCCGACCGCATCGATCACGGCGTCCACGCCGATCCCGCCCGACATTTCCATCAATGCCTCACGCACTTCGGTGGTCTTGAAATTGATTACCTCCGCGCCGAGCTGCTTGGCCAGTTCGAGCCGGTGCGGATAGTGGTCGATCGCGATCACCTTGCTCGCGCCCATGATGATGGCCGACTGGATCGCGAAAAGCCCCACCGGGCCGCAGCCCCACACGGCGACCGTGTCGTCGGGCTGGATATCGGCGTTCTCCGCACCCATCCAGCCGGTCGGCAGGATATCGGAGAGGAACAGCACCTTCTCGTCTTCGAGATGGTCGGGGATCACGATCGGTCCGACATCGGAAAACGGCACGCGGACATATTCGGCCTGACCGCCCGAATAGCCGCCCGTGAGGTGTGAATAGCCGAACAGCGCAGCCATCGGATGGCCGTAAAGCGTGGCCGACATGTCCTGCTTTTCAGCCGGGTTGGAATTCTCGCATGCGGAGTATTGCTTGATCTGGCAGTGGAAGCAACCGCCGCAGCTGATGGTGAAGGGTACAACTACGCGCTGGCCCTTTTTCAGCGTGCTGTCCTTGCCGGTTTCGACGACTTCGCCCATGAATTCGTGGCCGAGCACGTCGCCCGGAGCCACGCCGGGGATGACGCCGTCATACAGGTGCAGGTCCGAACCGCAGATCGCGGTGGAGGTGATCTTGAGGATCGCGTCGCGCGGGTTGATGATTTCGGGATCGGGCACGCTGTCCACGCGGACGTCGTGCGTTCCGTGCCATGTAAGTGCACGCATTATCCGTTCTCCTGCTGTTTTGCTTTGCGCGTTTCGCTCTTGCGATGCGCCGATGTGGCAATCTCGCCCGTTTCCATCAGCATCTTGAAACGCTTGAGGTCGTGCCGGGCCTGCACTTCGGGTTCGCGCAGGAAGACCTTGGCAATCCCGCGCCCGATGACGCCGCCCGGCGCATCGTATTCGATCCGAAGCGAGACGCGGGTGCCGCGATCGCCGGGAGCCTCGGTGAAAGTCACCTCGCCGCTGGTCTCGATATCCGAGCCTTCGACGGAGGCCCAGGCGATGCGTTCGTTTTCGACATCGTCGGCAATCTCGGTCTTCAGGTCGACCGTCGTCCCGGCGGGCGCCTTGATCGTCCAGGTCGTATGGCCCTTCGTTCCGTCCTGCTTGGAGATCCGCTCGACGTTCTCCATGAACTCCGGCAAATTTCCGAAGTCCCGCCAATAGGCATACAGCTCGGCGGCGGGCTTGCGGATGGTGACCGTGCGGCCCACCAGCGCGTGTTCACCCTGATTTTTCCGGCGAGCGATTTTCGGCGCATCGTCGCCGCCGCCGTCATGCCGACGGGAGAGGAAGGCGCCGAAGGCCACGGCGCCCAGCGCCACGCCCGCGGCGGCGACAGTGCCCGCAATGCCGATTTCTCGATTGTTTCTCATGTCGGTGTCCTTCCCGCTCAGTCCTGCTTCACGCTCTCGCGGTCCCAGAAGCGCAGCTCGCCGCACTTCTCGATGAAGGCGCTGGCCGCATCCTTGCCGGACGAGACATCGACGAAGCCGTCGTCCATCCAGTTCCACACGCCTGCCGTCTCGAAGAGGGGTTTGACCGCGGGGACGTAGGCGACAAATTTCGCATGGGCAAAGGCGTCGTTGACGAAGTCGATGCTCGGCTTGTCGGTGTTGTAGCGCTTAGCCGAAGCCTCGCTCATCACCACGGCCACCGCATCGTAGGTGACCGAGGGACCGCCATCGATCTTCTCGTCGGCTTCCATCATCTTGCCGTCGGACAGCTTGGCACCGGCCACGTGCGGTGCGACGATCTCGACCATGCCGCCAGCGCTGGTCGCGGCATCCTTCAGCGCCTTGACTACATCCGCATCGGCCCCGTCGGCAATATAGATGCCCAGCTTGCGACCCTTGAAATTACCGGGACCGTTCTTGAGGATCGAAAGCGCGGAGCTTTCGGCAAGATCGGTGATCGGGTCTCGGGCCGCAGGCACCTTTTCGGGCAGTTCGGGAAGGCCGATCCCGTCGGCCACCTCTTGCGCCAGTCCTTCGTCGATATGGCGCAAGTGGCCGATCATCCGCTTGCGGATGCTCATGCGACCCACCTTGGACAGCTCGAAAGTCAGCGCGTTCGCCATGTGCGTCTGCTCGACCGGGGTCTGGCTGATATAGAACTGACGCGCCTGGCTGTAGTGATCGGCAAAGGTTTCGCTGCGCACGCGCATCTTGGGCCCTTCCACCTGCGCCTCGTAGCTTTGGAATCCCTTCATCGGGCAAGCGCGCGGTCCGCGATCTTCCTGGGCACCGTCGCCATCGCCCCAGCTGTTAGGCTCGTAATTCACGCGGCCCTTGGGATTGGTCATCGCCATATGGCCATCCTGCTGGAAATGGCGGACCGGGCACTTCGACGCATTGATCGGCAAATGGGTAAAGTTGGGACCGCCCAGCCGCTTCAGCTGCGTGTCGAGGTAGCTGAAATTGCGCCCCTGCAGCAGCGGATCGTCCGAATGGTCGATACCCGGCACCAGGTTCTGCGTGCAAAATGCTACCTGCTCGGTCTCGGCAAAGAAATTGTCGACATTGGCGTCAAGCGTCAGCGTACCGATAATCTCGACCGGGACCTGCTCTTCGGGGATGATCTTGGTCGCGTCGAGCACGTCGAAATCGAACTGCTCGGCGAATTCCTCGTCGAACACCTGGATGCCCAGGTCCCACTGCGGGAAGTCCCCTGCGTCGATCGCATCCCACATATCGCGGCGATGAAAGTCGGGGTCCATCCCGTTGACCTTGAGCGCCTCGTTCCAGATCACAGACTGGAGGCCCAGCTTGGGCTTCCAATGGAATTTGACGAAGTGACTCTCGCCCTTCTCGTTGACGAGGCGGAAGGTGTGCACGCCAAAGCCTTCCATGAAGCGGAACGAGCGCGGGATGGTGCGGTCTGACATGATCCACATGACCATGTTCATCGCCTCCGGGCTCAAGCTGATGAAGTCCCAGAAATTGTCGTGCGCGGTCTGCGCCTGCGGAAAGCCGCGATCGGGCGCGGGCTTGGCGGCGTGGATCAGGTCGGGGAACTTGATCGCATCCTGGATGAAGAACACCGGAATGTTGTTGCCGACGAGATCCCAGTTGCCTTCCTGCGTGTAGAACTTGGTGGCGAAACCACGCACGTCGCGCGCAAGATCGGGCGAGCCCTTGTTGCCGGCCACGGTGGAAAAACGCGTGAAGGTGGGCACCCTGATGCCTTCCTCGTTGAAGATCCGTGCCCGCGAATATTGCGGGATCGCTTTCTTCAGCTCGAAATGGCCATGCACACCATAGCCGCGCGCATGGACGACGCGTTCGGGAATGCGCTCGTGATCGAAATGGAAAATCTTCTCGCGCGCGATCTGGTCTTCGAGCAGCTGGGGCCCACGCGGTCCGGCCGTCAGCCAATTCTGGTCGTCGGCTATCGGATGACCCTGCGCGGTCGTCATCACGTCGTCGTCACCCTTGGGCTTCTGGTGGTTCGCGCCACCTTTCGAAAGGTCGAGTTCCTTGGCCATACAGTGCTCCGATAATGGGTTTCTATCCCTCACTAACGGCTTCCTTCGAGAAGGGTTGCACACTCGACCAAAAATATCTGCGCCGACACTAATAAACATAAATCAATAGAAATTCACAGCTAACAAATACTAGCTTTGAAAGCTAATTTCATCGTGATCCATTTTAGCCAAACTTTTTTGCGACCAGCTAACATTTGATGGTCGTCGGAATTTGTATTTCTCGGTTTGGGAACGGATCGCTCCTTCGTTGGTTTGATTCGCGTTCGCGAAATCTCTCGCGAGCGCCTGCCAACCGCGAAGGAACAACCTATGCCCGCCCCTGAAAACCTCACCGATTGTTACACTGAAGAACTGGCCGACCTGTGGTCCGCCAACGACCAGATGGAAAAGGTCGTTCGCGAGCTTGCGAGCAAGGCAGGCGACGCCAAGCTCAAGGCGAAGCTGGAAAAGGGTGTCGAAGGCATCGCCAAGCACACCAAGACGATCAAGGGACTGCTCGACGATTGCGGGATCGACGAAAAGGAACATTGCAAGGGGATGGAAGGTCTCGTGAAAGAGGCCCGCAAGCACGCCCTCGATGCCGATATCTCCGACGATGACGTGCGCGACGTTATCATCGTCGCCCAGTATCAGCGGATGTGCCATTACGGTATCTGCGGCTTTGGCACCTCCAAGGCTTTTGCCGAAGCGTTGGGCAAGAGCGACCATGTCGTCAAGCTCGATGCGATCACTGAGGATATCTACGACACCGACGAGAATCTGAGCGATCTCGCCGAACGCAGCGTCAACCTGGCCGCAAAATGATTGCGGGCCCGGGGGCCGGGCGCCATCAGGTCCGGTCCCGACCTTCCATGCTTGACCAGTCTGCTGAGAGTCGGGAGCCCAAGGGTTCTTCCTGTCCAAACGAAACCGAACTGTCTGCTCTTCTGGCCAGCCCTCCGTTCGTCGGCAAGACCGAGGTTTCGCGCTGCCGGGGTGTGCTCAAACGCGACTACGATTTCGCAGTAGCTGTCCCCGTCCGGGACGAAGAACGCCGACTGCCGGCCACCCTCGATGCGATCTCCATTGCCATGCTAGCTGTGCCCTTCGCAGGGTGCGCGGTGTTCGTCATCAACGATACGAGCGATGCTTCGGCCGATGTAATCGAGCGCTGGGCGGTGCGCGAGCGGCAGTCTTTTCTGGCGCTGGAAGTGTCCTTCGACCAGACGATCCGTAACGCTCCGCATGCCCGCCGGCTTGCCCTCGACATTGCGGCACGCGCGGTGTCCGGCGGCGCTCTCTTCACGACGGATGCCGACACAATCGTGGGCAAAACCTGGATCGACGCGGGGCTTAGCTACCTTGCCAAAGGCTATAACCTCGTATGTGAGGATGTCCTGCTCGACGAACAAGAGCTTGCGGCCCTGCCTGCACAAGTGCGCGAGGTGGGCGATGCCGAGCGTGCTTATCTTGACCTGTGCGATCGCCTGTGGCGGTACTGGACGGACGGGCGCGCCGGCACACTGGCTTACCGCCCCTCCGGCGCAAGCCTTGCCATGAAGGGATCGAGCTATCTCGCACTCGGCGGCTTGCCGACCCCTTCCGTCGGAGAAGATCGGGCCTTGTGCGACGCGATGCTCGGCGCGGGGTTCGCGGTCAAGGCGATGGAGAATTTCGGAACCCGCACGTCCGCCCGCCTGACCGGGCGCGCATTGGGGGGATGTGGCGATGCCCTAGCGGAGAGGGCGCTTTCCGCCGATCCCGAATGCGATTCCCGCTTAAAGCCGGTTCGGCTCCTGCACAACGAAGCGACCTCATGGATGAAGATAACCGGCGGCATAAGCCAGGGGTTTCATGGGCTCCCGAATACCTGCGCCCCAATGACGTTCAGCGCCGTGCAGCGCGAACTGCAGATCGCGCGCAAGCTTGTGGCTAGTTACGGTCTGGGCGATGCCTGACGCAGCTTCGATAAGAGAGCTCGAAACGGCGGTTCACCAACTGGCTCCAGCTTCGGATTGCTCCGGCGGTTCGCTTGCCGAAGAGGTTTCGCTGTTGGCCGAACGCGGTTGGCTTCGCGCCTGCTTGCCCAGACAGTGGGGCGGCGAAGGCTGGGGCTGCGAACCTGCCGGAAAGCGCGACGCATTCGATGCCTTGCGCGCCCTTGGCCGGGCCAATCTGTCGTTGGCGAGATTGTTCGAAGGTCACATGAACGCGGTCAAGCTGATCGCGTTGTACGGCAGCGAGGGCACGGCGAGCAATGCGGCGAGCGCGATCGAAGGAGGCGCGCTTCTCGGCGTTTGGGGTGCCGACGATCTCGCCGACCCGCTCGGCTTCGATCGTCGCGAGGGCGCGTTGGCGCTAACCGGAACGAAGCGCTTCGCCTCCGGCCTCGGACTGGTCGGCCAGGCAATAGTCACGGTCGCGACGGCGGAAGGCCAGCAGTTGCTGCTCGTCCCGGCGGACGAGCCGGAGCGGTGCGATCATTCGGCTTGGTCGATGGGTGGCATGCGTGCCACCCAATCTGGCCAATACGAGTTTTCCGGGGTCGAGGTCCGCGACGATGCGCTGGTTGGCGCCCCGGGGGATTACCTGCGCGAACCTCATTTCGAGGGTGGTATCTGGCGCTACTGTGCGGCCCATCTCGGCGCTGCCGAAGCGCTGTATCATGCGATGCTGGGACAATTGACCGACCGTAGGCGCGCCGATGATCCGAGCCAGCAGCGCCGTATCGTTGCCAGCGCGATCGCGATAGAATCGGCTCGTCTCTGGCTGCTGCGTGCTGCCGAGGAAGTTGAAGCGGCCGGGGCTGAAGGCTGCAAGGCCACGCTATCCCTGCTCGCACGTGAGGCGACCGAGGATGCGTGTCGGCTGGTCATGGAGAATGTCGAGCGCTCTCTCGGCATGGCGGCGCATGTCGAAGGCTCATTTGTCCACCGCATGATGAGGGACTTGCGCCTGTTCCTGTGCCAAGCCACGCCCGACGCGAAACGCGGCAAGGCGGCCGAAGCCTTGGCAGCGGCAGTCGCGCGCGCCGAACAGCTATGAGCGTTCCCGCTCTGCCCGAAGGCTCGGTTCTCAGCGCTGCCCAGTCATCTCGTTACGTGTCGCTCGAAACGCTGGCTCCCCCGGGCCGATTGCTGATCATCGCCCCGCATCCAGACGACGAGACATTGGGCTGTGGCATGGCGCTGGCGGCAGCTCTGGCCGAAGGGCGCGAGGTCACCATCCTGTTGCTGACCGACGGAGAAGGCTCGCACCCCAATTCGCGCAAATTCGGCACCGCGCGGCGGGTCGCGGCGCGCGCGGTCGAGTTCGACAACGCGCTGACGGCGCTCGCTCCAGACAAATCGATTGCGGTGGTCCGTGCGCATCTGCCCGATGGAAAGACGACGGACGAAAGCGCCCCGCAGGTCGTCGATCGCCTTCGGGAACATCGCTGCGTCGCTAATGCGGACTCGATCTGGTCGACATGGGTTGAGGATCCGCATTGCGACCACCGAACTGCCGCCATCGTGGCGCGAATGCTCTCCGACCTGTCGGACGCCGCGCTCTGGAGCTTCTCGGTCTGGGGGCGCTTCGGCGAGCGTCCCGTGCCAGACCGGTTGTGCCTGTTCTTCGACAGCCGGTTTCACCGCGCAAAGCGCGACGCAATGGATGCCTATGACTCCCAAATGACCACCCTGATCGACGACGATCCGGCAGGGTTCACAATGCCGCCTGCATTGTTCGAGCACTTCGCGAGCCATCCCGAAATATTCTTCCATGAAAGATGACCCGTCGTACCGACGGCAGACGTTCGACGCGCTCTTCGCGAGCGACCCCGACCCATGGGGCTTCGAGAGCAAGGCGTACGAGGCGAGCAAACGGCGTGCGACGGTGGCGATGCTTTTTCCCGACCGTTTCGAGCGTGCGCTGGAGGTCGGGTGCGCCAATGGGGTGCTGACGGGGGATCTGGCGAGCGTGTGCGAGGAGGTTCTGGGCATCGACGTCTCGTCTGCCGCGTTGCGGCTGGCGGAAACGCGCTTGGCCGATTGCGACCACGTCTCGCTCATCCGAGCCGAAGTTCCCCGGGAATGGCCGGAAGGGACCTTCGACCTCATCGTATTTTCCGAGATCCTCTACTTTCTCTCGAGCAAGGAGATTGCGCAGGTCGCGGACCTCGCCTGGCAAAGCCTCGCCCACGATGGCGTATGCTTGCTGGTCAACTGGACCGGCCCTAATGACCTGCCGGTGGATGGACACAGTGCCAGCGTTATCTTCACCAATGCATTGCCTTGGCTAAGTGCGGCAAGCGGAGTTTGGTCCCAGTATCGCATCGACCGTTTGCACAAGCCTTTCGTTCGGGAAGAGGCTACTCCGGAGCGTCCGAAAGATTAGTGCGAGCTAATTCCGATGGCCGCGATGGTTTTGAATTTATCACCCAGCCAAGCGAGCGGTTACTGCTGCACCTCGACCTGCTACGTGCGCGCTGAGACGGCTCGCCCCCCCCAACAAACTCGAGGAAATCAAGCATGTTCGGACTGAGTGACTATCCTGACGCAATTATTCGCGGAGCCGCGCTTGGCCTCATTACGCTGGTCTGGGTCGTTCTTGTCGTGCGTGTGATTGGTCTGCGTACATTCTCGAAGATGACTGCCTTCGATTTCGTCATCACGCTCGCGACCGGTTCGCTGCTCGCTTCAGCAGCAACCGTTACCGAATGGACGGCGCTGGTTCAGGCATTGAGCGCAATCCTCGCTTTGCTGATAGCGCAGTTGATGTTGGCGCGGGTACGCCGCAGATCGAGGACGTTTCAGCTTATGATCGAGAACGATCCGATTATGCTGATGCATAATGGTAAGATATTGGAAGGCGCGCTTGCCAAGACGCGCGTGAGCGAAAGCGACGTTCTTTATGAAATCCGTCTGCAGGGTATTCGCGACCTGTCCCATGTTCGCTCGATGGTCCTGGAAAGCACCGGCGATATTTCGATCATATCGGGGGAAACCGGACCGACCGAGGAAGTCATGAAAGAGGTCGATTGCTGCTACGGTCCAGAGAAACACCATACCACTCGGCAAAAGTGATCTCGCGCTCCGGTCGGCTGGTTCGACGGCCGCCGCGTCATCGATCTGGCCGCTTCCGCGTTGGTTGTACGGACGGGTCATTAGGTGAAGTGCAGCTTCGGGGCGTGAGGAACTCAAAACCGGACTGTCTGCAACCGGCCCACTAGCGGTCGCCTATCGGGCCAATATGGCATCCAGCTTCTCTACCAAGTTAGCCCGAGCTGCCGAAATGGCATTCGTATTGGTTTTAACGGAACAGTCCTCGTCGCTCTTCCTTCCCAGAAAGAAGGAAATCCTCTCCGCGTTCGCTCCACTTGGATGAGGCAGGCCATCAAGGATTTGATCCCGGGAAAGGCCGGTTTCCTGCGCCACGTGGATCATGGCCGCGGACACCTTTGGACCGAGCGGGACGATCAACGCGTCACGGAGATCCGCCAATTCTTGGCCCGCGTGGCGCTCTAATTGGTTCCGCAAAAGTGGGGTCCGCACCATGTCCGGCGTCCCCGACCAGTTCGCGCCATCGAGGAAGACAGGATACCGCAGCGCCGAGGTGAAATGCACCAATTGCTGCTTGTCTGACCAGAGCTGGGCGGTGCTCTCGATCCCAAGCCATTTCGCGACTCCCACCAGGTCGAGCATTGCCACGAGATTGCCGCGCATCGGCTCGCCCGAGAAACTCGCGTGGACCTTCGCTGCCCTCGCTGCTTCCAAGTTGCTCTTGCCTCCGCGCAGTGCATTGCGCGCTGCCAGCAATGCCTGTCGCGCTTGGAACAGGCCTGGCGTCATTCCAACGATCACGATCTTCGCGTCGCGATTAACGTGGTCGAACGGTGCGTACTGGACCCGCAATTCGCGACCACGCACTTCAGATCTCGCCATGTTTAGGCGCTCGAGCGAGTTCGCAGTGGCGATTTCTTCGTCCGTGAGGCTCTTTACCACGGACGCGAAGCTGTCGAATATTTCCAAGCCCTAATAACCCGTTCTTGTCAGCATGCTTGTCATGGCCCGCGCTTCCTAGTCGCCACGGCGGACACCCACACCTAGCGGAGTGCTCACTTTGAGCGCATTCCCACGACTTATCTCATTGTCAAGGCTAGACATTTCACTCTTTCGCAATATCCAGTCACTTAAGGGGTCTGGATGCTGGAAGAGATAAACAGGGCAGTTAGCGAGGTATTTCTCGGGGGGCGATTCGAATCTCGCCCTCTTTACTTGGTCCTGGATAACCAAGGGCGCGAACAACTAGCGACGTCATTGAACGTTGGGCCTCACGAGGTAGAGGACGTTTGCTGCCGAGAGGTTAGCAAGCACCTCAAGAAGCAAGGCGATCCTTACTCTAACTTCGAGTACGAGTTGTTTGCATGGTCATTGAGGCGCCGAAAGGGATATCCTCCCTTCACCGCCCTCCTGTTCGTGCTTTCGCATGCCGCGGAACAGATGGTCTCGGACGGCCAGTTCACCGCCGGAAACTACTATGACCGTCTCTCGGCGCTCGTGAACGTCGCACCGGGAAGGTTGTCGCAGCACGGCCGTTCAACCGAGCAATTCTGGAAGTCATTTAACAGCTGGTTGGCCGACAACGACTTCGCGTTCGGCCGACCGACAGCACGTGCTATCAACTCGAATCGCTACGTCGGCATCCCGATGTCACAGGCGATCGTCCGAGAGGCAGACCGCCAGCGGTTCCACCTCATGTTCGACAAGTACGGTTTCACGAACACGGACGACGTTAGCGAGACCGAGATCGAGCAGTACATATCGACTTGGATCCGCAGTACCCAGCCCACCAAGCAGCTCAAGGAAGCATGGAAAAAAACGGAGCTGCGCTCGCGGATCTGCGAGGCGGCGATAGCCGAGCTCGAAGATTGGCAGGCAGAAGACACCGCTACTTCTGGAAGCTCTGGCAGCGGTATCTCTCGCTTATCTCTCGCGCTCGGCCTTCGACACGATTTCCTTGGGCGCTCGGCGGCGCTCTATTTCGGCAAGGAGCAGTCGCTTGAGTCAATCGCCTTGGGCATGGACGGAAGTGGCGAGCTGGAGCTTTCGAACACGACGTACGCGGCATTCGCGACACTGGAACCCAGGTCTAGCATTCCGCTGTCGCGGTGCCTGCTGCACGGCCTCGAACTCGATCAGGATGGAGAGCCCGCGTACAAGTGGCATGGTCGGCCTGCGATCCCCTTGAGCCGGTCTGACCAGGGATACTGGTCGGAGGTTAGCCGCGTATCCCTTGGCGTCGAGCATCTCGTGCTCGTGCGCGACGACAGCAAGATCCGCGGCGCTATCGAGGGAGCCCTGGAAGAAGCAGCGGCGCCAGGTTACACGCTCGCAACCCCTGCCCAGCTCAAGGGCCTGCCGCCGGGGTGGGTGCTGTACGAGAAGGTAGTGATCAAGCGCGCCCTCTCGGAGTTAAAGGGCTTCGAATCCGTTCTTTCGCCAGTCGGAGAGGCCGCGAGCCTTCGCCTGGAGGGAGGCATCAAGCTCGGGCGCGGCATCTACCATCGCTGGCTTCCACCGACGGTCCAGCTGGAAAGCACCAAGCCCGGGGTATCGGTCGTCGCATGGGAGGGGTCTTCTCCAGATGGACCCGAGCTATGCAGCCAAGAAAGCGGTAGCAGCGCGGTCGAGCTCGACCTCTCCGACTGCATACCTGAGAGCGGTAACGTTTACCTCGAGGGAAGGGCCGGAAAGACTCCTGTCGCGTCGGCCAGCCTGCTCTTCAGGTCTGCAGACCGTCCCCGCCCGCTCGATCGACAAGCACGTTCGATCGTCGAGTACACGGGCGTCCAGCAGGCAATCGTAGGAAGAACTGACAGCACGATAGCGGTCAGAGGCCTGCTCATTCGCAAACCGGGCACCGGCGACTACGATCTCGGGATCTTGGATTCTTTCCGAGACCTTCCTGCGCCGCCGCAGAGGCTGGATGAAAACGAGGAAGCAGGTCCCGGGGCGCCGGTGGTGGCCAGGTCGAGCGAGGCGATCGAGTCCATAAAGGGTCTCTCGGTGGACGAAGTCATGGAGCTTCCATGTGCGGTCAGGGGGCTTCACCGGCTCAAGTTTGCGCCAGTCCCACCCGGCACCCCTCAGTATGCTCCCGTGGACGTCGAGTGCTTGGACTGTGACATCACCTACCTGCACCGTCGCAAGCCTGCAGCGAAGGCCGGTGCTCGGCGCTCTTCAGCCCGGCGGAGCGTTCCCCAGAGCAGCAATGTCGGTAGTTCGATTGCCAAGCGCGAGATCAACCATGACTTGTGGCTGGACGGGGCCTGCTTCCTAGGGGCGGGTTCGGCCGCGGTCTTCGAGACATTTGCAGCGTCCTCAGGGGTAGACCCTTGGCGTGCAGGTCCAGTCCTAAGGGACTTCACTTTGCTTGGACACTTGGACGTCGAGACGGGACCAACACACCGCGCACGGAACTGGAGCGCGAGTCCCCCGGTCTTGTCGCATACTGGCAACGGTACGGCCGTACTGTCCGGGTTCCGCTCTAAGTCCCTCATCGAGCAGCTCCATGAAAACGTGGTGAAGGCCGGGGGAGAATTGCAGCTCGAGAGCCTGGCCAATCACCCGTCTATTGTCCGTGTGTTCGGTCTCGATGAGGAAGCGCTGGCTGAAGCGATAGGCGAAGTTCGCGACCCACATGGGCGTACTATTGCCGTGGTTTCCAACGCGGGCCCGGACATCCTGTCTTTCTTGGCCGATCGCGCGTCCTTGGTGGAAATGTTCCGCCCGGTTTCACTTGGGAAGGGAATACCTGTCCAGCGGTATGATCCCCACTTCAACAAGTGGAGAAACGCAGACCAAGTCCAAGGCCAGGGTGCATACCGAGTCTCGGAGGCCGGCACGAGCTATGTCTACGTGACTGCATCGGGCAAGGCGTTTTCTGGGCCTCACGAGCTCGTGAAGGTCGCGGCAGCGCGCGGATCAGGTACGAGACTACACGCGTACGATCCGGAAACACGGCAATTCTCGAGCAGGCTTGGCTGCGAGCCCATAGGACTGCTCGGCCGCGCGCTGGTGTCCTGCCGAGGCCAATTACCGCCCACCAATGACGGTCTTAGCATTTTCAAAGACGTTCCACCCGGGGTCGCCGCGGGTGTCTTGCATCACCTCTACAATGGAGAACTCCCAGGGTGAAAACCTCGAGAAACCCGGTTTCAGTCATGGACTACATCCACGAGTCCTACCTGCGCTACTACGATTCCGCGTTCTGGATGCGCGACGAGTCCATCATGGAGGAACGCCGGGAGTTGCTCCTCGAGCCAGGCGTGATGGCGCAAGAGGTCTTACTCGAGGCTGTCCCTGTTTATCCTTCGGAAATCCCGGTTGCCGAGGCCTGCGAGAAAACAGGTCTCTCCACGCACACGGCAAAACACCTCGGGCCAATCGTCTTCGGCCAAGACAACATCAAGCTCCGCCGGCACCAAGCCGAAGCGCTCGAGTACGCGATCGCGGGGGATGGCAAGGGACGGAAGAACGTGGTGGTCACCTCGGGAACAGGCTCGGGTAAGACCGAGAGCTTCCTCCTCCCCCTCTTGGCCCGGCTAATCGAGGAGCGTGCCGTTGGAGCCGGAAGCTCGACGATAAACCCGTGGTGGGAACGTCAACTGGGAAATGGCGATAGCAAGTGGGAGCACTTGCGCAGCAACGGACATCACTCGGTCACTCCCGCGGTCAGGGCCATGGTTCTCTATCCCACCAACGCGCTCGTCGAAGACCAGGTGTCGCGCTTGCGCCAAGCCGCGATCCGCGGTGCCGAGGCCATGGGCGGACCGCTATTTTATTTCGGTCGCTACACCGGGGCGACCCCGGGAGGGACGTCCTTCCCACCATGTCCGTCGTCAGAACATTTGGCACAACTCGCGGCGTAGGCTTGCGGAGTGTGGGCCTCGTCTGGGATTGATGTTTAGGCGGCGAGCTTGTGGTGTTGCAAGCGCCGATGTTCGAGTGTCTTTCGCTTGATCCTTTCTCTTCGCTTGATGATGGCGGCAGCCCTGCCGAAGTAGGCATCGGCAGGCGTCACGTTGTCGAGGCTCTCGTGGTAGCGCTGGTGATTGTAATGCTCGACGAAGGCCTCGATCTGCTGTTCGAGATCGCCGGGCAGGAAGTAGTTCTCCAGCAGGATGCGGTTCTTCAGGGTCTGGTGCCAGCGTTCGATCTTGCCCTGGGTCTGCGGATGGAAGGGTGCGCCGCGAACGTGGTCCATTTGCTTGCCATCGAGATAGTCGGCCAGCTCGCCTGCGATGTAGCTCGGGCCATTGTCACTGAGCAGGCGCGGCCTGTGCAGCACGTTGGCATGGTCGCAGCCTGAGGCGGTCAGTGCCATGTCCAGCGTGTCGATGACGTCCTCGGCTCGCATGGTGGTGCAGAGCTTCCATGCAATGATGTAGCGCGAGTAATCGTCGAGCACGGTCGAGAGATAGACCCAGCCCCATCCTATGATCTTGAAGTAGGTAAAGTCGGTCTGCCACATCTCGTTGGGGCGGGAGGTTTGTGTGTGGAACGCATCTGCCGCCTTGATCACGGTGTAGGCCGGGCTGGTGATCAGATCATGAGCCTTGAGCAGCCGGTAAACCGTAGCTTCGGACACGAAGTAGCGCCGCTCGTCGGTGAAGCGCACCGCCAGTTCTCGCGGGGACAGCTCGGTCTGTTCCAGCGCCATCTCGACGATCTGCTGCTGGACATCCTCGCCGATGCGGTTCCACACCCGGCTCGGCCTGGATGGTCGGTCTGCCAGCGCCTCGGGGCCACCTTCAAGGTAACGATCATACCAGCGGTAGAAGGTGCGCCGTGCCACGCCGAGCTGGTCCAGCGTGCGTTTGGCGGGCAGGTGCGACTGCTCGACGATCCGGATTATCTCCAGCTTCTCGGATGCAGGGTATCTCATTCGCCGTCTCCCCCATCCGCGATCATGCTTTTTTTGAGCAGGCGGTTCTCCAGGGTGAGGTCGGCCACGCATTCCTTGAGATCGCGAGCTTCTCGCCGCAGGTCCTTCACCTCGTCCGTGGTCGCAGCACGCGCAGTGTCACCAGCCAGACGGCGCTTGCCGGCCTCCATGAACTCCTTGGACCAGGTGTAATACAGGCTCTGTGCGATCCCTTCACGGCGGCACAGCTCGGCAATGGAGTCATCGCCGCGCAGGCCATCGAGCACGATCCTGATCTTGTCTTCAGCAGAGAAGTGCCGACGGGTCTTGCGGCGGATGTCCTTTACGACCTGCTCGGCAGGCTTTTTGGAGCTTGAGGATTTGGGCTTCATCTTCGTTCCTTCGTCACTACGACGAAGCCCAAATCCTCCTTAAATCACAACCTCAAATCTGTGCCATAGGTGCTGACGGGGGACAAGGACGAACACTGTCGACAAACGCTTGGAGTGCGGCTTGGTCGATCGCGACTTCCTCTTCGATCGAACGGTCTTGGTTCGCCTTCATTCACAGCCCACGCCGTCGTTATCCCGGTCGAGATGGCTTCCATATCCCGGGTCGCCCCTGCGGACGGGAGCGGCGCCAGCCGCCCGCGCCGAGGCGCAGTTCGGGTAATAAGTCCCGCTTTGTTGCGACCTCGGCTTCGCTGGCTGTGCGCTCGCACGATGGCAGTGCCTCCCGCCGTTCTTGCGATCGTTGTGGCATCCGTCCGCGGCCAAGCCGCCAGGATGTGCAGCGGCGAGGGCGGGCGCGAGAAGCGAGTATAAAAACAACAACCCGCCGAAGATCAACGCCGAGCTTATGAGGGTAAACTCGAACTGAATTCCCTTCTCGAATCCATAGGCCTCGTCGCGCGGGTCATTCATCGGCACTTGTGCCCTTTCCAATACTTGTCCCAGCGAGCGGCCCAGCCGCCCCGGACCATGGCACAGTTGATATCTCCACCTCGCGGAGAAATGCACCAAGCCGCAGTACGGTTACCGCCTGCCGACCCATCCGAAACACAGCGCAGCGCCGGCCCTTCTACCAAGACATGTCCGTGGGCATTTTCGCCGACAGGCCTGCCTAGGAGGGCAACCAGCGCGTCTCGTGCTGCCGTGGCGTCCGCGGCAGGGCAAGGGTGCCCGGGGCTGCAGGAGCCGTCCCTTTCCCTTGCCGCTATCCCGGAAAGCCGGATCCGGGGACCTTCTTCGCACCAGATCGGCCCGTCACCGTCCCACACAGCCACCGGCGTGCAAGAAAAGGCCTGGCCGCTCGGGACGATGACCGTGGCGAGGAAAAGTAGAAAGCTCATAGCGCGCGCTGATATCTAGGATCGAGAGTTTCGATCAGGGTAGTTCACTTGAGTCTCGCGGTATCCGCCAAGGCGCGGAAGTCTTGGAGCGTCCGGTTGAAATAGTGGAGACGCGGAGCGTCGAAAGTGATCATGTAGAGCTTGCCGTCGATTATCGTCGCCCTCGCTTCGCCCTTCCTCGTGAGACCATCGAGGTCCGTGTACTCGTAGGTGAAAAAGACACCGTCGCGACCGAGAAAAGTGCCGGGCTCAGCGGAAACCAGCTGGAATGCCGCTAGGTCCTTGTAAGTCCTATAGGTTCCTTCGAGCAGCTCCGGCACTTCGACGAGAAGTGTCGAAGACGTGAACTTGGGTAGAGGATCGCGCTTCTTATTTCGTTCCTTGACCAGTGGATCCCCAGCTTCGATTCCCCCGAAGAAGGTGACATCGTTCAGCTGGCCACCGTCCAAGGTCCACGTCTCGGTTCGCTTACCGATCTTCCCGCTTAGCCTATTCCAGTCCCTAGCTGGTGTCACGAGGACGTCAGAGTCTGCCACGTCGACGGTCTCGCCTTTTTCCCGGAGCTTGTGTGCGCTGACGGGAGCGGAAATAACCGCAACCGAAATGCAAACGCCGATGACTGCGGCTTTGATCTTGGTGGTTTTCATTCTAGTTCTCCTTCGGGAGCATGAGGCGGATCATGCTCGCATCTTCGGCGTCCGGGGCAAGCTCGAGATACTGCTTCAAGGCTTCCTGGCCGCGGCGGCTCTCACCTGTCTTAAAAAGGGATAGGCCGAGGCCGCGATACGATGCAGCGAGATTACCATCTAGGGCGATGGCGTTCTGATAAAACTGTGCAGCATGAACGAGGTCGCGTTGATTGCCTCGCGTCCGGTATAGCTCGCCGCGGGCATGCCAAAGAGTCGGCGTCCAGCCGTTCCTAGCGAGGTTCTCGATGATATACTCGCTTGCGCCGAAATCATTGAGCTTGATCTGGTCTTCCAAGAATACGGGCAGCCACTTCGCGAGGGCCTCGCGGTACCTCGAGGCCCCGTCGTCGCGACTAGCGCCGCCCGGAGAGGCGAGCTCCGAGAGATAGCCTGCTCGCTCACCGTGGGGTGGATGCGATGCCGTAAACGCGATCGCGTTGTACTTGGGCTTTTTCAAGCCTCGCGCCAACGCGGAAGCATCGATCTCGCCCATCAGGTTCTGCCAAACTTCCGACGCCGCTTGGGGTCGCAGCGAACTCTGGTTGAGGTAACCTAAGCCGAGAAGGTCCGCTTCGCGTTCCTGGTCGCGGCCGTAGCGATACAAATTGCCGTAAACGGAAATCTCGAGAGACTGGTAAGTGCGCCGTGCATCGTAGCCGGGAGACATGCTCGCAAGCAAAGCGCCCCATGCTAGCAGGTCGCTCCCGGTTCGCCGTTCCTTGAATTGCTTAAGGCTATGCCGCTGCTCAAAGTGGCCGAACTCGTGACCAAGTACGGCAGCGAGTTCAGCTTCGCTGCGCATTCTTAGGAGCATACCGCTAAAAACGCGCATGGTACCGTTGGGAGACATGGTCGCGTTGAAAGTCGGTTCTCGCAGGACGTAGATCCGGGTCGCCTTGCAACGGTCGGTCCCAACGGTCTTGCAGAGTACCTCTTTGAGATAGGAATTAAGGGCCTCGTCTTGGATGACAAGCTGGGAGGCTGCGAGCCGACGTTCGCTCTCGTCGTCCTCTCTCCACAGGCCAACCTCGTCGACGCCCTGCGGTTGGTAGAACCCCTGGTAGGGCGGCGGGGTGGGGGCCGGCTCCGCATTCACGTGCGTCGCACCAGTAACGCTGGCGGCGACAAGGGCGGCCTTAGCCAGGAGAAAGTGTCCCATCACTCTTTTCCGATATCGCTGCCAGGGAAATCTTCGAGCAGCTGCCGAACTCGCTTCTGCGAACCGTCTATCTCGCGGACATCGCCTCCCATGGCGGCATCGGCATTGAGCCAAAGCAGGTCACCAGTCCGCAGGTCGACAAGACCTGCGTAGCCCACGTGCTCACCAGATTTCACCGCGATACCCGGGCCTAGGAGGGCCACCACCTGTAAAATCTTGCGACCGGTCGAGCCGTAAGCATCCTTGTTGTAGATAAACAAAGCGTAGTCCGCGCTCTCGGCCCCCGGCAGCCGCGACACGCCATCTCCCAAAGACCAGTCGAACACGTCGTCCTTGTTGTCGCGCTTTTTCGTCGGCAGTCGGTTACCGACAAAGAACTGGTACTCGATGACTGCCTGCGAGACAGCTGCGAAGAGCGCCATGTGCTCCTCGACCGCTTGCGCGTCTTCGCCATATGCCTCGGGAGCAACGATGACCTCGTTGCCCAACCGAGATTGAAGCTCTTCGAGCGCTACCTGGATGTTCGATTTCGCCTGCTCCGTCCACTCTGCGTTCGGTTCAAACATTCCGCCCGTTGATTGGGAGCCAACGCTGACAGAGGGTCGAAAGACCAGGATGCGCTTACCGCTCTGCGGTGCAAGCTCGAAGCCTTGCTTGACGGCTGAGCGCTCTTGCGCGTGAACAGGAGTAAGTGCGAACGCCAGTGACGCGATCGCGAGCGCGACCCATTGTGCCAATAATTTCATGTAATGCCCCCCTTGAGCCGCCTTAAACGGCTCGACTTACCGTGGCTACTTTATCGGGAAGCTATAAGGCAATATTAAAATTCGGTGACTTGCCACGAACTGGTCAATCATCGCGTTCGCCGCCGGACCCCTACCACGGTCGCTTTTCAAGCCTCACTACGTTGCGCGCTCTTCCGTCAGGCTCGTATTCCGTCAGGAGCCAGGTCCAGTGTCTCAACTGGTGTCGAACGAACTGGCTGAAACTGTCAGCCTGGTCATCGTACTTGCCATGTGGAAAGGCGCGGAGCTCGTTCCGAAAATCGTCCAGCCAAGGCGCCTCACGCGGTAGAAGAAATTGCCCAGATTCAACTTCCGCAAGGCAGGCATTGAAGCGGTCTTCCTTGCTGGCCACGGGGGTGGCCGCAATTGGACGCAACCTGTTAGTTGCGCGGAGCTCCTGAAGCAGTGCATGCCCGCTGCCCGCCTTTTCAATGATGACCCGGTCTGCACGGTATCGTCGACTGAGATCCTGGACTGCGCGGAATAGGTCGGGATAGTCGAGCCGTTTACGGAGCACGTCGAGCAGGTACCATTTCCTCTCGTAGCGCTCGAAGCCCCAGGTCGTGCAAACCGAGTAATCGCTGGTCGGTGCCGCGCTCATCCCGGTGTCCCAGCTCTGCACCACCTTGAGGAAGTCGCGTCGTTCCGGAGGTTCTTCGTAAGTCCCGAACCACTCGAGCCGTATCATGTTGCCCTCGGCCGCGACCGGTTCTTGCTGGTACTGCGAGGAGAAAACCACGGGGCCGAGGTCTCGGCGTAGCTGGTCGAGTGTTGCCCGGTTCTCTCGTGCCGGGTTCAATAGGTCGCCGGCTGAGCGATGGTGTAGTCGCCCCCTACCGATCGCGACGCTCTCCTCCTTCTCGGCGATGGCGGGAAGGTTGAGGTGCTTATATCCCTTTTCGAACATGTAGGCGGGCAAGTCGTCCTCGTGCAGCCGTTGCTGGATCGAGATAATGCGCCCCGTTGCCTTGTTGTTGAGGCGGCTCAGCAAGGTGTTGTCGAACCAGTCGCGCAGGTTCTGCCGTTCGACAGAGCTCTTTGCCTCGTCGGCCTTCATGCAATCATCGACGATGATGATGTCGGCTCCAAAACCCGTGATCGAGCCCTGTACCGAGACAGCCTTCCGCACGCCGCCGGCCGTCGTCTCGATTTCCAGGGCGCGGTTGCCACGATCGCTTATGCGTGTGTCCGGAAAATCCTTCCGGTACCACTCGCTTTCCATGAGCGTACGGGTCTGGTTCGAATGGTGCCGAGCGAGGTCCTGACTGTAACTCGCCACCATGATTTTGGCTTTTGGCTCGTGGCCAAGGACCCACGCGACAAACGCCACCGACGCGGTCACCGACTTCAGGTGCCGCGGCGGAACAGTGATTACGAGGCGCCTCTCTTCGCCGGATCGCGCCTGCATCAGGGCATGGCAGATCGCTTCGAGGTACCACGCCAGTTCGAGCGGGGGATCCCCGGGGTGAAGCGTCTCGAACGCCTTGATGAGGAATAACTGGAACTGCTGGCGGCGCATAGCAGACAGTAGGGTAGGTGTGTGTATGCTCACGGCCTCTCTCCTTGCTGTTTAGCCAATTGCGCTTCGAAGGCAGCCAGGATGGCGAGATCGGCAGAGGAGAGGCTCTCGTCGGCTGCCAGTTCCTCGCCAGGTCCGGCGGTATCCGGAACCGCGAGACGCCATAATTTCATCAACTCGAACTGTGCGCGGGCATCGCCTTTCAGGGCCTTTTCGAGCGTCTTCTGCAGGACCGCCTCGATCTTGCTGATCTTCTTGGTTCCTTCGGAGGTCCGGACAGCCAGCTTCCCGCCAAGAGTCTCGCGCACGATGGTGTTGAGGCCCTTCGCACCTTTGGGCCGTCCCCTTGGATTTCCGGACTGGCCAGGCTTGAAGCGGGTCGTAATTGGCGGTTTCCCGTAGCCCACCTCGTAGACCGCATCTCGTGGTCCCACCGAGGGCTCTTCGTCGGGTTCAGCTGGGGTCGGCTCGGCAGCCTTGGAGGCTCCGGTGTCTGGGGGTGGATCGGGAGTTTCTACCGGTGGCTGCATCCGGGTACGTTTTCTGGCTGGCGGCAGGCGGCGAGGCTGGTCTTCGTCTTCTTCGGGAAAGGCGCTGATCCAGTCGGGAGCAGGTTTGAATGGCATGGGTTGTCTCCGGAATAAATGTGAAGGCGCGCCGACCACTTCACTGGGCCGGCGCGCGAGAGGGTTGATCAGGCGGCGCTGGTCGTAGTTTGAGCCGACGAGTTTTCGTTCTCGTCTGGGTTGACGGCGCGGAGCGCAGCAACCTCGGCAAAGGCCTGTCCGGTTTCGAGCAGCACGGCCTTCTCGCCCGTCATGGCTTCCCATCGCCGGATCGCGACATCGACATATCCCGGCTCGATCTCGATGCCGTACCCGCGACGCTTCGTGCGTTCGCATGCCAAGATCGTGGTGCCGGAGCCCATGAAGGCATCCAGCACGATTTCACCGGGGTGGGTGACGTCTCGGATCGCGTCGGCAACGAGGGCGGTGGGCTTGACCGTCGGGTGGTCCGCGAGGTCCTTCATGCGGTCCTTCCCGAAGGTATTTACGCCTGCGTAGTCCCAGACGTTCGTGCGATAGCGCCCGTGCTTGCCCAGCTCGACGTTGTTGGTGTGCGGGGCTTTTCCCTTTTTCGTGATGAAGACCAGCTCGTGCTTCGACCGGTACAGGCTCCCCATTCCGCCGTTGTTCTTGTTCCACGCACACAGGTTGAGCAGCGAAAGCCCGTTGCCCTCGATGGCGGACAGCAACTCGCCGAGATGACGCCAGTCCATGCACAGGTCGAGCACTGCGCCGTCCTTGCAGTGCGGAAGCATCGCCGCGATGAACTCTGACAGGAACGCGGTGAACTCGGCCTTGGTCATCTCGCCCGAGGCCATGGCAAACTCGGCATGGCTCACCTTACCGAGCCCACACACGTGCCCCGAGACGGGGACGTTGTAGGGTGGGTCGGTGAATGCCATCGCTGCAGTCTTGCCATCGAGCAGCTTAGACCAGTTAGCAGTTTCGAGGCTGGAACCGCACAGCAGGCGGTGCTCGTCGAGAAGCCATAGGTCACCAATACGGCTGACTGGATTTACCGGCGGTTCAACCTGGTCGTCAGCAGGGTCCGCGCTGGGCTCGTCGGCCGGCCCGAAATCTTCCTCGAGCACCAAGTCAATCTCGGCCGTTTCCCAGCCCAGTATCTCGACCGGGGCCTCATCGAACTCGATGATCGCGGCGAACTCGATCGCCAAGGCATCACGGTCCCACGTCCCGAGTTCAGCGAGCCTGTTGTCAGCGAGGCGATAGGATCGCACCTGCGCTGGGCTCCATTGGTGGGCGACGATAACAGGGACCTCGGTTATCCCTACGCGGCGAGCCGCTTCGAGGCGCGCCTCGCCGGCAATGATGATGTCCTGCTCATCGACAAGCATCGGCATCGCGAACCCGAATTCTCGGATGGAAGCGGCGAGTTTGACCAGCTGCTTCTCTGGGTGTTTGCGCGGATTGTTCTCGTATCGCTTGAGCGAGGCCAGCGGCCGATATTCTATTGGACCGAGTTTCTGCTCGAGCGAGGCGATGTCATTGCGAATGCCGTTGGCGGCCCGCTTCTTTGATTGGTTTGTCATCTGAAATGTCCTTCGTTGCCGAGCAGGCAGCACGAGTAGGGACGAGGCTTGCAGCACGCGGGCGACAACCAAGGTCCCGCCAGGTGCAGTGCACGGCGGTTGCTGTTGGTTGTCCCGAGAATTGCTGCTGTGCGCCGAAGGGCGCGGTGCCTCTGCCTCGAAGGACAGCGATGAGGTTGGATTGGGCTCCCTGATCGTCAAGATGGCCGGGTAAAAATAGTGCCTGCAAATCGCGAACTTACTTCCCTGCTTATCCGCCGATCTCCCCCTGTTCGCACCTGCAAATTCCCTGTTATCGTTTTAGGGAAATCCATTTTGGAAATGGCTAATTCCTGCCGCTCTCGCGTACCGACCAGACCCCCTTACTGGAGGCGAAATTCATCTTTTCCCTGTTAATTCCCGTGAAGCAGGGAATTGCATGTGGAGAGCGGTTCGCAGATGACTGCCTCCTCCGCCATTTCCCCTCATGACGTTTTCGGTTAGGGCGCTAGCGCAACCCAACCGGACAAGAACTCGAGGATCGCCCATGAAAACCCGCGCCGCTGTCGCTTTCGAAGCAGGAAAGCCACTCGAAATCGTTGAAGTCGATCTCGAGGGGCCCAAGGCGGGCGAGGTGCTGGTCGAAATCATGGCGACCGGTGTGTGCCATACGGACGAGTTCACCCTGTCGGGGGCCGATCCGGAAGGCGCGTTTCCCGCGATCCTGGGGCATGAAGGCGCAGGCATCGTGCGCGAAATCGGCCCCGGCGTGACCGACCTGGAGGTCGGTGATCACGTGATCCCGCTCTACACCGCCGAATGCCGGACCTGCGAATACTGCCTGAACCCCAAGACCAACCTGTGCCAGCGCGTGCGCGCGACTCAGGGGCAGGGCGTCATGCCGGACGGCACGTCGCGCTTCTCCTACAAGGGGGAGAAGATCCTGCATTACATGGGCACGTCCACCTTCTCGAACTTCACGGTCCTGCCGGAAATCTCGCTGGCAAAGATCCGCAAGGACGCGCCGTTCGACAAGGTCTGCTATATCGGCTGCGGCGTCACCACGGGGATCGGCGCGGTGATGTTCACCGCCAAGGTGGAGCCCAATGCCACGGCGGTGGTTTTCGGCCTCGGCGGGATCGGGCTGAACGTCATCCAGGGGCTGAAGCTGGTCGGCGCGCGGCAGATCGTGGGGGTCGATGCCAATCCTTCGAAAGAGCAGATGGCCCGGCAGTTCGGCATGACCGACTTCGTCAACCCGAAGGAAGTGAAGGGCGACCTGGTCGGCCATCTCGTCGAACTGACGGGCGGCGGGGCGGATTATTCGTTCGAATGCATCGGCAATGTCGATGTGATGCGGACCGCGCTGGAATGCTGCCACAAGGGGTGGGGCGAAAGCGTCATCATCGGCGTCGCGCCTGCCGGTGCGGAGATCCGGACGCGGCCGTTCCAGCTGGTGACGGGCCGCGTATGGCGCGGTTCGGCCTTCGGCGGGGCGCGCGGCCGGACCGATGTGCCCGGCATCGTGGACATGTACATGGATGGCCGGATCGACATCGATAGCCTGATCACGCACAAGATGCCGTTGGAGGACATCAACAAGGCCTTCGATCTCATGCATGCGGGCGAGAGCATCCGCAGCGTAGTGGAGTTCTAGGCACCGAACCTGCCCCGGGCCAATCCGGGCTGCGCCGAATTTTGGTGCATTGCAGCATGATTGCAGGTAAAGGACCAAGCGCAAGGTGAGCACGGCGCGCCGTTCAGGCTGCCCGTCGCACTCCCTTTCTGTCAATTTTCCCGGCGATCCCTCACCCGTGCGGTAGCGATTTGCCGTTTCCGGTTTCCGGGCGCCGGCATCATGCCTCGCCCTGAGACGCCATTCGCCCCGCCTTGCGCTCTTCGAACGCGGCCCGGCCTGTAATTCGAGAGCTGTCATGTCCTTTTCCGACCTTCCCCCGATCCTTGCCGAGGCGCTGTCCGGCCAGGGCTACGAAGCACCGACCGCGGTGCAGGCGGCCGTCACCGCGCCCGATGCGAGGGGCCGCGACCTCGTGGTGTCCGCGCAGACCGGATCGGGCAAGACCGTGGCCTTCGGTCTTGCCATCGCGGACGAGATGCTGGGCGAGGAAGGCGCGCTTCCCTTCGCAGCCAGTCCTCTGGCACTCATCATCGCACCGACGCGCGAACTGGCGCTGCAGGTCAGCCGCGAACTGGGCTGGCTGTACGGCGCAGCCCATGCCCGCATTGCCACCTGCGTGGGCGGCATGGACGCATCGAAGGAACGCCGCGCGCTGAAACACGGCGCGCATATCGTCGTAGGCACACCGGGTCGCCTGCGCGATCACCTCGAGCGAGGTGCGCTGGACCTGTCGTCGCTGCGCGCAGCCGTTCTCGACGAGGCGGACGAGATGCTGGACATGGGCTTCCGCGAGGATCTGGAAGAAATCCTCGACGCGACGCCGGAGGGTCGGCGCACGCTGCTGTTCTCGGCCACCATGCCCAAGCCCATCGAGGCCCTGGCCCGCCGGTACCAGAACGACGCGCTGCGTATCTCCACCGTCGGGGACGAGCGGGGACATGGCGACATCGCCTACCAGGCGGTGACCGTCGCGCCGGCGGAAATCGAGGCGGCGGTGGTCAACCTGCTTCGCTTCCACGAGGCGGAAACCGCGATCCTGTTCTGCGCCACGCGGGACAAGGTCCGCCGCTTCCACGCCATGCTGCAGAACCGCGGCTTTGCCGTCGTCGCCCTGTCGGGCGAGCATTCGCAGAGCGAGCGCAACCACGCGATGCAGGCGCTGCGGGACAAGCGGGCACGGGTCTGCGTCGCCACGGACGTGGCGGCACGCGGGATCGACCTGCCCAGCCTCAGCCTTGTCGTCCATGTCGAAATCCCGCGCGATGCGGAGACATTGCAGCATCGTTCGGGCCGGACCGGACGTGCAGGCAAGAAGGGGACCGCCGTGCTGGTCGTTCCCTATCCGCGCCGGCGCCGCGTGCAGTCCATGCTGCGCGGTGCGCGGATCGAGGCGGACTGGATCGACGCCCCGACGCCGAAGGACATCCGTTACGCCGACCGCGAGCGGTTGATGGAAATGCTGCTGGAACCGGCGGAATACGACAAGGAAGACCGCAAGCTGGCGCAGCGACTGATGGCCGAACGTTCGGCCGAGGATATTGCCGCGGCGCTGGTCGCTGCGCACCGGTCGAAAATGCCCCGGCCCGAAGAGCTGATCGCCAACACGCCCGAGGCTCGCAAGGCAGACAAGCAGGATCGACGGCGCGACGGGTTCGACGACACCGTCTGGTACCGGATCGATATCGGGCGGCGCCACAATGCCGACCCGCGCTGGGTCCTGCCGCTGCTGTGCCGCCGCGGACACATCACGCGCAACGAAGTCGGCGCCATCCGCATCGGAGCGAACGAAACGCATTTCCAGATCCCGCGCGCCGTTGCTGCGAAATTCGACGATGCCGTGGCGCGTACCGCGCAGGGCGACGATGAACAGGACCGTCTGGTCATCGAACCATCCGAAGGCCCGCGCGAAGCGGCTCGCGGCCATCGCCGGGGCCGCGACGACGGGGATTTCGGCGCGGCACGTGGACCCAAACCGCCATTCCGCAAGGGTGGCGGCCCCGGAAAACCCGGTGGCAAACCCGGCAGCAGGCCCGGCGGGAAATTCGCCGGAAAGTCTGCTGCCAAGGGCGGCAAGAAACCGCACCGCAAGGGTGGCGGCTTCAAGAATGGCCCACGGCCCAGCTAAAAAGGCAGCGACGGTCCGCGGGCGGACGGGAACTGAGGCTTAGCCCGGTTCGATCCGTTCCGGCATTGCCTTGCGCACGAAACGGTCGGCGTTCGCGTAAGGCGCGGCGATGGAATCGCGGGCGGTCATACGCTCGAAATGAGCTGCCAAAGCGGGCCATGGCGACAGGTCGAATTGCGCGACGAGCGAGGCCTGCATCAGGCACGTCGTGACCGCGAAATCGGCGATCGAGATGGCAGGCCCCGCGAACCATTCCGCCTCGCCCAGCCTGCGCTCCAGCACATCGAGCACTGCGGGCATCTGGCCGGCCCATGTTTCCTGTGCGCGGGCGATGTCGGGTTCTTTCCCGCTGATGATGGAGAAGAACAGCGGACGGAATATCCCCAGCCCGGCGGCAGCGGCGAGATTCGTGTCGGCGAATTCCTCGATAAACAGGGCATTGCCGTAATCGGAAGCGGCTTCGGGATAGAGCGGCGTCTGCGGGTGCTTCTTCTCGACATAGCCGCAGATCGCGCGGCTGTCGGGAATGGTCCCGCCCACGCCGGTTTCCGCGACGGAGCGATCCCGCAGAACCGGGATGCGTTTCATCGACCGTCCTCTTGGAAAGCGATTGCGCCTGGCAGAGGCAGCGCCCATGTTGCGGGGCAAGCAAGAACGTTCATCAGGAGAGAAGCGCCCATGGCAACGCAGTACAAGAACCTCGTCGACGGCAAGATGACCGGTGCAGGCTCGACTTTCGAAGTGGTCAATCCCGCGACGGAGGAAGTCATCGGACTGGTCCCGGCCTGCGGCAAGGACGAGCTGGACCAGGCCGTCGCAGCCGCGCGCCGCGCGTTCAAGACCTGGCGCAAGACGTCGATGGACGAGCGACGGAATGCCATCAAGGCGATAGCCGGGGCCATCAACGAGAACTCCGAAGAGCTCTACCGCCTGCTGACGGCAGAGCAGGGCAAGCCGCACCAGCAGGCCAAGGGCGAGATCATGGGCGCCGCCTACATGGCCGCGACCCAGGCCGAACTCGATCTGGAAGACGAGCTGGTGCAGGACAACGAGAAGGAATCGATCCGCACCCGCCGCGTTCCCGTCGGCGTGGTCGGCGGCATCGTGCCGTGGAATTTCCCGGTGTCGATGGCGATCCAGAAGATCGTGCCCGCCATGCTGTCGGGCTGCACCATCGTTCTGAAACCCTCTCCCTTCACGCCGCTGACCACGCTGAGGCTGGCCGAGCTGATCGCGGACAAGGTGCCTGCCGGCGTTGTCAACATCATCACCGGCGAAGACAGCCTAGGCCCGCTCATCACCGAGCATCCCGATATCGACAAGATCACTTTCACGGGCTCCACCGCCACGGGCAAGAAGATCATGGAAGGCGCGGCAGGCGACCTGAAGCGCATCACGCTGGAACTGGGCGGGAACGATGCCAGCATCGTGATGCCCGATGCGGACGTGGAGAAAGTGGCCGAGCAGCTGTTCTGGGCCAGCTTCACCAATGCAGGCCAGATCTGCATCGCGGCCAAGCGGGTCTATATCCACGAGGATATCTACGACGATCTGAGCGCGGCGATCGCGGAATACGCGAAGGGCGTGACCGTCGGCGACGGTTCGCAGCAGGGAACGGGCGTCGGACCGATCCAGAACAGGAAGCAGTACGAGCGGGTGCTGGAACTGATCCAGGATGCCAAGGACAAGGGATACAAGTTCCTGACCGGCGGCGATACCGACCCGAGCGGCACGGGCTATTTCGTGCCGCTGACCATCCTCGACAATCCGCCGGAAGACGCACGGATCGTGGCAGAGGAACAGTTCGGACCGGTCATGCCGCTGATGAAGTTCTCGACCGAGAAAGAAGTTATCGAGCGCGCCAATGCTTCCGAATACGGCCTTGCCGGCGCGGTCTGGACGAAGGACGAGGACAAGGGCGTGGAGATCGCCGAGCAGCTCGAGACAGGCACGGTCTGGATCAACCAGTTCCTGAAGCTGACGCCGCACACGCCGTTTGCCGGGCACAAGCAGTCCGGCTTCGGCGCGGAATACGGTAAGGAAGGCCTGCTGGAATTCACTTACCCGCAGGTCATCATGCTGAAGAAGAACGCGGCGGTCTGAGCACCGCCCGCCTGCCTAGAGCGGCAGGTAGGGAACAATCGCCCCGGCCCCTGCGGCCGGGGCGTTCGTCTTTCTGAAAAGCAGCGCATCGGCAGCGGCGAGCGGGCGCAGCAGGCTGCTGTCCTGCGCGCCGGTAAGCGCGATCCGCGTCGCCCCGTCCGTGCCGTGCGTCAATGCGGCGCGCTGGAACGTCTCACGCGGACCGTTGGCATCTAGGTCGTGGGACACAGCCGCGTGTCGCAGGGCGTGTTCGAGCGAGGCAGGGGGCGCCAGTCCGACGAGCGTCTCCACCGCCAGCCTTCCGAAAAGAAGGGCTGTCACATAGCTGGACGCCGGATTGCCGGGCAGGCCGAGGACACGGGTGCCCGATGGCAGGCCTCCGAACCAGACCGGCTTTCCCGGACGCACGGCGACCTTGCTGAACAGGATTTCCCCGCCCAGAGCGCCAAACGCCGCCTTGACCAGGTCGTGCGGACCGACAGACGCCCCTCCGGCGATGACCAAAAGGTCGGCCCCGTCGCCCAGTGCCAGCTTGTCGGCAACCTCGTCCGCGCTGTCGCCTGCGCGCCCGATCCAGGATGCATCGGCTCCGAACCCCGTGAACTGCACGGCGAGGGCGACCGAATTGCTGTCATAGATACTGGCGTTGCCCGGCTCGCTTCCCGGGTCCAGCAATTCGTCGCCATTGGTCAGGATGGCGACACGGGGCTTCTGGAAAACGCTGGCGGTGCCGTGACCCGCGGCGGCCAGCAGGGCCAGGCGTGCCGCGGTCAGTTGTTCGCCTGCTTTTACCAGTGCATCGCCGCGCACGAAATCGATGCCGGAACGCCTGATATGGCCTGTCCCGGACTGCTCCTGCTCGACCACGACCGTGCTGTCGCTGCGGGACGCATCTTCCAGGATCAGGATGTGGTCTGCTCCGCCGGGAATATGCGCGCCGGTGGAAACGAGCGTTGCCTCGCCCGCTCCGACGCAGCCTGGAAAGGGCGTGCCGGCCCTGCTTTCTCCGACGATTTGGAGGCGCGATCCTACGGCGCAATCCGCGCGGCGGACCGCGTAGCCGTCCATCGCCGACAGGTCCGCCGGAGGGGCAGAGACCAGCGCCGCTATGTCGCTCGCACAGATACGCCCCGCTGCGTCTGCCAGCGAGACGGTTTCGCTGCCCATAGATTGGCCCAGCGGTTGGCAATTTGCGGCCAGCAGGCGGCGCGCCTCTTCCAGTGCAATCATGGCGCGATGCGGTTCGCGACCAGGTCGTCCACCACGGCAGGGTCCGCCAAAGTCGAAACGTCGCCCACCTGCTCGGGTTGTCCCTCCGCAATCTTGCGCAGGATTCGGCGCATGATCTTGCCGCTGCGGGTCTTGGGCAGGGCAGGGGCGAATTGCAGCGCATCGGGGGTCGCGATCGGGCCGATCTCCTTGCGAACCCACTGGCGCAATTCCTCTCGCAGGTCCTCGTTCTCGTCCACGTCTGCAGTCAGTGTGACATAGGCGTAGATGCCCTGTCCCTTGATGTCGTGCGGCATTCCGACCACGGCCGCCTCCGCCACGCTGTCATGCGCGACCAGCGCGCTTTCCACTTCGGCCGTGCCCATGCGGTGGCCCGATACGTTGATGACGTCATCGACCCGGCCGGTAATCCAGTAATAGCGATCTTCGTCTCGGCGGCAGCCGTCGCCGGTGAAGTAGCGTCCCGGATAGGTGCTGAAATAGGTGTCGAAGAAACGCTGGTGGTCGCCGTAAACGCTGCGCATCTGGCCGGGCCAGCTTTGCGCCAGGCACAGATTGCCCTCGACCGCGCCCTCCAGCACCTCGCCCTCTGTATCGACCAGCAGCGGATGAACGCCGGGGAGGGGCTTCGTCGCGCTGCCCGGCTTTGTTTCGACCACGCCGGGAACAGGTGCGATCAGGGCGCCGCCCGTTTCCGTCTGCCACCAGGTATCGACGATCGGGCAGCGGCCCCCGCCGATCACGCGGTGATACCAGTTCCAAGCCTCCGGATTGATCGGCTCGCCCACCGAGCCCAGCAGGCGCAGCTTCGACAGGTCGTATTTCGCAGGCCACGCCTCGCCCTCGCGCATCAGGGCGCGGATCGCGGTCGGCGCGGTGTAGAAGACGGTGACGCCGAGCCGTTGGCAGGTTTCCCAGAAGCGGCCGGGATCGGGATAGTTCGGCACGCCGTCGAACATCACCGTCTGCGCGCCGTTGGAAAGCGGGCCGTAGACGAGATAGCTGTGGCCGGTGATCCAGCCCACGTCGGCGGTGCACCAGAAAAGGTCGTCCGTTTCCTTGCCCTCGGCCGGGCCGAACAGCAGGTCGTAGGTCAGGGTGACCCACAGCAGATAGCCGCCGGTCGTATGCAGCACGCCCTTGGGCTTGCCGGTTGAGCCGCTGGTATAAAGGATGAAGAGCGGGTCCTCCGCTTCCATTGCTTCCGGCGCGCAATCCGGTTCGACCGTGGCACGGGCCTCGTGCCACCAGACATCGCGGCCCTCGGCCACGGAAACCTCGCCGCCGGTACGCTCGACCATCACGACCGTATGCACGCCCGGACAGCGTTTCAGCGCCTCGTCGCTATTGGCCTTGAGCGGAATGCGCTTGCCCCCGCGCACGCCTTCGTCGGCGGTGACGAGCGCCACGGCTTCACAATCCAGGATGCGGTCGGCGAGGCTGTCGGGGGAGAAGCCGCCGAAAACCACCGAATGCACCGCCCCGATGCGGGCACAGGCCAGCATGGCGAAGGCAGCTTCGGGAATGTTGGGCATGTAGATGATGACGCGGTCGCCCTTGCCGATGCCGCGTGCCTTCAGGACGTTGGCGAAGCGGCAGACCTCTTCATGGACCTCGCGGTAGGTCAGCCGGCGGCCTTCCCCGGGCTCGTCGCCCTCGAACACGATGGCAGTCCGGTCGCCGCGCAAATCGAGATGACGGTCGAGGCAGTTGACGCTGGCGTTGAGCCGCCCGTCGCCGAACCACCTGATCCCGAAATCCGCCTTGTCGAAAGAGCTCTCGTCTGCCCGCGTCGGAAAGGTGTCCCAGTCGAGCCGCTTCGCCTGGGCCAGCCAGTGCGCTTCGCTGTCCTTGCGAAGCGAAGCCTGCATTCCTGCCAGTGTGCGTTCGACTGTGCGTTCGACCATGCTCGTCCTGCTCCCTGTCGCGGGGTCACGCCGCGCGCGCCCCGGCTTATTTGCGTTTTCCTCGCCGTTCGTGCCTTGCCGCATCGCACCGGGTCAAGCGAAAGCATGTTCACCATTACCGCTCGCGCAGGGCACGTTGCCCTTGCCTGTGCATTTGCATAGGACAACCCCATCAACGCCGCCTTGCAAGGAATGCGAGCCCATGGACAGCCCGGCCAGCAATGACGACGATCCTGTAACGCCGGTTTCGTCGAGGCCACGCCCCGCACTGGCGGCGTCCATGGACGACGATCAGGGGCAGCACGAAGGCGATGCCTATTTCAACCGCGAGCTGAGCTGGCTGGAATTCAACGACCGCGTTCTGGAAGAGGCCCGCAACCCCGCCTATCCGCTGCTGGAAAGAGTGCGGTTCCTGTCCATTTCAGGCAGCAATCTGGACGAATTCCTGATGATCCGCGTGGCCGGGCTGGTCGGGCAGGTCCAGCGCGGTATAGACCGCATATCGAGCGACGGGCGCTCGCCATCGCAGCAATTGAGCGAAATCCACGCCCGGCTCGACCGGCTGAGCGACAAGCAGCAGAGCACCTGGCGCGAATTGCGCCGCCTTCTCGCCGACAGCGGAATCCATGTGGCGGACGAGGAACGCGTGGACGAACAGGCCTATCAGTGGCTCAAACGGTATTTCCTCGACGAGATCATGCCGGTGATCACGCCCCAGGCGCTCGACCCGGCACACCCGTTCCCGTTCATCCAGAACGAGGGGCTGGGGCTGCTTTTTACCCTTCACAAGGGGGATCAGGAACTGGTGGAGATGATCCTCATTCCCACCGCGCTCCCGCGGTTCCTGCGCGTGTCGGGCACCGGCAGCGACGATGCGCTTTATATCAGTATCGAGAGCCTGATTACCCGCTTCGCGCAGTATCTGTTCCCCGGGTTCGACATCGTCGGCGACGGCGCGTTCCGCGTCCTGCGTGACAGCGATATCGAAATCGAGGAAGAGGCGGAGGATCTCGTGCGCACGTTCCGCACGGCGATCCAGCGGCGGCGGCGCGGGCAGGTGATCCAGCTGGAACTGGTGGACGATTTCTGTCCGACAGCGGAAGTCCTGCTGCGCGACCGGCTGGATACGCCGGGTGCGACGATCGTGAAGACCGAGGGGATGCTGGGCATCGAAGGCCTGTCGGGCATCGTCGACGAGGATCGCCCGGACCTGAAATTCGCCAGCTACTCCCCGCGCTATCCCGAACGCGTGCTGGAACATGACGGCGACCTGTTCTCCGCCATCCGCGAGAAGGACATAGTCATCCACCACCCGTATGAAAGCTTCGACGTGGTGGTCGATTTCATCCGGCAGGCGGCAGTCGATCCCCATGTCGTGGCGATCAAGCAGGCGCTTTACCGTGCGGGCACGCAGTCCGAAGTGATCGAGGCGCTGGTCGAGGCGGCGGAAAACGGCAAGTCGGTCACCGCCGTCGTCGAACTGAAAGCCCGCTTCGACGAGGAACAGAACCTCTATTGGGCCAGCAAGCTGGAGCGGGCGGGTGTGCAGGTCATCTACGGCTTCGTGGACTGGAAGACCCATGCCAAGGTCGCGATGATCGTCCGGCGGGAGGAAAGCGGCTTTCGCACCTACTGCCATTTCGGGACCGGGAATTATCACCCGGTCACGGCGAAGATCTATACCGATCTCAGCTATTTCACCGCCGATCCGCGGCTGGGCCGTGATGCAGCCAAGCTGTTCAATTTCGTCACCGGCTATGTCGAACCGAGGCGGCTGGAAATGTTGTCGGTCTCGCCCATCGACCTGCGCGAGGAGCTCTACGCGCGGATAGAGCGCGAAATCGAGCATGCACGCGCCGGGCGTCCGGCCAATATCTGGATGAAGATGAACCAGCTGTCCGACAGCGGGATGATCGACAGGCTGTACGAGGCGAGCAGCGAAGGGGTCGAGATCCAGCTGGTCGTGCGCGGCATCTGCAATCTGCGTCCGGGTGTGGAGGGAATGTCGCAGAACATTCGCGTCAAATCGATTATCGGGCGTTTCCTCGAACACAGCCGCATCTACGCCTTCGGGAATGGCCACCCGATGCCCAGCCCGGAGACATCGCTGTTCATCTCTTCCGCCGACCTCATGGGCCGCAACCTCGACCGCCGGGTCGAGCAACTCGTCCCGATCGAGAACCCGACGGTCCACAACCAGATCCTCGACCAGGTCTTGCTGGCCAACCTGCTGGACACCGAACAGAGCTGGGAATTGCAGCCCGATGGTACATATGACCGCGTGCCGGAGGGCGACAAGCCCTTCAACTGTCATCGCTACTTCATGACCAACCCGTCGCTGTCGGGGCGCGGCGGCGCGCTGGAAGCGGGCGGGGTGCCCAAATTGTCCCTACGTCGGCCCGCTCGCCGCAGACCCGATGGGGACGCGGTCCGCGATGATGCTCCGATCGGCGCCGCGAATTGAGCCTGCGCGGACGAAACGGCGATCCCGGCGGGCTGTTCTCGGGCGAGACACCCGAGCGGGCTATTATCGACATCGGGTCCAACACCGTCCGGCTGGTACTGTATGGCGGCTCGACACGGGCCCCGCGCGTCCTCCTGAACGAGAAGGTGGCGGCCCGGCTCGGACGCGACATAGCATCGAGCGGCGAACTGGCGCAGGAGGCCGTCGACCTCGCCAACCGGGGGATGGAGCGATACGCCCTCGTCCTCGCCGATCTGGGGATCACCAGGGTCGACGTGATGGCGACCGCTGCCGTGCGCGAAGCGGCGAACGGTCAGGACTTCATCGATCATCTGCGCGCTCTTGGCTTCTCGCCCCGCATATTGAGCGGCGAAGAAGAGGCGACCACCAGTGCATGGGGGGTGCTGGGCGCATTTCCGGGCGCACGCGGCATGGTCGCGGACCTTGGCGGTGGCAGTCTGGAACTGGTCGAAATCGGTGACGACAGGCCGGGCAGTGCGATCAGCCTGCCCATCGGGACGCTGCGCCTGCCCGGACTGGGCGGCGACAGGGCGGGTTTGAGAAAAGCGCTCGACAAGATTTTGAAGAAGGCGGACATCGGCAAGGCGGGCGGGTCGCTCTACCTCGTCGGCGGGACACTGCGCGCGATGGCGGTCTACGCGATGGAGAAGGCGCGCACGCCGCTGACCGACCCGCACGGCCTCAGCCTCGCTTACGACGATGCGCTGGCCCTTGCGCGGCGGCTGACCGATGTTTCCGAGGACGAACTGCGCGCGATGCCCCGCATCTCCAGCATGCGGGCAGGAATGCTCCCCGATGCAGCGGTGCTGATGACCGCCCTGCTCAAACGATCGAAGCCGGAGCGCGTGATCGTTTCCGCCTGGGGCCTGCGCGAAGGGCTGTTGTTCAGCGAACTGCCCGACCATGCACGCCGCCGCGATCCGCTGCTGGCCGGTGTGTCGCATTTCGCCGCCCAACGCGGCGCGCCGCCGGTTCTCGCCACGCGGGTTGCCAGCTGGACGGTGGGTGCGCTGCCGGCGGCAACACGGGGGACGGAAAGGGTACGGCTGGCGGCAACGATGCTGTCACTGGCCGCGATGCAGATCGAACCGAACCTCCGCCTGCGCCAGGGCGTCGAATGGGCATTGCACAAGAGGTGGATTGCGATCGATCCCGTGGGCCGCGCCATGCTGGCAGCCGCAATCTGCGGCAACGGCAACGAGCCGGCGCTGCCGGACGAACTTCATGCGCTGGCCGACGAGGACCGGCTGGAAGAGGCGCTGTGCTGGGGCCTTGCGACACGGCTGTGCCGCAGGCTGGGCGGACGTTCGCGCACTTCGCTGGAGGCCAGCAATCTGAAGCTGGAAGGCGACTCGCTCGTCCTGCGCCTGCGCCGCGACCGGGCTGCTCTGTTCGGGGTGCCGAACGAGAAGGATCTCGTCCTGCTGGCCGACCGGCTCAAACTGGACGCCCGGATGGAAGTGGTGGAGACGATCGACCCGCTGATGCCGGACCCGAGGGACTAGGCCGCCCCGTCCGGTTTTTCCCGCGCGAAAGGCGAGAAGTCCGTCTGCGTGTCATAGACGTCCACACCTTCGCGCCACTTCAGCCAGCCGATGACGATGTAGGTGACAGGCGTCAGCAGCGCTTCCCAAGCGGTCTTGATCAGCCACTGCGACAGGACGACCTGCCACAGCAATTCGGGCGGCCATCCGGCGATGCCCCAGAAGGCGAGCGGATAGAAGATCAGGCTGTCCAGCCCCTGTCCGATAACGGTCGATCCGATGGTGCGCGCCCACAGCATCCGGCCCTGCATCCAGACCTTCATCCGCGCCAGCACCAGCGAATTGGCAAACTCGCCCGCCCAGAAGGCGATAATGCTGGCCGCGACGATGCGCCAGGTATTCCCGAACACCTTTTCATAGGCGTCCTGTCCGTCCCAGCCATCGGCAGCGGGCAGGGACACGACCGCCCACGCCATGAATGCCATGAAAAGCAGGGCGGCAAATCCTGTCCAGATGACCCGGCGCGCCCGGGCATAGCCGTAGACCTCTGTCAGGATGTCGCCGATGATGTAGCTGACAGGGAAGAACAGCACCCCGGCCCCGAACGACCACGTCTCGCCGCCTGGCAAGGTCACAAAGCTCGGCTTCGAAGCGCCGATCAGGTTCGACAGCAGCAGGATGGTGACGAAGGCCGCCATCACGAAGTCGTAATAGCGAAAGCGCAGCCCTGCAGTGCCGGCGGTATGTTGGGTGATTGGCCGCTTATCCATGATCCACGCGACTAACGCGGTTTTCGCGGACCGCAAAGCACGCTATCGCCGCCCGCGGCGCGCGCCCGTAGCTCATCTGGATAGAGCGCGAGACTTCTAATCTTGAGGCAGCAGGTTCGAGTCCTGCCGGGCGCGCCAGTCACCAATCACCATCCTGTCTGTTCGGCACTGGCGGTGAGGCCGGCGACCCCTGACGGATCGCCGGCCTGCCGTGTTATTCAGCCGCGTTGAGAGCTTCGAGCAGCTTTTCGGCTGCCGGTTCGCTGGATGGAGGGTTCTGGCCGGTGATGAGCAGGCCGTCCTGCACCACGTAGGGTTCGAAGACGCCGCCTTCGGAAAAGTCGCCGCCCTGCTGTTTCAGCACATCTTCCAGCAGGAAAGGCACGACGTCGGTCAGGCCGACCGCCTCTTCTTCCTCGTTCGTGAACCCGGTGACCTTGCGGCCCCGCGCCTTGCGCCAGGTCCCACAACGGACCTTGGCCTTATCGGTCTTCGCATCGGGGTCGTCGGACTTTGGGCCAACGGCGGCTGCCCGCTAGCCAGTCCAGGTCGATTTATTCAACAGCCATTGAATAACGAAACACGGGGCCTTATGTTGCAGCGCACAAGGAGCGGTGAATGGCTGAACGACGTGGGCGTGGGCGCCCCAGAGAAAACGATAGCGACACCAGTGCAGCAATTTCGCGCGCCGCTATGCAGCGCTTTGCCGCGCAGGGTTTCGACGCCGCCACGCTACGCGAGATCGCCGGCGATGCCGGGGTCGACGTTGCGCTGATTTCCTATCGCTTCGGCGGCAAGCAGGGCTTGTGGAAGGATATCGTTTCGCAGGCGAGTGCGGACCTGCACGAGGCGCTCGAAAAGGCCTCGCTCGATAGCGGGGCAACCGGCTCGCAGAAACGTCTGGAGCATTCAGCCCATGCCTTCCTCGCTTATCTTCTCGATCGTCCAGAGGTTCCCCGTCTGCTGCTGCGTGACATAACGATCGACAGCGATCGTTCGAAATGGCTGCTCGAAACGCTTTCGCTGCCCCTTCACCAACATTTCATGGACCTGGCGCAGGCAGCATCGGATGAGGTGGACAAGACCCCGGCGCACCTCCAGTTCAGGGTGGCGAATTTCATCTATTCCGCTGCCAGCACCGTCGCCCGGCGCGAACGCCTCGGCAAGCTTGTCGGCGGTATGGAAGACGATGCCCAATTTGCAGCCGCGCTCGAAGATGTTCTCGTCAAGGGAGCGCTGATGCCGTGACTGAACGCGACACCCTCATCGACACGGTGGACGGTTACCGCTTCAAGCCGCACGAGATGCCGATCCTCCCCGGCTCTCCTGCCAATCCGGACCATCCTCCGGCGCGCCGCGCGGCCTATCTCGCGATCGGTGCCTTCATGGCTCTGGTGGGGGGCGCGCAGAACGGTTTCCTTCTCGCCAACGCACCGGCCCTCCAGGCCGAATTCGCGCTGACGCCGGTCGAGGCAGGTTGGCTGACGGTGGCGTTCTATTCGACCTATGCCACGATGAGCATGCTGCTGTTCCGCGTGCGGCAGGAATTCGGCATCCAGCCGTTCGTGCGATGGGCCATGGCCGGGCTGGTCGCCGCCAATCTCGTCCAGATGATCGGCCCCGGATACTATCCCGAACTTGCCGCGCGCGCGGTTGCGGGCATCACCGCCAGCGGGCTGTCCGCGCTGGCGATCTACTACCTTATGCAAGGTCTTCCGGCCGCGATGCGCGTCGGCGGATTGGTTATCTCGCTGGGTCTGATACAGGTATCATTCCCGCTTGCTCGGGCGGTGTCGCCCGCTCTGCTGGTCGATGGCGACATGACAAATGTCTTCCAGTTCCAGTTCGCCCTGTCGCTACTGGGCCTGGGAATGGTCATCCTGCTGCGCCTCCCGCCGGGTATCCGCAAGCAGACCTTCGAGAAGCTCGACATCCCAAGCATCGCGCTCTTCATCATCGGGATCGCCGCATTTTGCGCTTTCCTGATCCAGGGGCGAATCCAGTGGTGGGACACGCCTTGGCTCGGATACGCGCTCGTCGTCGCGATCCTCGCCCTGGGGGGGTGCTTCCTGATCGAGGCCAACCGCAAGAGCCCCATGCTCGATCTCAGCTGGCTGTCGAGCCGCTCGATCCTCGCTCTTGCCGTAATCGGTGCAACCGTGCGAATCCTCGTTGCAGAACAGGGCTTCGGGGCCAGCGGGATGTTCGCTGCGCTGGGCTATGGCAACGAACAGCTGACGGGCTATTTCTGGGTTCTCACCGGGGCGACCTTCGGCGGCATGGCGCTGTCCGTGGTACGGCTCGACCCCAAGGACCTCACCCGGCCAGTGCTCTTCGCGATCCTCGTCATTTGCATCTCCGCTTTCGCCGATACGCGCACCGGGGTGATGACACGGCCGCAGGACCTCTACTTCACGCAGGCCGCTATAGCCTTCGCTGCGGTCTTCGCCATGGGGCCGATCATGATGGAGGGCATGCTGCGCGCGCTCGCGGCGGGCCAGAGCTACGTCATCAGCTTCATCGCGATATTCTCGCTCTCGCAATCGATCGGCGGCCTTGCGGGTATTTCGCTGCTGTCGGCCTTCCATACCGTGCGCCTCAAGACGCATCTTATCGACGCCGGAAGCACGCTCACGCTCGCCAACCAGCAGCTGGGCCAGGCGCTCGCCGATGCCGCCCGGCGCGCCGCTCCGCTGCAGGGCGATCCCGCGCTCCAGCAGCAGGCCGCCGCATCCAGCATCTCGCAGGAAGTCGGCCGCGAGGCCGCAGTGCTCGCTTTCAACGACGTGTTCTTCCTCATCGGCACGCTGTCTGCAGTGACCTTCACCGTCGTTCTCGTGCCGTGGCTCATCAACAAGATCCGCGGGCGTAACCCGCTCGCCAAGGAACTGGCCTTCATGGAGGCCATGCTCGCAAGGACCAGACAATGACCGACCCGAATCCTTCCGAAACCGAAACCATGACCGAAGACGCGCCCGCGCCCGAGCTGGAGACCGGCTGGTCGCCCAATCCTTCGCGCCGCCGGATCGTGGTGGCGGTCGGGGCGATCCTCCTCGGCGTGCTTGTGGCGCTGTTCGCATGGGACCTCCCGCCCTTCGACGGTGGCGACGAGACGACCAACAACGCCTATGTCCGCGGCCGCACCACCATCGTCAGCCCGCAGGTTGCAGGTTACCTCGTCGAAGTGCCTGTGACAGACTTCCAGCGCGTGCAGAAAGGCGAATTGCTCGCCCGGATCGACGATGCGCCCTTCCAGCAGAAGCTACAGCAGGGCGCCGCCAATACGGCAGCGCAGCAAGCGACGCTGGCCAATAGCGCGCAGAGCCTGCGCTCGGCTCGGGCGCAGCTAGAATTGCAGGATGCCGCGGTCGCTGCGGCCCGTGCAGGGCTGCAGCAGGCGCAGGCCGATATGAACCGTATCGCAGAACTGGTGGGCGAAGGTTCGGTTTCGCTACGTGAACGCGACCAGGCGCGCGCGGCACTGCAGCAGGCGCAGGCCGGCGTGAGGCAGGCGCAGGCGCAGCGGGCCATCGCGGCGGAGAATGTGCGTTCGGTTACCGTGGGACGCGGAGCGCTCGAAGCGCAGGTGGCAGGGGCGGAGGCCTCCAAAGGGCTTGCCGAGTTCGAACTGTCGCGCACCGAAATCCGCGCGCCGCGTGCCGGTCGCCTGAGCGAGGTCAGCGCGCGCGTTGGCCAGTTGGTTACTGCCGGAACCCAGCTCATGTACATCGTGCCCGACGATCTGTGGGTTGTGGCGAATTTCAAGGAAACGCAGACCGCGAACATGGCCGTCGGCCAGCGCGCCACGCTCGAAGTCGACGCGCTGGGCGGTCTGGAACTCACTGGCCGCGTGCAGAGCATTGCGCCGGCGGCGAGCAGCGAATTCAGCCTCGTGAAGCCCGACACCGGTGCAGGCAATTTCGTCAAAGTGCCGCAGCGTATCGCCGTGCGGATCGTGCTCGATAAGGGCCAGGACGCCGCACAGCGGCTCGGCCCGGGCATGTCGGTCGTCGCCACTGTACACACGGAAGAATAATCATGATGCGCAGACCACTGGCCTTTCTGGCTACTAGCGCCCTTGCTCTCTCCGCCTGTGCTCCTGCTTTGCAGGAGGCTCCGCTTGGCGCCGCGGTTGCTCCACCGACCGAATGGCGGACCAGTCTTGATGTGACCGGCCCCATCGAACGCGACTGGTGGAACGCTTTCGGCGACCCGCAGCTTTCGCGCCTCGTCGAACAGGCACGAGCCAACAATCCCGACGTGCAAATCGCCGCCGCCCGTGTCGAAGATGCGCGCGCCGCCGAGCTTGCCTCGCGCGGTTTCCTTCGTCCCGCACTCGGCGCGGGCGTCGAAGCCGGCATCCGGCGCGAGGTTTCGCCGTTCGGCCAGGCGAAGACGAGCGTTGCTGCACAGCCTGCATTCCGTGCTTCCTACGAACTCGATCTTTTCGGCAAGAATGCCGCACGCGTCGATGCGTCCGAGGCGGGTGTCGCTGCAAGCGCTGCAGCCACGGAAGCGGCGCGCCTCTCGGTAAGCGCGGCGACCGCCAGCGGATACATCACCCTGCTGGCGCTCGACAAGCGGCTCTCCGTGCTCGAGCAGACGCTGGTCGCACGGCAGGAGGCGCTGAAGTTTGCCCGCGACCGGGCCGAGGTCGGCTACACCTCCCAGCTCCCTCTCAGGCAGGCCGAGGCCGAGTACCAGGCCACCGCGCAGCTCGTTCCGCAATTGAAGGCGCAGATTGCGCGGCAGGAAAATGCCCTCTCGATCCTGACCGGAGAATTGCCTGGCGCAATCGATCGGGGCGGGACGCTGGCGGACCTGCGCCAGCCACCAGCGCCTGAGATGCTCCCGTCCGATCTGCTGCGCAGACGCCCTGATATCGCGGCGGCGGAGTATCGCATCGCGGCGGCGGATGCACAGATGCGCGTGGCCCGCGCGGACTTCATGCCCTCGATCGACCTCGGAGCATCGGCGGGACTGGCGTTGTCGGACCTGCTGGCCGACCCCGTTGGCGTCTGGACGCTGGGCGGGAGCGTTCTCGCCCCGATTTTCCAGGGCGGGAGGCTGCAGGCTCAGCTCGGCGGCGCAACGGCGCAGCGAGATCAGGCGGCCTGGGCCTATCGCTCGGCGGTGCTAGACGCCTTCAGGGAAGTCGAGGATCGCATGGCGCTGCTGGCCAATCTGGAAGAGCAGGAAGTCGCCCTCGAAGCCCAGCAGGTTGCCGTAGCCGATGCGCTGCGCCATGCTCGAAACCGCTATCGTGCCGGCTACACACCCTACATCGAGCAGGTCGATGCACAGCGTGCCTTGCTGGGCGTCGAGTTGTCGCTGGTACAGACCAGGGCCGATGAACTGACCGCGCTGGTCGGGCTCTATCAGGCTGTGGGCGGGGCGCCAGAATGAATAGACCAAGACTTGCTGGTGCGTGATACAGAGCGGCTGCTTTCCAAGCATCTGAAGCCGCTTTCTCCGAGCTGGCGTCGTGCCGCGAGCGGACCGGCGGATAACGACCCTAATGTCGGCCATTCGAAATAGTGGCGTTTTGACCCAAAAGCTGTCGTTTGTTCAGGAGCGAGCTGCTGGTAGCTGCGCGTCTTCGAGAAACTCTCAAATTTCGGAACCAACTGTGCCGCCGATGACTTAGATGTCTTGCATCCGTCTGCAAGCCATATGTCGGGATGGTTGAATACGCGAATGTGCAACAAGAGGCGAGAAGTATGCTAAAAAGTAAATATCGTTATTTGTTCGCATCAGTAGCAGTGCTTTCTATTAGCGGCGGTGGTCTTTTTGCCCAAGACAGCATTGGACCCGTTCCGGACGAGCCAATAGAATTAGAACAAGATCTCGTTTCAACTACAGACAACGGTTTAGATGAGGAAGCGCATCAAGCCGCTCAACCGGAGCCAATGGACTTAGCCGAGGTACTGGCGGCGGAAGCCAAGGCATACTCCGAACTATATGGCGTATCCCATCGTGAAGCTATGAGGCGCCTTAGCATCATGCATGGAACGGGTTCTGCAATTCAAAATTTGGAGAACAGTGTCGGAAATGACCACGCCGGGACCTATTTCGAGAACTCTGGCGAATTCAAGTTGGTAGTGCGCACCACTAGGCGCGAGCGACAGCAGGCGAGGCGACTTGTCCGTGCTGCTGAAAGAGCAGAACGTCGCGAAGCGCGTCGTGAAGCAAGACGCGAAGCGCGACAGGCGGAACGCAGAGAAACTCGGCCTGAGCAGCGTAGGGCGGAAAGGGGAGGCAGTCGGCGCGCGGAGCGTCTGGCTGCGTTGCGTATTACTGAAGCGGACATAGATACCGCCGACGAGATCATCGCAGCCGAGCAAAGCGCGCCTGTCGAGGTTACATCGAACGCCAGAATAGCGGTCGACGAGGCGCGCCAAATATTGCAGGATCGTCGTCCGCAGATTGCAACCATCATGGGTAGCGATCAGTTCGGATCGGGATACAATGTCGAAACTGGAGCCTATCGAGTTTGGGCAGTTAATGTGGCCAATATTGCGGCGAAGAAGTCCGCATTGGAATCTGCTCTAGGCGGACCGGTCGATTTGGAGTCGACGGAAGTTCAGGAGCGACAGACCCACATTCGGGGTGGAGGAGCTCTCTATCTCACATCGACAAGTAACATCGAGAGATGCACAACCGGTTTCGTAGCCTACGAGGGCGGTGATCGCCGCAAATTGGGTGTTCTGACAGCAGGACATTGTGCAAATGACATGTATTATCGTGGTGCCGATGCGCCGAATTATCCCATCTTATTGACGGTGCCCACTGGAAAAGAACATTGGACTGCTAGCGCAGACCTTCAGTGGATGACTGGTAATCATGAAACGGTGGGCGAATTCTATGCCGATCACACGACTGCGGTAAGAAGGGTTACGTCATCTCGTTCTGTAAGCAACACGACGCAAGCCATCACTTGGCTCAACAAGCGTGGCAGTTTTATCTGTCACTATGGCAAAACAACCGGGCAAAGCTGTGGCGAAGTGGTCGATACGGATGCACAGCCTAACTTCGCGGACGGTTGCGGTCCGAACCGCGCGACTTGTGACGACGCTTATGTTGAAGTTCACAACTATGCGAAAGCCGGAGAACGTCAGCTGGCTTGCTGGGACGGCGACAGTGGTGGTCCGTGGTTCGCCTATGGAGAGGCATTTGGAATTCATACCGGGTGCCGCATGACAGGATCGCAGCCGGGGCAAACCTTAGCCGCGTGGTATACACCCATCGAAATTGCAAGGAATCTCAATGTCCAGCTCTATATCCCATAAAACCTTCATACTCGTTTCGGCATTAACGATACTAGTAGGTTGCGAAAGCGCTGGTCCGGCAGAACAAGAGGTCGAGTTCATAGGCAATGTTGCTGTGCATGACGCAGGCGAAGACAGGCTGACCGCAAGCATCGGCGGACAACTGGAGGAGAAGCAGGGATGTCTCATCCTGCGCGCAGGCATAGCAGGCGAATACCTGCCATTATTTCCAAAGGACGAAGTGACACAGCGAGCAGACGGGGTGGTGTATCTACGCGATACACCGTTGATTTCTGGGCAGGAAATTAACCTGGGTGGCGGTGAATACACCCCGGCCGCCGACAGTGCTGCGGGAAAAGCCGTGGCAAAGTGCGGTGTGTCTAAAATATGGTCAGGATGGTATTCAGAGCGACAGGAAGAAATTTGATCCCACCGTCAGGTTGGTCGGCCTAGCGTAAGCGCGACTTCTCTTAAACGATGCGGTTATGCAAAAGATACGCCGAGCGGTTTGAGAATGACTCAAGCACGGTACTTATGTCTGCTTTATCCGGGAGATAAATGGAAGCTGACAGTCGCAAAACCACCCGAAACCGGACATGGGCCGACAGCCCAAAGCGGGAAAAAGCGGACGGTCAGCTTTGGGAGATTATAAATCCAACCTTGAATGCCTGGAATGAGCGCGCAAGTCTGCCGTTATAAGGATAGGGAAGATAGAATTTCCCAACGTTCACAGTGCCCATCACTTTTACGTCGGGTGCGCCAGTCACCGATCGTGATAATGTGGGTTCGGAACCGACAGTAAAGGCCGGCGACCCCTGACGGATCGCCGGCCTGCCGTGTTATTTGGCCGCGTTGAGAGCTTCGAGCAGCTTTTCGGCTGCCGGTTCGCTGGATGGCGGGTTCTGGCCGGTGATCAAAAGACCATGCTGTACCACGTAGGGTTCGAAGACGCCGCCTTCGGAAAAGTCGCCGCCCTGCTGCTTCAGCACATCTTCCAGCAGGAAAGGCACGACGTCGGTCAGGCCGACCGCCTCTTCTTCCTCGTTCGTGAAGCCGGTGACCTTGCGGCCCTTCACGAGCGGTTCGCCTTCCGGCGTTGTGACGTTCTTCAGCACCGCTGGGGCATGGCAGACGAGGGCGACAGGCTTGCCTGCGGCGAGGGCGCCTTCGATCGTCGCCTTCGAATCCGCGCTTTCGGCCAGGTCCCACATCGGGCCGTGGCCGCCGGGATAAAATACGCCGTCGAAGGCTGCCACATCGACATCTGCCAGTTTCTTCGTCGATGCGAGATGGGCCTGCGCCTCATCGTCTTCCTTGAACCTCCTCGTCGCATCGGTCTGCGCGTCGGGTTCGTCGGACTTGGGATCGAGCGGCGGCTGCCCGCCTGCCGGGCTGACGAGCGTGATGTCGTGTCCGGCATCCTTGAGCACGTAATAAGGCGCGGCGAACTCTTCCAGCCAGAAGCCGGTTTTCTTGCCGGTATCGCCGAGCGTGTCGTGACTGGTCAGAACCATGAGGATTTTCATTCGGGGGTTTCCTTTTACAGGGAGAGAAGGGGGGCGACGGCTTGCTGCGTCGCATATCGGTCAAACACACAGGCCGGACTTATGTTTCCTTGTCCGGCGACACGGCTTGCATCGTCATCGCAGTCCCCTATGTCGCGCGGCATCGTGAGGCTGCTCGATTTCCATACCGGCGATATCGCGCGCCTTGCACAGGCCGGGCGGCGGCGCGTCCTTTCCCTGCCGGCAGGGCGCGACTTCTCCTCCAACGATTACCTCGGTCTCGCTGCGTCGGGTGCCTTAAGTCAGGCGGCGCAGGACGCGCTTGCCCGCGGCGTGTCCGTCGGTTCCGGAGGGTCGCGCCTGCTGCGCGGCAATAGGGCGGAGCACGAAGCGCTGGAGGCGGCGGCGGCCGGATTTTTCGGGTCCGAGACCGCCCTGTTTCTCGGCTCCGGCTTTGCCGCGAACAGCCTGCTTTTTTCGACCCTGCCGCAGTCCGGCGATCTGATCCTGCATGACGAACTGGTCCATGCGAGCGCGCATGAAGGTATGAGGCTTTCGCGGGCGGCGTACCGTTCCTTCCGCCACAACGATGCGAGCGATGCCGCCACGCAGATTGCGCGGTGGCGCGGGGAAGGGAACAGGGGGACGGTCTGGCTCGCCTTCGAAACGCTCTACAGCATGGATGGCGACCGGGCCCCAGTCAGCGACTTTGCCGCCCTGGCAGAACGGGAAGGGGTCATGCTGGTCGTGGATGAAGCGCATGCTGCAGGCGTTTACGGACAGGCTGGCCGCGGGCTGGCGGCTGATCTTCATGGCGCGCAAAACGTCATCGTCCTGGCAACCTGCGGAAAAGCGATGGGCTGCGAAGGCGCGTTGGTGCTGGCCGCCGAACCGCTGCGCGATTTCCTTATCAACAGGGGGCGCAGCTTCATCTTCTCCACCGCCCCGTCCCCCCTGATGGCAGAGATCGCGCGGGCCTCTCTGGGGCTGGTGGCTCAGGCCGATGGTCGCCGGGAAAGGCTTGCCGCGCTCGTACACCACGCTGGCAAAGCGCTTGCGCCCCTCGGCATTGCGGGCAGCGGTTCGCAGATCCAGCCTGTCGTCATCGGTGACGATGCGCGCACCATGGAAATTGCTGCGGCCTTGCAGGAACGCGGCTTCGATGTGCGCGGCATCCGTCCGCCCTCCGTGCCGGCGGGCACGGCCCGGCTGCGAATTTCCATCACGCTCAACACCGACGAAGCCGTAATCGACGGCCTTCGCGATGCTCTGGAGGACTTGTTGTGAGCCGCACCTTCATTGTCACAGGCACCGATACCGATATCGGCAAAACGGTCTTCGCCGCTGCCCTGACCGCTGCCCTGGACGCGCGGTACTGGAAACCGGTCCAGGCGGGGCTGGATGATGGCAGCGACAGCGCCCGGGTGGCGGCATACGGCGTGGCGGAAGACCGTATCCTGCCCGAAGCCTACCGCCTCACCACGCCGTGTTCGCCGCACCGCGCAGCCGAGCTGGACGGCGTGACGATCAAGCCCGCGCGCCTCGCGTTACCGGACCACGACGGAACCCTGGTGGTCGAGGGGGCGGGCGGGGCGCTGGTGCCGGTCACCCGCGAACTGCTTTACGCCGACCTTTTCGCCCGGTGGGGCGCGCCTGCCATCGTCGTGGCGCGCACCGGGCTCGGCACGATCAATCACAGCCTGTTGACGCTGGAGGCCCTGAAGGCGCGCGGCGTGCCCGTGCTGGGCATGGCCTTCGTCGGTCCGGCCGAAGCGGACAGCGAGGAGACGATCTGCGCCATCGGTAACGTCCGCCGCCTCGGCCGCCTGCCTGTTCTGGGCCAGTTGACCCCGGAGACACTCGGGCAGGCATTCCGCGACAATTTCAATGAGGGCGATTTTTCATGAACGGCTCGCCCATCTGGCATCCCTTTACCCAGCACGGCCTGCGGGAGCCGATCCCGCAGGTTGCCAGCGCGAGCGGTGCGGTGCTGCACCTGGAGGACGGGCGCGAGATCATCGACGCCATCTCATCGTGGTGGGTGACGACCCACGGCCACGCGCATCCGGCAATCGCAGGGGCCATCGCAGAGCAGGCGGCGCGGCTGGACCAGGTGATCTTCGCCGGCTGGACACACCAGCCTGCAGAGGATCTTGCAGCCGGCCTGAGGGCCATCATGCCGGATAGCCTCACCCGCGTGTTCTTCTCCGATTCCGGGTCCACCAGCGTCGAGGTCGCGCTGAAGATGGCGCTTGGGTACTGGCGCAATCGCGGTGAGGATCGCCAGCGCATCGTGGTGATGGACAACGGCTATCACGGCGACACGATCGGCACCATGTCGGTCGGCGCGCGCGGGGCCTTCAACCGGGCGTACGAGCCGCTGCTGTTCGATGTGATCTCGGTCCCGTTTCCGGAGGAGTGTGCGGAGCAGGAGACGCTGGATGCGCTCGAGGCCGCCTGCCGCGACGGGGCGGCCGCCTTCATCGTCGAACCGCTGGTTTTGGGGGCAGGCGGAATGCTGATGTATTCGGCTGCGACCCTGGCCGAGATGCGACGGATCTGCGCCGAGCACGGCACGCTCTTCATCGCGGATGAGGTGATGACCGGCTGGGGCCGCACCGGCACGTTGCTGGCGTGCGAGCAGGCGGGCGTGGAGCCGGACATTCTCTGCCTGTCGAAGGGCCTTACAGGCGGAGCGATGCCGCTAGCCGTGACCGTGGCGAGCGAGCCCGTTTTCGAAGCGCATTACAGCACGGACCGGGGGGAGATGTTCTTCCACTCTTCCAGCTACACTGCGAACCCGGTCGCCTGCGCGGCGGCCAATGCCAATCTGGCAATCTGGCGCACCGAGCCGGTGATGCAGCGGATTGCTGATCTTTCCGCACGGCAGCAGGCATGGCTGGCCAATACCGCGCAGCACGAGATGGTCCGGAATGCGCGCCAATTAGGGACGATTACCGCTTTCGATGTCGGTGCGGCCGAGGGATATCTCTCGGACCTCGCACCCCGCATGCTGAAGATGTTCCGCGAACGGGGCGTGCTGCTGCGCCCGCTCGGCAATACGGTCTATGCGATGCCGCCCTATTGCATCGACGACGAGCAATTGAGCCGCGTCTACGGCGTCATCGGCGAGGTCCTGGACGAGGTTTCGAATTAGGGCTCAGCCCCTTGCCACGCTGTCCAGCAATTCGGCGGTGACGGGATAGCCTGCGTCTTCCATGATTCGCAGCATTGGGCGATCGCCGGTGGTGTCGATCTGCGGGATGATCGTTCTGACCGGTGTCGCTTCCGCATGGGCCCTTGCTTCTTCGAAGCTGCCGAACAGGGCGAGCCGTTCCAGGTTTCGGCGGGTCGGGAAGATCAGCTTGATGTCCCCCTTGTCCGCCATCTCCAGCGCGCCCTTTGCGCTGACCCAGAACAGGCGGGTGTTTTCCGACTGGTCGACTGCGACATCGACGGCCCCGGTGCCGAGATTGGCGAGGTAGAAGCGCGTGTCGTAAACGCGCGGTATCTTCTCGTTCCTCGGGAACCATCGGGCGAAAGGCGTCAGCTGTGCAAGGTCGAGCGACCAGTTGAATTCATCGAGCACCGGGGCAAGCGCGACGGTCTGTTCCAGCAGGGCCCTTGCGCCTCGCGCCTTTTGTGCGTCGATGTCGCCTGCAAGCCCGACGGCGAGCCCCGTTTCTTCCAGCGTCTCGCGCACGACTGCGATCTGGTGGGCGGCTTCTTCCGGGTCGATGCCGGACGACAGCGCGCGGCCCAATTCGAAATCGGCAGGATCGACGCGCCCGCCGGGAAAGACCGCCATGCCGCCCGCAAAGGTCATGGTCTTCGAACGGACGGTCATGAGGATTTCGGGCGGCTCACCCTCTGGCCCGTTGCGGAAGATGATGACGGTTGCAGCCGGGATGCCGTTCGGCGTTCCTCTGGTATCGGGACTGGAACCACCGGGCGTCTGTTCAGGGGATGCGGACATGAGCGCGATAGTGGCCAAGACTGCGCGCGATGCCAAGTATGGAAATGAGCGCCGGGAAACGGCACCACTCGGCCCGCCCCTAGGTGTCGGAGGAGTTTACACAGCGAGCGGGCCTTAAACCGGTCTTCACCATGAAACCCGCGCAAACCTGCGTGTCAGTGCGTCTGGCACGGGGGATGCATAAGGTAGGGCACCCGAATGGTCTTCGAGTATCGAGGCGGGATCACTCCTGGTCCCCCGATCCCGCCTCCCCCCGAAACAAAAAAGGCCCGCGATCGTCGCGGGCCTTTTTTCGTTTGTCCTTCGCAGGAAGAAGGCAGGATCAGGACGCCTTGGCCACGCCTTTCTCGTCCATGGTCTGCTGCAATTCGCCAGCCTCGAACATTTCCATCATGATGTCGCTGCCGCCCAGGAATTCGCCCTTCACGTAAAGCTGGGGGATGGTCGGCCAGTCGGAATATTCCTTGATGCCGGAACGGATTTCCTGGTCCTGCAGCACGTCGACGCTTTCATACGCGACGCCGCAATGGTCCAGGATCGCAACGGCGCGGCTGGAAAATCCGCATTGCGGGAACAGCGGCGTACCCTTCATGAAGAGAACGACGTCGTTGTCGCCGACAATGCCGGAAATGCGTGATTTGATATCGGTCATGGCTGTGTGCGCCTGTAGGTCTTTGATTGAATTCGTGCTCGAAGCGTCGGGGCCTCGCCAGTCGGGCCGGCAGGGCCGCTATCAATCTGGGGCTTGTGTCGTCAGTTGCAAGGCATGGAGCACGCCGCCCATTTTCCCGCCCAGCGCTTCGTAGACCATCTTGTGCTGGGCAACCCGGCTCTTGCCGGCGAAGGCGGGCGAGACGACATGGGCGGCCCAGTGATCGTTGTCACCGGCCAGATCGCGCATCTCGACCTCTGCATCGGGCAGGGCCGCCTTGATCATGCCTTCGATTTCGGATGCGGACATCGGCATGGCGCGTCCCCTCAGCTCTCGCTCATCAACTGGCGGCGCGCCTCCACGGCGCATTCGTCCAGCTTGGTACGGATGTCGTCTTCCGAGACGTCGCATTCGGCGGCGGTCAGGTCGCCCAGGACCTTGCGGATGACATCCTCGTCGCCCGCTTCCTCGAAATCCGCCTGCACGACGGCTTTCTTGTAGGAATCGGTTTCCTCCTCGGTCAGGCCCATGAGGTCCGCGGCCCACTCGCCGAGCATGCGATTGCGGCGGGCCGCGACCTTGAAGGCCGTTTCCTCGTCCATCGCGAACTTGCTTTCCTCGCCTTTCCGGCGGTCGTTGAAGTCTGTCATGACGTCCCCAGTTGAAATGTCTCCCGCCCCAGATAGGGGGCTGGAGAAGCCTAGTCCATCGTTACGACGAGCTTGCCGATGGCGCCGCGGTTTTCCAGCTTGGCAATCGCTTCGTGCGCCTTGGCCAGCGGATAGGTTTCGCTGATCAGCGGGCTGATCTTTCCGGCTTTCCAGAGATCGAACAGTTCCTCGATATTGCGCTGGTTGCGTTCCGGCTCGCGCGCGGTGAACGCACCCCAGAACACACCGCGGATATCGCAGCTCTTCAGCAGGGTCAGGTTGAGCGGCATCTTCGCGATGCCTGCGGGGAAGCCGACCACCAGAAAGCGGCCTTCCCATGCGATCGAGCGAAGCGCCGGTTCCGAATAGTCGCCGCCGACGATGTCGTAGACGATGTCTGCGCCGTTCGGCCCGACGGCATCCTTGAACGCAGCGGCCAGCGCCTTGCTCGTATCCTTGTCGAACGGCGCGCGGGGGTAGATGACGGTTTCATCCGCGCCCGCCTTCTTCGCGACTTCGGCCTTCTCCTCGGTAGAGACGGCAGCGACGACGCGGGCGCCATAGGCCTTGGCAAGTTCCACCGCCGATAGGCCGACGCCGCCTGCCGCGCCCAGGACCAGCACCGTTTCGCCTTCCTTGATGTCGCCGCGATCCTTCAGCCCGTGAATGGTCGTGCCATAGGTCATCAACAGGGCGGAGGCGTCGACGGTATCGATCCCGTCCGGAACCTTGAACATGCGGGATGCATCGACGGCGATCTTCTCGCGCAGACCCCCATTACCGACACCCGACAGGATGCGGTCGCCGACCTTCCACCCGGTGACGCCTTCGCCGACGCTTTCGATCGTGCCGGAAATCTCGCCGCCGGGGGAAAAGGGGCGTTCCGGTTTGAACTGGTACATGTCGCGGATGATCAGTGCATCGGGATAGTTGATGGCGCAGGCTGCCACTTTCACGACGACCTGTCCCTCGCCGGCAACCGGATCCTCGATATCTTCGATGACCAGGGTTTCGGGTCCGCCGGTTTCCTTGCTCAGCAGGGCTTTCATGTCGTTGCTCTCTCCTCTTTATGGTTTTCCGGGTGGGCCAGCCACGGCATGTTCGCGCCCTGCCGGCCTTCATAGTCTGCGATGGCATCGTTCCGGGCAAGGGTCAGTCCGACCTCGTCCAGGCCTTCCATCAGGCATTGCTTGCGGAACGCATCCATCTCGAAGGTGAAGCGGTCCTGATACGGTGTGGTGACGACCTGGTTTTCGAGGTCGATGGACACGGGGTCGGTCTGCGCGACCTCCATCAGGCGGTTGATCTGCTCTTGCGGCAGCGCGACCGTCACGATGCCGTTCTTGAAGGCGTTACCGGCAAATATGTCGGAAAAGCTCGCCGCGATGACGGCGGTGATGCCGAGGTCCCTCAGCGCCCAGGCCGCATGTTCACGGCTGGACCCGCAGCCGAAATTATCGCCCGCGATCAGTATGGGCGATCCGGCATATTCGTCGGAATCGAAGATGTTGTCCGGGTCTTCGCGCAAGGTTTCGAAGGCCCCGCGGCCCAGTCCTTCGCGGGTGATCGTCTTCAGCCAGTGGGCGGGAATGATGATGTCCGTATCGACATTCGCCGCGCCGAAGGGAATTGCGCGACCTCCCACTTCCCGCACCTTCTGCATCAGTCCGTCTCCGGGTTTTCGCCCGAGGGGATGGGGCCGGGCTGTTGCGGCTCGTTTCTTTTGCGGCGCTTGTTCGCATAAAGCAGGGCCGCGGCGATGGCGGCAGAGCCGATGGCAGCGCCGACCGATGCGGCAGCTTTTCCGGTAATTTTCTTCGTCATGGATTTCTCTTGGGACGGTAGGATGGTCGGTTCAAGGGGAGAGGGGCCGCCGGGAAGCCGATTGTCAGCCGGTCAGGTCGCGCACGTCGGTGAGCCGTCCCGTGACGGCAGCGGCGGCAGCCATGGCAGGGCTCATCAAATGCGTGCGCGCGCCGGGGCCTTGCCTGCCCACGAAGTTCCGGTTCGACGTGGAGGCGCAGCGCTCCCCGGCAGGTACCTTGTCCGGATTCATGGCGAGGCAGGCGGAACAGCCCGGCTCGCGCCATTCGAATCCTGCCTCGGTGAATATCCTGTCCAGCCCTTCGTCCTCGGCCTGTTTCTTGACGAGGCCCGATCCCGGCACGGCAATGGCCCACCGGACCCCGTCCGCTTTCCTGCGTCCGCGCAGGATTTCAGCTGCGGCGCGCAAATCCTCTATCCGGCTGTTCGTGCAACTGCCGATGAAGATATTCTCGACCGGAACTTCGGACAGTTTCTGGCCCGGCGTCAGGCCCATGTAATCGAGACTGCGCCGCGCCGCCGCCTGTTTGGACGGATCGGCGAAAGAGGCGGGATCGGGCACCTTCTCGCCGATGGCGGCTGTATCCTCGGGGCTGGTGCCCCAGGTGACCGTCGGTTCGACATCGGCGGCGTCGATCACGACGCTGGTGTCGAACTCGGCACCGGGATCGGTGGCAAGGCTACGCCACCATGCGACCGCCGTGTCCCAGTCCTCGCCCTGCGGCGCATAGGGGCGGTCCTTCAGGTAAGCGAAGACCGTGTCGTCGGGCGCGATGATGCCTGCCCGGGCGCCGGCCTCGATGCTCATATTGCAGACGGTCAGCCGGCTTTCGACCGACATCGCCTCGAAAACCTCACCGCGATATTCGATGACATGGCCCGTGCCGCCCGCCGTTCCGATGACACCGATGATGTGGAGGATCAGGTCCTTCGCGGTAATACCGGGGCCGAGCGTGCCCTTTACCCGCACTTCCATCGTCTTCGATTGCGGGAGGAGCAGGGTCTGGGTCGCCAGTACGTGCTCGACCTCGCTCGTCCCGATGCCGAAGGCGAGCGCGCCGATCCCGCCATGGGCCGCCGTATGAGAATCGCCGCATACGATGGTCGCGCCCGGCAGGGAAAAGCCCTGCTCCGGGCCGACGACATGGACGATGCCCTGCGCCTGCGCGGTCGCGGGAATGTAGGGAACGCCGAATTCCGCCGTATTGCGCTCCAGCGCGTCGAGCTGCTGCGCGCTCAGCGGGTCGACGATGGGCAAAGGCTTGCCATCCGCATCGATCCGCGCCGTGGTTGCGACATTGTGGTCGGGTACGGCCAGCGTCAGGTCAGGCCGGCGAACCTTGCGTCCGGCAAGCCGCAGCGCCTCGAACGCCTGCGGACTGGTCACTTCGTGGACGAGATGGCGGTCGATATAGACGAGCGCGGTTCCATCGCCGCGCCGTTCGACCACGTGGGCATCCCAGATTTTTTCGTAAAGCGTGCGGGGTTTGCTGGCCATGATGGAACGCAGCATTGCGACCATTCCGCAACATCCGCAAGATTATCGCGCCCAAGCAAATACGGGTCATGGAATAGAAACGTTTCTTCGCTTAACTTACAATCATGTCAGCAAAGCCCTTCGCCTTTCCGATCAAGATCCTGCCCGACGATATCGATTTTATGGGGCATGTGAACAACGCCCGCTATCTGGGCTGGGTGCAGGATGCGGTGCTGGCGCATTGGCGCAAGTTCGCGCCGGACGATGCGGTTGCCAGCCGCGCATGGGTCGCGCTGAAGCACGAGATTACCTATCGCAAGCCTGCCTTCCTGGAAGACGACGTGATCGCCCGCACCGTGCTGGAAAGCACGCGGGGGGCACGGGCATTCTACTCCACGGTGATCGAACGCGGCGGCGAAGTCCTGGCCGAGGTGAAATCGAGCTGGTGCTGCATCGATGCGGAAAGCCTGAAGCCGGCGCGTATCGGGGAGGAAATCCGGTCCTATTTCAACCTGCGGGACCAGGCTGCCTCGTAATACGCCGTCGCTCGCAGGCTAACGCATGGCCCTGCAAGGCAAGAGGCTGGCCGAAGGGCGACCTTTTGCGCAGGCTTGCAGGATACTATATCGGCTTCCCATGAGCCATGCGTTCGCATCATCCACGACACATCACGCATCGCAGGCGGCGATCGGCCTTGCGCTGGGGCTGTCCGTGGTGCTCGCCTGGCTGGGCCTGCATTTCTACGCAATGTTCGTATTCGACCTGACGCTGGCCACGCTTCCGCTCGGACTGCTGATGGCGGCGGCGTTCTGCTGGCTTTCGGTGGGCGTGTTCATCGTCAGCCACGATGCCATGCACGGCTCGCTGGCGCCCGGCTGGCCGCGGCTGAACAGCGCGGTCGGGGCAATCCTGCTGTTCCTGTATGCAGGCTTTGGCTGGCGCCGGATGCGCGAAGCTCATTTCGCCCACCATCGCCATGTCGGAACGCGGGACGATCCGGATTTCGACGCCGACAATCCGGCCGATTTCCTGCGCTGGTACGGGACATTCCTGCGGCGATATTTCGGCTGGAAATCGGCGGCCTACGTATCCGGCATCGTCGCCGCCTACTGGCTGGTCCTCGGCGTTCCGGCCGGGAAGATCGTCCTTCTCTACGGTTTGCCCGCCATCCTCAGCTCGCTCCAGCTGTTCTATTTCGGAACCTTCCGCCCGCATCGCCATGCGGAGGACAGTTTTCCCGACCGGCACAATGCGCGCAGCGAGCGTTTCGGGACGCTATCCAGCCTGATGACCTGCTTCCATTTCGGCTATCACCACGAACACCATCTTGCGCCCAATGTCCCGTGGTGGGGGCTTCCGGCGTGGCGCAGGGCATCGTCACGGTCTAGGGTGGCGACATGAGCTGGTGGCAGATATCGTTGATCGTCCTTGCATCGGTCATCGGGATGGAGCTGTTCGCCTGGTGGGCGCATAAATACATCATGCATGGATGGGGCTGGGGATGGCACCGCGACCACCACGAACCCCATGATCGCAAGCTGGAGAAGAACGACCTGTTCGCCGTCGTGTTCGGCACCATCGTCTTCGGGATGTTCGCCGTCGGCTATCTCGTGTCCGACGCACTGTGGTGGGTGGCTTTCGGCATCACGCTTTACGGCGTCATCTATACGCTCGTTCATGACGGGCTGGTGCACCAGCGCTACTGGAAATGGTCCCCAAGGCGCGGCTACGCGAAGCGGCTGGTGCAGGCCCACAGGCTCCACCATGCAACCATCGGCAAGGAAGGCGGCGTAAGCTTCGGCTTCGTCTTCGCGCGGGATCCGGCGAGATTGAAGGCGGATCTGAAACGGCAGAAGGATGCCGGGATCGCCCGCGTCCGGTCCGGCGCGCGCACGGGCGGGGATGCCTCGTCCGGAATCGAATGGGGCGCCGAGGTCTGAACCTCGACGCCCTTCGATATATCCGGTCACGGACCCTGCCGTGCGCGATTACCGCAAGTAGTTGACGTATAGTCCGTGCAGCAGCCCGGGCACGAAAAAGATGATCGTCAGGATCAGGTTGATCCAGAAATCCCGGTCCAGCCCGTGTTTCATCGCGACGCCCAGCGGCGGCAGGAGGATCGTTGCGATAAGTGTAATGATGGCAATCATGTCTGAAAAATCCTGTAAAGCTATGGCTCTACAGCGGCCGGCGCGGTGAACGGTTCCCCTTCTGCAGAACCAATCTCAGGAATTGGCGATGCGCGCAGCGTGTTCTTTTACCAGGGCGATCATGTTGGGAATGCCCTGTGTCCGGTTGGAACTGAGCTGGTTGCCGAGGTCGAAAGGTTCGAGCTTCGCGGTCACATCCATTTGCGCGACTGCGCCGGCGGGCTGGTCCTGCACGGCCGCGATCACCAGGGCGACGATGCCTTTCGTGATGGCGGCGTTGCTGTCGGCGAGGAAGTGCAGTTGCTCGCCGTTCTCGGTCGGATAGACCCAGACGCTGGCCGAGCAGCCGCGAACCAGCGTGGCATCGGTCTTCAGCGCATCGGGCATAGGATCGAGGTCGCGGCCCAGCTCGATCAGCAGGCGATAGCGCTCGTCGCCTTCCAGGAACTCGTATTCTTCGCGGATGTCGTCGAGTGTTCGCATGACGCGCCATGTAGCGAGCGCGGCGTGAAATTCCAGTTCTAGAGGTCGACCCCGCTGGCGATGGCTTCCAGCTTGCGGATGCGTTCCTTCAGGTCGGCAATCTCGATCCGCGCTGCGCCTTCCGGCGAACCGCCCTCCGACTGCGAGACGGCCGCGCGCTGGGGGAGGCGGCTTTCCAGTTCCGTGCGCTTTAGCTGGAGCCAGCCCTGCCATGCCCTGAGCAAGGCGGCGAGGGTGACCAGCAGCCCGGCAAGGGCGGTGATGGCAATGACGGCAGTCGGTTCCATGTCGATACTCCTACCCTTGCTTCCTGTCCTCTGGCGCCGGTCCGGTGCGGGACCTCAGTCGCGCAGCTTCTCGATTTCCTCGGCGGTGCGGCGCGATGGATCCGTGGCGATACGTTCCAGCACCTTCACCCGCTCGCGAAGATCCGCCAGTTCGGATCGCGCGGCGTCGCGTTCGCTTTCCAGCTCGCGTTCGCGTTTGCCGCCATCCGTCCTGGCCGCGTCTTTCCGGTTCTCGGCCCGCTGCATGAACAGTGCGGTCGCGCAGACGATCAGGGCGATAAGGATGATGGCCGACCAGAAACTCACGATACATTCTCCCGCTCTGTACGGTCGTCGATAGCCTGCAGGTCGCGCAGTTCGTCGATCTGGCTGGCGAGGGCATGATTGGAATCGGTTGCGATACGTTCGAGGACGCGCACGCGTTCTTCCAGCTTGCGATAGCTCGCACCGCCGTGCCCGTTTTCGGCTTCTGCCTTGCGCGCTTCGAGTTCGAGTTTTCGCTCTTCGTGCTCGACCGTCCGTCTGTGCGCCGCCGTGGCAAAGCGGAATACTATGGCGGCCGCGATCAGGACGAATGCGAAGATCAGGAGCAGGTTGCCATCCATCAGTTCACCTCCTTCTTCGCCGCGCGTTCGTCGCGCAGGCTCTCGATCTCGTGGGTCAGGTGGTACCCCCCATCGGTCACGATCCGCTCGACATTACCCAGCCGGTCCTTGATCGAGCCCAGTTCGGCACGCAGTTCCGCATTTTCCTGGGTCAGCAGGGTAACGCGCTGCTTCGCCTCGGCATCGGTCCTGGGATAGACCGCCTTGCCCCAACTGTTTTCGAGCGGATATCCGTTCTTCACCCGTATCCAGGTGTTGGCGACCCAGCCGATAGCGATGAAGGCCGAGGGTATCGCGAGTGCCGCAACCGGAATTTGCGAGAGGTCCATCACATCTTTTCCTTCTTGTTCAGGCCGAGCGGCACCCCGCTGTCCATCTGCTTGTCACGGAGGGCTTCAATCTCATCCGAAAGGGTGTAGCCCTTGTCGGTGACGATGCGCTCCAGATTGACCATCCGGTCCTGCATCGCGTCGAGCTTCTCGTGCAGGGCAGCATTTTCCGCTTTCAGGCGCTGCGTTTCGCCAGTGTCCTTCGGCGCGGTTTTGCCGCCCCATTCGTCTTCCAGTTCGTAGCCGTGTTTGGCGCGGATCCAGTTGTTGACGACCCAGCCGATGGTGCTGAGGGCGATGATCGCGATCACGAATTCGGGGCTGCCCCAGTCCATCACGCTTTCTCCCTGCGGTTCATCTCGAGCGGGACGCCGCTATCCTGGTCTTCGACCTTGCGGGTATCGCGCAGCGCCTCGATCTGGGTGGCGACGTCGTAGCCGCGGTCGGTGACGATGCGTTCGAGCACCTGCACCCGGTCTTCGAGATCCTTGATCTGACCCACATATTGCGCGGCCTTTTCGGACGTTGCGTCCGCCGTCGCTTCGATTTTCTGCTTCTCCAGCTTGTTCCGGCTGATGATCCACACGATCGCAATCGGAATAAGGAACGGCATGGTCACGGCGGCAAGGCCGGTCAGCGCTCCGATAAATTCACCCATTTTTCTTCCCCTTCGATTGGCAGCGCGGTTCTCAGTCGGTCAGGCGCAGGCGGTCGATTTCGGACGTCAGGCGCGGGTTGCTGCTGACGTAGTAGGTTTCGACTTCGGCCAGCCGGCGGTCGATGTCGCGGAACTTGCCGCGAACCTCGCGTACGGTGCGCTTCGGGTTCTGCCGCAGGCGCTGCCAGTATTGCTGCTCTTCCTGATCGACATAAAGATGCGGCGGCTTCTTGTTCAGCAGCAGGCCGGCCAGCAGGTAGAGCGGGATGATTACCGGGCTCAGGATGCCGGTGAACAGCGCGGCGAGGAAGCCGAGACGGATCCAGAAGGCATTGACCCCGGTATAGTCCGCAATGCCGGAGCATACGCCCATCAGCTTCGCATTCTGCTTGTCGCGGTACAGCGTGGTGCGGGGGGTATTCATCGGGCGGCTCCCTTCTTCTCGGCGAGCAGTTCTTCCAGCTCGTTCAGCTTGGCGTTGTCTTCTTCGGAATTCTGCACGAGGCGGGCGGGCTTGAAGTCGGCGTGGTCGTGCTCGACCAGGCGTTCCACCGTGTCCATCCGCGCGTCGAGACGCTTGGCGAGATTGTACATCTCTTCCAGCAGGGCCTCGTCATCGTTGGTGATGGTGGCAGCGGTTTTCCACTTGGTGATGTAGTGGAGGACGACCCACGGAAGACCGATGAAGATCGCCGGTATGATGATGATTTCTTCCATGGCTCAGGCGTCCTTCCCGTCTTCGTTGCTGCTGTCCGCACCCGGTCTGCCGAGCGCTTTCTTCATGGCTTCCAGTTCCTCGTCGACCTTGTCGCTGCCGGCCAGGGCGGCGATCTCGTCGGACAGGCTGGGCGCATCCTTGCTCTCGATGCCGAGCGCGTCGGCACGGCCTTCTGCATAGTCGACCCGGCGTTCCAGCTGGTCGAACCGGCTGAGCGCATCGTCGACCCGCTCGTTCGTCATCAGGCTGCGCAGCTTCACGCGGTTCTCCGCGCTTTCCAGCCGTGCGGCGATTGCCGTCTGGCGGCTGCGGGCCTCGCGCAGGCGGTTCTGCAGCTTCTGGATGTCCTGTTCGTAGGCGCGCAGGGCATCGTCCAGTACGGCGATTTCCTGCTTCAGCTGGTCCGACATGTCGGATGCCTTCTTCTTCTCGACCAGCGCCGCGCGGGCCAGGTCTTCGCGGTCCTTGCTCAGCGCCAGCTGCGCCTTCTCCGCCCAGTCGGCCTGCAGCTTGTCCAGCTTGACCGTGTGGCGGTGCATTTCCTTCTGGTCGGCGATCGTGCGCGCGGCGCTTGCCCGGACCTCGACCAGCGTTTCCTCCATCTCGAGGATGATCATGCGGATCATCTTCTGGGGGTCGTCCGCCTGGTCCAGCATGTCGTTAAAATTGGCCGCGATGATATCGCGTGTGCGGGAGAAAATTCCCATGAACGGTACTCCGAGGTTGAAGGGATCGTCTTTCTTGGCCGCGCCGGGGCGGGCCTGTGTCGGGGTGGGGCTGCGGCGAACGCGCTCCACTTCCTCGTCCAGGCGCGAAAGACGGGATTTGCGGGCCGAAGCGCCAGTGGCGTCGGGGGAAGACGAACGCTCCGGCCCTAACTTTGAATGACGGGGATCGTGGCTGCTCATGCCAGCTCCACCTGCTCCGCCGTAACGGTCGTGGCGTAAGCAGGCTGGACCTCCAGCTGCGTGCCGAGCGCCACGAAAGCGGTCATCGTCACGATGCTGACCATGGCGGCCTGACCGAGGCGGGTGCGGAAGAATTCGCGGCTGTACATGATGGGTCTCCCGTAAGGATGTGTTCGAGTATGTTAACCTATCAGCAAAGGGCGTGCCAAACCGCGAAGTCCGCAGAAATGCGCCGTTTCGACAAACGGCCTACTGGTTCCGATAGGTGTATATTGCCAAGGGTTGGGAAATTTCACTATAAGATCGGCCATGGAGCGGGAAAACCAGTTTATCGGCCAATCCGGGGCGTTTCTCGACGCGGTCGAGCGTGCCAGCCGCGCCGCGCCCATGCGCCGCCCGGTCCTGGTCATCGGGGAGCGCGGGACCGGCAAGGAACTGATTGCCGAACGGCTCCACCGACTGTCCGACAGGTGGGACGAAAATCTCGTCACCATGAACTGCGCCGCTCTGCCGGAGACACTGATCGAGGCTGAATTGTTCGGCCACGAAGCGGGCGCCTTTACCGGCGCGACCAGGACGCGAGAGGGCCGGTTCGAGGAAGCCGACAAGGGCACGCTGTTCCTCGACGAGCTGGGCACGCTGAGCATGGCGGCGCAGGAACGCCTGCTGCGCGCCGTCGAATATGGCGAGGTCACCCGTATTGGCGCGTCGCGTCCGGTCCGGGTGGATGTGCGCATCGTAGCCGCCACGAACGAGGACCTGCCGCGCCTCGCTGCCGAGGGCACGTTCCGGGCCGACCTTCTCGACCGGCTCAGCTTCGAGGTCATCACCCTGCCGCCCCTGCGTGTGCGGGATGGGGATATCGGCGTGCTGGCCGAATATTTCGCCCGCCGCATGGCCGCCGAACTCGGCTGGGACGGCTGGCCGGGCTTTGCATCCCATGTGCAGCGGGAACTGGAAGAGCATCCCTGGCCCGGCAATGTCCGCGAACTGCGCAATGTCGTGGAACGATCGGTCTATCGCTGGGACAATCCGGACGAGCCCATTGCCCATGTCCAGTTCGATCCTTTCGAAAGCCCATGGAAACCGCTGGAAAGCGAGGTTCGCAAGCGGCAACCTGCGCGCGCGTCCACCGATTTCACCGAAGTCGGGCAGCCGGAAAACCGGTCGGCCATCGATTTCGAGACTATCGACGACCTGCGCGGTGCGGTCGATGCCCATGAACGCTCGATCGTCGAGCACGCGCTGGGCAAGCATCGCTGGAACCAGCGACAGACCGCGAAGGCGCTGGGACTGAGTTACGACCAGCTGCGCCATTGCATCAAGAAGCACGGCCTGATGGAAGAGGCTGACTGAAGGGGCCGCATTGCGGATTTTTGCCTGCCGCGGCGCGGCGATGTAAGACCGCGCCATGTGCAACCTTTACAATGTGCGCGCCTCGCAAACCGAACTGGCCGACTTCTTCGACGCCGTGGCGCAGGATTTCGGCAGCAATGCGCCGGACGAGATCTTTCCGGGCCATCCTGCCCCGGTCGTGGCAGGAGGACGCCTGAAACCCATGGTCTGGGGATTCCCCTTCGAGCGGACAGGCGCAAAAGGGCAGAAGCTGAAGCCAAAGCCGGTGAACAATGCCCGCACCGACAAGCTGAAAAGCTTCTTCTGGCGCGACAGTTTCGAGAATCGCCGCTGCCTGATCCCCGTCACGCGCTTTGCCGAGGCGGAGGGCGCAAAGGGCAGCATGACCCGCACCTGGTTCAGCGTGCCCGGTTCGCCGGTATTCGCGGCCGCCGGCATCTGGCGCGATACCGACGAATGGAGCGAAGCGTTCTCGATGGTGATGACCGATGCCAACCGGCAGGTCGCGCCTGTCCACGACCGGATGCCGGTCATCCTTCCGCCCGAAGTCTGGTCTGCATGGCTCGAAGGCACGCCGCATGAAGCTTTCGACCTGTGCCGGCCTTTCGACGGTGAGCTATCGGTCGACCGGACGGAAGATCCCTGGGTGCGCAGGCGATCTTAATCCTTGCAATATGCCGGGCGGCGACCTATCTCGCATCCATCCCGACATCGTTGCTGCAATGTGGGGCTGGCGCCGGAAGGGGCCGGCGCGAAACCGCTTTGCCTTTGCCGCGGTGGAAACAAACTGGAGACCGAATGGCCGATCTGGCACGCCTTGAAGACGTAATCGAACCCGAAGCGAAGGCGCTGGGCTTCGAGCTCGTCCGCGTGAAGATGATGCCGTCGGAAGCCGGGGACGGCGGGCAGGCGCTGCAGATCATGGCGGAAGACCCGGCGACGGGCCAGCTGGTGATCGAGCAGTGCGCCGCGCTCTCGCGCCGTATCTCCGACCGGCTCGACGCGCTGGAGGAGGAGGGCACGGTTCTCGTCCCCGGTGCCTACCACCTGGAAGTCAGCAGCCCGGGCATCGACCGCCCGCTGACCCGCGCGAAGGATTTCAGCGATTGGGCAGGGCACGAAGCGAAGGTCTCTTTGGCAGAGAAGGTCCACGGCCATCGCACGCTGAAGGGCACGCTGGTCGGCATCGACGAGAACGGTGTCGTCACGATAGACGATAACCGCGCGGGCGAGGTTTCCTTCCCCCGCGATATGATCCATGCGGCGAAGCTGGTCCTGACGGACGCGCTGATCGCCGCCACGCAACCGCTCGACACCGAAGGTGCCGAGGACATTATCGAAGACCCGGAAACGGACGAAGAAGAGAAGGCTGACGACTGATGGCCAGTGCAATTTCCGCCAACAAGGCAGAACTGCTCGCAATTGCGAACGCGGTCGCCTCCGAAAAGATGATCGACAAGGAAATCGTCATCGAGGCGATGGAAGAGGCGATCCAGAAGAGCGCGCGCAACCGCTATGGCGCGGAAAACGACATCCGTGCGAAGCTCGACCCGCAGACCGGCGACCTGCGCCTGTGGCGCGTCGTCGAAGTGGTCGAGGAGGTCGAGGACTATTTCAAGCAGGTCGACCTGAAGGCCGCGCAGAAGCTGCAGGACGATGCCGGCATCGGTGACTTCATCGTCGACCCGCTGCCGCCGGTCGATCTTGGCCGTATCGACGCGCAGAGCGCCAAGCAGGTGATTTTCCAGAAGGTCCGCGATGCGGAGCGCGAGCGCCAGTACGACGAATTCAAGGACCGCGCGAACGAGGTCATCACCGGCGTCATCAAGTCGGTCGAGTTCGGCCACGTGATCGTCAATCTCGGCCGCGCAGAGGGCGTCATTCGCCGCGACCAGCAGATTCCGCGCGAAGCTGTTCGCGTGGGCGAGCGTATTCGCGCTCTGATCACCAAGGTCGAGCGCAACAATCGCGGCCCGCAGATCTTCCTCAGCCGTGCCGCGCCCGATTTCATGCGCAAGCTGTTCGCGCAGGAAGTGCCCGAAATCTACGACGGCATCATCGAGATCAAGGCCGCCGCCCGCGATCCGGGCAGCCGTGCGAAGATCGGCGTTATCAGCCACGACAGCAGCATCGACCCCGTCGGTGCCTGTGTCGGCATGAAGGGCAGCCGCGTGCAGGCCGTCGTGCAGGAACTGCAGGGCGAGAAGATCGACATCATCCCGTGGAGCGAGGATATTGCGACCTTCGTGGTGAACGCGCTCCAGCCTGCAACCGTCAGCCGCGTCGTGCTGGACGAGGACGAGCCGCGTATCGAAGTCGTCGTGCCCGACGACCAGCTCAGCCTGGCCATCGGTCGCCGCGGCCAGAACGTGCGTCTCGCCAGCCAGCTGACCGGTCACCAGATCGACATCATGACCGAGGAAGAGGCGAGCGAGAAGCGGTCGAAGGAATTCGCCGAGCGCTCCAAGATGTTCGAGGAAGAACTCGACGTCGACGAAACCCTCTCGCAGCTGCTGGTTGCCGAAGGCTTCGCGGAACTGGAAGAGGTCGCCTATGTCGAACTGGCCGAACTCGCCAGCATCGAGGGCTTCGACGAGGAACTGGCCGAGGAACTGCAGAGCCGCGCGACAGAGGCGCTGGAGCGTCACGAGGCAACCGCGCGCGAAGAACGCCGCGAACTGGGTGTCGAGGACGATCTTGCAGAACTGCCGCACCTGACCGAACAGATGCTGGTCGTGCTGGGCAAGGCCGAGATCAGGACGCTGGACGACCTGGCCGATCTCGCGACCGACGAACTGATCGCCAAGAAGCGCGAGGCGCCGCGTCGCCGTCCGTCGCCGACCGACCCGAAGGCCGGTCCGCCGATGAAGAGCGATCGTCCGTCGCGGCCCGAGGACAAGGGCGGCGTGCTGGGTGCGTTCGGCCTGAGCGAAGAGCAGGGCAACGAGATCATCATGTCGGCCCGCGCGCACTGGTTCGAAGACGAAGAGGAAGCGCCCGCCACGGCGGATGCGACCGAGCAGCAGGAGGCCGCCGATGCGGACTCCACCCAATGAGCGCCTGAAGTCCGACATCGATGACGCGCAAGCCGGGGCAGGCAAGCCTGCTCCGGAGCGCAAATGCATCCTGTCAGGGGAGCACGGCGCGCGCGATACTCTCGTGCGCCTTGCCATCTCCCCGGACGGGGACGTGCTGCCCGACGTCCAGGCGAAAGCGCCCGGACGCGGCGCATGGCTCGGCGCGGACCGTGCTGCGCTGGAAGAGGCGATGGCCAATGGCCGGCTGCGGGGCGCTCTCGCCCGGGCCTTCAAGGGCGCGCGCCTGTCGGTCCCCGACGACCTGCCGCAAAGGATCGAGGATTCGCTGACGCGCGCTTTTCTCGACCGGCTGGGTCTCGAAATGCGCGGCGGAAGCATTATCTTGGGATCCAAACGCATTGCCGAGACTGCGCGCGGCGGGGGCATCGGCCTGCTGCTGCACGCGTCGGATGCAAGCGAGGGCGGGGCCTCCAGGCTCGACCAGGCATGGCGTGTCGGCTCCGACGCTGAGGGGTCCGGACAGCGCGGTACGCGCTTGCCACTGGACCGTGACGCTTTGTCTGTGGCATTGGGCGGCGCAAACGTCGTCCATCTGGGCGTCAGCAGCCGCGGCTCGCGAGGAACTGCACGCTCCGGCAAGAGCGCGGCAGGCCGGGTGGGCACTGCCCTGCAGCGCCTGTTGCAATTCACCGGCGCGCCACCTGGACCTTCCGGGGGTGCGCTGACCCAAAGCACGCAGGACAGCGGCTGACGGGCATTTGGCTCGCCAGACGACGACGATACAAGTTTGTAAGGAAGATACGCTTTTTATGGCCGATAACGAAGACAAGCCCAAGACCCGCAAGCCGCTCGGACTGAAGCGGCCGGTCGATGCGGGCGAGGTCAAGCAGACCTTCAGCCACGGCCGAACCAACAAGGTCGCCGTTGAGGTGAAGCGTCGCCGCAAGCTGGTGAAGCCTGGTGAGAAGGGGGCCGAGGAGCCTACACCGGCACCCACCGCTGCACCGGAACCCGAAGCGGCACCCGCGCCGGTTCCCGCCCCTGCGCCCGCCCCCGCACCTGCGCCCGCTCCCGCCAACAAGGCACCTGCCGGCGAAACGCCGCAGGAACGCGTTGCCCGGTTGCAGCGCGAGGCCGAAGAAGATCGCCTGAGGCTGGCCGAGGACGCGCGCAAGCGCGAGGAAAAGCAGTCCCGCCAGGCAGCCGAGGACGAGAAGAAGCGCGCCGAGGAAAACCGCAAGGCGGAAGAGGCTGCTGCAAAGCAGGCCGAACTCGATGCGAAAGATGCGGCCAAGGCTGAAGAGGCTGCTACCGAAGAGCCTGCTGCCGAAGCCGCGCAGGCCGACGATGCAGCGGAGAAACCGGCCGCCAAGGTCGTGCCGGGCGCACGCAAGTTCACGCCGGTCGCACGGCCCGAGCCCAAGCGCCCGCCGAAGAAGGAAGAGAAGAAGGCCCGCACGCCCGAGCGTCCGGACAAGCGCCGTTCCGGCAAGCTGACCGTGACCAAGGCGCTGAACGAGGATGAAGGTCGCCGTGCCCGCAGCCTCGCCGCGCTGAAGCGTGCCCGCGAGCGTGAGAAGCGTGCGCAGGGCGGCGGCAGCACGAAGCCGCGCGAGAAGCAGGTTCGCGACGTCATCGTTCCCGAGGCCATCACGGTCGGCGAACTGGCGAAGCGTATGGGCGAGAAGGGTGCAGAGCTGGTCAAGGCCCTGTTCCAGATGGACATGATGGTCACCGTCAACCAGACCATCGACGCCGATACCGCCGAATTGCTGGTCGAGGAATTCGGCCACAACGTCCAGCGCGTCTCCGAAGACGACGTCGACATCAAGGTGGAAGAGGACAAGGATCCCGAGGACACGCTGAAACCGCGTCCGCCGGTGGTCACGATCATGGGCCATGTCGATCACGGCAAGACCAGCCTGCTGGACGCCCTGCGCGGCACCAATGTGACGAAGGGCGAGGCCGGCGGCATCACCCAGCACATCGGCAGCTACCAGATCACGACCAAGAACAAGGACAAGATCACCTTCCTCGATACGCCCGGCCACGCCGCGTTCACGGAAATGCGCCAGCGCGGCGCCAACGTGACCGATATCGTGGTTCTCGTAGTCGCAGCCGATGACGGCATCATGCCGCAGACGATCGAGGCGATCAAACACACCAAGGCATCGGGCGTCCCGATGATCGTGGCGATCAACAAGATCGACAAGCCGGAGGCGAACGCGCAGAAAATCCGCGAACGCCTGCTGGAACACGAGGTGATCGTGGAAGCGATGTCGGGCGATGTGCAGGACGTGGAAGTTTCCGCGACCAAGGGCACTGGCCTCGACAAGCTGCTCGAGGCGATTGCGCTGCAGGCCGAACTGCTCGAGCTGAAGGCGAACCCGGACCGCGCTGCCGATGCGACGGTGATCGAGGCACAGCTCGACAAGGGCCGCGGCCCTGTCGCGACCGTCCTCGTCACGCGCGGCACGCTGAAGCGTGGCGACGTGTTCGTGGTCGGTACCGAAAGTGGCAAGGTCCGCGCCGTGGTCAACGACCAGGGCAAGCAGATCAAGGAAGCCGGCCCGTCCATGCCGGTCGAGGTCCTCGGCCTCGGCGGTGTGCCGATGGCCGGCGACCAGCTGACCGTGGTGGAAAGCGAATCCCGCGCCCGCGAAGTTGCCGAATATCGCCGCGAGAAGGCCACGGAGAAGCGCACCGCGCTTGCCCCGACCAGCTTCGATACGATGTTCAACAACCTGCAAGCCGATGTGGTCGAGTTCCCGCTGCTGGTGAAGGCCGACGTGCAGGGCAGCGTGGAGGCGATCAACACCGCGCTCCACAACCTGTCCAACGACCTCATCAAGGTCCGCATCCTGCATGCAGGGGTCGGCGCCATCACCGAAAGCGATGTCACCCTGGCGGCGGCATCGGGTGCGCCGATCATCGGTTTCAACGTGCGGCCCAATGCGAAGGCCCGCGACCTGGTGAAGCGCGACGGCGTGGAGATGAAGTATTACGACGTCATCTATCACCTGACCGAGGAAATCGCGAAGGAGATGGCGGGCGAGCTCGGCCCCGAGAAGATCGAGCATGTCGTCGGCCGCGCAGAGGTCAAGGAAGTCTTCAAGTCCGGCAAGAAGGACAAGGCAGCCGGTCTGCTGGTCACCGAAGGCGTCATCCGCAAGGGGCTGCATGCACGCCTCACGCGGGACGATGTCATCGTGTCCGCCACGACAATCGCCTCGCTCCGCCGGTTCAAGGACGACGTGGACGAAGTCCGCACCGGCCTGGAATGCGGTGTCGTGCTGGAAGACACGAACGACGTCCAGCCGGGCGACAGCCTCGAGGTCTTCGAGATCGAGGAGCGTGAACGCACGCTTTGAACCCTGTAGGAATGAACGAGAGCAGCGTGGGCAGCGACGACATATTCGGCGATGGGCCACCTTCGCCCCATTCGTCGCTGCTCGCCTCGGAATTCGTCGACTGGGACGAGGCGGCGCAGACCGCCACCATGCGCTTCACCGTGCAGGAGCAGATGTGCACCTGGCGCGGCGGCGTGCAGGGCGGGCTGGTCGCAGGCTACCTCGATGATGTTATGGGTTATGCCTATGTCGCCGCGAGCGGAGGCCGCGAAGCGCCGCTCAATCTCGACCTGTCGATGTCCCTCATCCGGCTGATACCGCACGGTGCGGTCATCACGGGCAAGGGCAGGGTGGTGAAGGCGGGCCGGCGCGTCCTGTTCCTGGAGGGCGAATTGCTGGACGAGGAAGGGCGCATCCTTGCGCGCGCCACATCGACCGCCATCCCGACACCCAAACCACAGCCCGGCCATGCGCCGCTGGAGAAACCCTGATGGCTCGCCGCGAACAATTCACCGCCGAACAGCATTCCGTCCGCGTCCTGAAGGTGGGCGAGCGCGTGCGGCACATCCTGTCGGAGCTGCTCGCCCGGCAGGAGGTGCATGACGAAACGGTGAGCGCGGCGAACATCGCGGTGACCGAAGTGCGGATGACGCCGGATCTTCGCAATGCGACGGCCTATGTCAAACCGCTGCTGGGCAAGGGCGAGGACGAGATCGTCGACGCCCTGCGCCGCAATACGGCCTACCTCCAGCGCGAGGTGGCAAAGCGGCTGGGCCTGAAATTCGCGCCCAAGCTCAAATTCCGTGCCGACGAAAGCTTCGAGGAAGCGGACCGGATCGAGAAGCTGCTGAACGACCCGAAGGTCGCGCGCGATCTGGACGGGGACGACGACGCCGCCGATTAGGAGGGCGCCTGCGCCCCGATCATTCCGATGCGGCAGGCCCGGTCGGATCGATGGCGGTCGGCACATCCATGAATACCCCTGCGCCCGGACCAAGCGGCAGGTCCAGCACGACCCAGCCGATCGTCATGGCAAGGCCCGCCACCAGCAGGCCGACCGAGTAGGGCAGCATCGTCGCCGCAAGCGAGCCGAGCCCGAAATCCTTTTGCCAGCGCTGGCAGAAAATCAGGATCAGCGGGAAATAGACCATCAACGGTGTGATGATGTTGGTCGCGCCATCGCCCACGCGGTACGCGGCGGTCGCCATTTCCGGCGTGATGCCGAGCAACATCAGCATCGGCACCAGTACGGGCGACAGCAGCGCCCACTTGGCTGAGGCAGAGCCGACGAAGATGTTGAGCAGGGCGGATGTCAGGATGATGGCGGCCAGCAGCGCCCAGGCAGGCAGGCCGCTATTGCCGAGGAAATCGGCCCCGCCGACCGCCAGGATCAGGCCAAGATTGGACCATGCGAACATCGCCACGAAATGCGCCGCGGCAAAGGCGAGGACGAGATAGTAGGCGAGGTCTTCCATCGCCCCTGCCATCATCTTCACCAGGTCCTTGTGATCGCCGATCGTGCCGGCAGCCTTGCCGTAGGCCCAGCCGGCCAACAGGAAGAGCAGGAAGAAACCGCCGACCAGGCTCTGGTAGAACGGCGTCAGCTGCGCCTCTGCACTGGCCGTCTCGTCGATCAGCGGCGTGCCGGGGCCGAAGGTGAAAAACAGCCACAGCCCGATCACGAACAGCACGGCCAGACCGGCGCGGCGCAGGCCTTTGCTTTCGCCTTCGGTCAGGGCCCGGTCGCCGTCGGCCACTTCGCCCTGCGCTTCGCCGGCGATCTCGCGCTCTGCCATGGCGGGATTGTAGGCGCCTAGACGCGGTTCGATGATCTTGTCGGTGACGTACCAGATGACCGGCAGGAAAACGAAGGTCATCGCGGCAATGAAGAACCAGTTGCCCGCGATATTGGCGGTAAAATCGCCGAACACCGTCTCGACCGCTGCCTCGGTGATGCCGAACAGCAGGGCATCCAGTTGCCCGGGCACGAGATTGGCGGAGAACCCGCCCGATACGCCGGCAAACGCGGCCGCGATACCGGCCACCGGATGGCGTCCCGCGGCATGGAAGATGATACCTGCAAGGGGGATCAGGACGACATAGGCTGCATCCGCCGCCAGGTTCCCCAGCATCCCGATCAGCACCACGATCGGCGTCAGGATGGCAACCGGCGCATTGCGCACGCCTGCGCGCATGGCGGTTCCGAACAGGCCGGCTCGCTCCGCCACGCCTGCGCCCAGCATGACGACCAGCACATAGCCCAGCGGATGGAAGTGGGTGAAGGTCTTGGGCATCTCGACCCAGAGCCTGGCGATGTTCTCCGCACTCAGCAGGCTTTGCGCGGTAATTATGGTGGCGGCCCCGGTATCGGGATCGATTTCGGTCGGGTGCGCGGCGGAGACACCGGCAAGGCTGGCAATGACGGAAATGCCGACAAGCAGAGCAATCAGCCAGAAGAACAGGAAGACCGGATCGGGCAGCTTGTTGCCGCTTCTCTCGATCCAGCCGAGAATGCCAGTCTGCTGCGTGGTCGCGGTCGGTGTCGTCATGGTGCCCCCGGGATTGGCCTTGCGCTGCATGCCTAGCATCGCGCCCGCGCTCTGTCTTGGGGATGAATGGCGTCAATCCACGAGACATCCGCCGCACTGCGGGGTAGCACCGGAGGGAGATGGCCACGCTCTATTTCTATTATGCCAGCATGAATGCAGGCAAGTCGACGACGCTGCTGCAGGCGGACTTCAATTACCGCGAGCGCGGGATGCGCACCATGCTGTGGACGGCCGCGCTGGACGACCGGTCCGCCGGAAAGCCGATTGCCAGCCGCATCGGGCTGGAAGCCGACGCGCACCTGTTCGATGATGCCACCGACCTGTGGCGCGACGTGATGGCGGAGCATTCCCGCGCCGCGCTCGACTGCCTGCTGGTGGACGAGGCGCAGTTCCTGTCGCGCGGGCAAGCGTGGCAATGTGCGAGGCTGGCGGACGAGGGAGGCATCCCGGTCCTGTGCTATGGCCTGCGCACCGATTTCCAGGGCGAACTGTTTCCCGGCTCTGCCGCGCTTCTCGGCATAGCGGACGAACTGGTCGAGCTGAAAGCCGTCTGCCATTGCGGGCGCAAGGCGAGCATGAACATGCGCGTCGATGCCGATGGCAATCCCGTGGCCGAAGGGGCGCAGACTGTCATCGGCGGGAACGAACGCTATGTCGCGCTGTGTCGCAAACACTTTGGAGAAGCGGTCGGCTACCCTAGATAGGGGGCATGACAGATACACTTGCCCTCGCTGCGCTACTGATACCGGCGCTGGTCATCGCCATCGTGTTCCACGAGGTTGCGCATGGCTGGACCGCCCTGATGCTGGGCGATCCGACGGCGAAGGAGCAGCGGCGGCTCAGCCTGAACCCGGTCCGGCACGTCGATCCCGTGGGCACGATCGTCGTCCCTGGTGCCCTCGCGCTGGCAGGCGCTCCGATTTTCGGCTGGGCCAAGCCGGTGCCGGTGCGCAAGGACAGGCTCGACAATCCGCGTTTCGGGATGATGGCCGTGGCGGCGGCCGGTCCGGGCACCAACCTGCTGCTCGCGCTCGTCGGGGCGGTTCTCCTCGGCGGAGCGGCGGCTGCGGGCCTCGTACAGCCGGGCGGGGAACAGGGGTTCCTGACGCAGGGCCTGTTCTATTTCATCCTGATCAACATCTTCCTCGCCTTCTTCAACCTGTTGCCGATCCCGCCTTTCGACGGGTCGCATATCTTCGAGGGCCTGCTGCCGCCGAAATGGGCGCGCGCCTATGACAGGCTGCGTCCGGTGGGCATGCTGCTGTTCGTGGGTCTGATCGCGCTGACCTGGTTCGCGCCCGAGCTGAGGGTCCTGGAGAACACGGTCGGTCCCCCCGTGAACTGGGCGCTGGAGAAATATCTCGGCCTGGCCGACGCAATTGCCGGTTAGCGCGGCAGCGGCGTCGAGGCGCTAGCCGCCCGGAACGTTCCGCTTGAACCAGCGGGCGACGGCGTCCTTCCCCGCATCGTCCAGGTGCAGACCCAGCTTGCTGCGCCGCCACAGGACGTCCTCTGCCGTGCGCGCATATTCATGCTCTGCCAGATAGGCGAGTTCGCTCGCATAGAGATTGCCGCCCATCAGTTCGCCGCATTCGGATAGCGATGACTTGTCGCCGAGGATCGCGGCAATGCGCGTCCCGTAGGCCCGGACCAGGCGGACGATGCCTGCGCGCGGAAACCACGGCGCGCGGGCCTGCCAGTCGGCAATGAAGCGGTCGACGGCCAGCGGATCGATCGATCCGCCTGGCAACCGCGCCGTTCGGGTCCATGCGCCGCCCACTGCCAAGCCGGCTTCCTCCAGCCTTTCGAGCGCATGCTCCGCCAGCTTGCGATAGGTCGTGATCTTGCCGCCGAAGATCGACAGGATGGGCGGTTCGCTGCCGCCGCCTTCCACCTCGAACACGTAGTCGCGCGTCACGGTGGAATTGTTCGCCGCCTTGTCATCGTAGAGCGGGCGGACGCCGGAATAGCTCCATACGGCATCGGCCGGGCTGATGTCCGTTCGCAGGTGTTCGTTGACGGCATTGCAGATATAGGCGCGCTCGTCCTCGTCGATGGCGACCGCGTCCGGGTCGCCTTCATACCCGACATCTGTCGTGCCCAGCAGCGTGAAGTCTCGTTCGTAAGGGATGGCGAAGACGATGCGCCCGTCGCCGTTCTGGAAGATATAGGCGTGCTCGCCCTCATACAGCCTGCGCGTGACCAAGTGGCTGCCCTTCACCAGTCGCAGGTTCTGGTGGCTTTCGCCCGGCAAGGCGCGGCCCAGCACTTCATCGACCCAGGGACCGGCCGCATTCACCACAGCGCGCGCGGTCACGCTCTCCTGTTTGCCGCCCTGCGCGCTCAGGGTGGCCGTCCACCTGTCGCCCGCACGGGCCAGCGCGGTGCAAGCCGCCCGTGTGCGGATGTCGGCTCCGTGCGTGGCGGCGTCCATGGCGTTCAGCACCACCAGCCGGCTGTCTTCCACCCAGCAATCGGAATATTCGAAGCCCTTCGTCAGGCGAGGTTCCAGAACGTTGCCATGCGGCGGTCTGCGCAGGTCCACGCGCCGGGTCCCGGGCAGCAATTTGCGCCCCCCGATATGGTCGTAGAGGAACAGGCCCAACCGCAGCAGCCAGGCCGGGCGCAATCCGGTGTCATGGGGTAGCACGAAGCGCAGCGGCCAGATGATGTGCGGGGCCGCGGCCAGCAGGACTTCCCTCTCCTTCAGGCTTTCGCGCACCAGTCGGAATTCGTAATTCTCGAGATAGCGCAGGCCGCCATGCACCAGTTTCGTGCTGGCGCTGGAGGTATGCTGGGCCAGGTCGTCCTTTTCGACGAGAAGCACCTTCAGCCCGCGCCCCGCGGCGTCGCGTGCGATCCCCGCACCGTTGATGCCGCCGCCGATGACGAGGATGTCGTAATGGTCTGCCATGCTGCGACCCTGATGGCGTCACGCGCCGCAAATGGCTAGGCGGACCTTGTGACACGTGCCCCGAAACCTTCGAATCGCCGTCCTGCCTCCGGCTGGATCATCCTCGACAAGCCGCGAGGACTGGGATCGACCCAGGCCGTGGGTGCGGTGAAGCGTAACCTGCGCGAGGGCGGCCATGTGAAAACCAAGGTCGGTCATGGCGGCACGCTGGACCCGCTGGCCGAAGGCGTCCTGCCGATCGCACTGGGCGAAGCGACGAAGCTTGCCGGGCGGATGCTGGATGCCTCCAAGATATACGAATTCACCATCCGGTTCGGGGAAGAGACCAGCACGCTCGACAGCGAGGGCGAGGTGGTCCAGCGGTCCACACGCCGCCCGCCAAGGGCCG